>DGYV01000069.1:10388-14072 GCA_002398485.1 Peptococcaceae bacterium UBA4997 | reverse complement strand
AATATGCGTATTTTTGAAAAATATGCTGTTAAAGCGGGTGGCGGTTATAACCACAGAACAAACCTTTCTGATGGTGTTTTGATCAAAGATAATCATATAGGTGCTGCCGGTGGTGTAAAGGAAGCAGTGGCTTTAGCCAGAGCATATGCTCCTTTTGTGCGCAAAATAGAAGTTGAGGTTGAAAATTTGGCAATGCTTGAAGAAGCATTGGCAGCAGAAGCAGATATAATAATGCTGGACAATATGTCGGATGAGGATACGGAAATTGCCGTTAAAATGGTTGCGGGCAAAGCCAAAATCGAATGTTCGGGCAATATGAGCAAGGAAAGGCTGCAAAAATTGGCTGCTATGGGTGTTGATTATATATCTGTAGGCGCACTTACTCATTCCGCACCTATTTTGGATATTTCACTTAAAAACCTTAAAGCTATTTAAACAAAAAAGGAGGCTTTAGCTTATGCAAAAATATGATGTTGTGATCATCGGTGGCGGTCCCGCAGGCTTGGCTGCTGCTATTTACGCTGCCAGAGCCAAACTTACCACACTGGTATTGGAAAAAGATGAAGCCGGTGGTCGTATTCTTGGTTCCAGGGAAATAGATAATTACCCCGGTTATTTTGGAGATGTTTCAGGCCCAGTTTTAATGGCCAAATGGCGTGAACATGCCCTTTACTGCGGCGCGGAAATAGTGCAGGAAACGGCTGAAAGTTTGGATTTGGCAAGTGAAATAAAAACTATAAATACAGAAGAAAACACTTATGAGGCTGCAGCTGTTATCCTTTGCCCTGGTGTGCCGAAAGAGAATTCCCTAAAAGGAGAAAAAACCTTTATGGGCAGGGGGGTTTCTTATTGTGTTAATTGTGATGCCACTTTTTTTGAAGGTTTATCTACTGCTGTAGCTGTATATAACGATCATGGAATGGAAGAAGCTATTTTTCTTACCCGTTTTGCTAAAGAAGTTTATGTTACTATACCTTTTAATAAATCAGATGAAAAAGTAAGTGAGGAATTACTTAAAGAAGCACAGGCAAATAATAAAATAAAGCTTTTGTGGCATACGAATATTATTGAAATACAAGGTGATGCCATGGTAAATAAAGCTATTATTCAGAACATGGAAAATAATGAAATATCAGGACTGGAAGTAAACGGTGTGTTTCTCTTCCCTGAACTTACTGCTTCTACAGCATTTTTGGCAGGGCAGGTAGAATTAGACAGTAAGGGTTATATCAAAGTCAGCGAAAAAATGGAAACAAATTTAGCAGGTGTTTATGCCGCGGGTGATGGCACGCATAAGTTTTTGCGCCAGGTAGTAACAGCAGCGTCAGACGGTGCCATAGCTGCTGTAGCGGCTGAAAAATATATAAGTAAATTAAAAAAGTAAAACTAATTTTTTAAAAAGCTCTTTAATAGATTATCTTAACCGAAAGTATTAATACTTTCGGTTATTTTTATATAGCTTGTTTAGCCGGTTTATTTGCATTTTATGGGGTTAAAAAGTTAAAAAAATAAACAGAATTTTTACTAGAAATTTTTAAATAAGTTTTTATAAAAATATCAATATACTATTTTTTGTTATAATTTCTGTTAAAAGCCATGATTTAGAGGATTGATAAGTAAGCACATAGGGTATTTTTTAAAGTATTCAGAATACTTAAAGGATTTTAGTCAAAAGGGGTTGCATTTTGCAAATCCATTGTATATAATGAAATCAGCAAATATTCCAAAGTGTTCCGTAGTCCATCACTTTTGCGGTAGTAATTGAGATAGATTAAAACACTTGGAATATGGCGAGGCAAAAGTTGTAGGCCCTAATAAATACCGGAGAGTGTTAAAAAACCCTGAACCGGTAGGGGATTTTGCCGGTAAGATTATTAAGGAAGAAGGCTTTTGTCGAAGGTGATTTATCTTGTTCCAGCTTTAAAGGATGTCTGCAACAAACCCAGTTTGTAAGGAATTCTCAGTAGGTTAGGAGGGATAAAGAGCCAAACCCGTACGGTAAACTAATGCATTAGAATTTGGTTGCGGGTTTTATGGGAAAAGTTTAAGAATAGTCAGAGTGCCAGAAGTAAAAGCCATCTAAGTACATGTTGGAAATAAAAACTGGTAGATTATTCAAAGGCTTTTCGGCTGCGGTTGTAGGAAAGCAACTTAGTTTTCGTTCATGTATGAAAGCATGACGATTAAAGCTTTAAGACCCAATGCCAAAAAGAAGGGGAAACATAGTCTATGATTGAACGAACCTTAAAGTAAGCCGTTCCGGCATTTGTCGGGGCGGTTTGCTTTTTGTTTAAAGTCCTTGAATTATAAACAAAAATGCAGTAAACTATACTAGTATGTTTAAGTTCTTGTTGGAATTTATTATATATTTCAGGAGGTATTATGATGGCAGAAAGGCAATATGATTTTCGCTCAATAGAGCAAAAATGGCAAAAAAAATGGGCAGAAAATAATATTTATAAAGTAGATGAGGATAAATCTAAACCTAAATATTATGTTTTGGAAATGTTCCCTTATCCTTCCGGTAACCTTCATATGGGGCATGTGCGCAACTATTCCATAGGTGATGTGGTGGCTCGTTTTAAAAAAATGCAGGGCTTTAATGTTTTGCACCCAATGGGTTGGGATTCTTTCGGTTTGCCTGCGGAAAACGCTGCCATCAAGCACAATATTTTTCCTGCCGAATGGACGATTTCCAATATTTCTAATATGCGCAAACAACTGCAAAGCATGGGCTTGAGTTATGATTGGAACAGAGAATTTACTACCTGCCTGCCTGATTATTATAAATGGACACAGTGGATCTTTATTCAATTTTTTAAAAAGGGCTTGGTATATAAGAAAAAGGCGGCTGTTAACTGGTGTCCTTCCTGCAATACTGTATTAGCGAATGAACAGGTAGTGGATGGTTCCTGTGAACGTTGCCGTACCGAAGTTATCAAAAAAGATTTGGAACAGTGGTTCTTTAAAATAACAGATTATGCACAAAGGCTCCTGGATGATTTGGACAAGCTGCCCGGTTGGCCGGATAAAGTAAAGATCATGCAGGATAACTGGATAGGCAGGAGCGAAGGTGTAGAACTGGTATTCAAAACTAAAGACGGTGAAGCTTTGCCCGTATTTACCACCCGTCATGATACGGTTTACGGTGTTACCTATATAGTGCTTGCTCCCGAGCATCCTATGGTTGAAAAGCTTAGTCAGGGCACGGAATATGAGAAGGCAGTTAATCAATTTAAGAAAAAGGTTCAGGCTTTATCCAATGTTGACCGTACTTCCACAGAATTGGAAAAAGAGGGTATGTTTATTGGCAGTTATGCCATAAACCCAATGACGGGTGAGGAAGTTCCCATTTGGATAACCAATTATGTGCTTATGGATTATGGTACAGGTGCCGTTATGGGGGTTCCCGCGCATGACCAAAGAGACTTTGATTTTGCTGCCAAATACGGTTTGCCGGTTAAAGAAGTTATTGCCAAAAGTCTTGAGGAAGCAGGCCAAACCCTTACCGCAGCTTATGAGGAAGACGGCGTGTTGGTAAATTCCGCTGAATTCAGCGGTATGCCTAACAGTACCGAAGGTATGAAGGCTATGGCTGATTATATGGAAACTAATGGTCTTGGTAAAAGAGTTGTTAATTACCGTCTGCGGGATTGGCTGATTTCTCGTCAACGTTATTGGGGG
>DGYV01000069.1:4095-10209 GCA_002398485.1 Peptococcaceae bacterium UBA4997 | reverse complement strand
GGGGGCACCTATTCCCATGGTGCGTTGTGAAAAATGTGGTTTTGTGCCTGTGCCTGATCAGGATCTGCCAGTAATATTACCTACCGACGTTGAGTTTTTGCCTTCAGGCGAATCACCATTAAAAACCAGCCCAGCTTTTGTGAATACAGTTTGCCCTGTTTGTGGCGGCCCTGCCCACAGGGAAACTGATACTATGGATACTTTTGTATGTTCCTCCTGGTATTTTTTGCGCTATTGTGATCCGCACAATGCAGAGAAAGCCTGGGATAAAAGAGCAGTTGACTATTGGATGAATGTGGATCAATATATTGGTGGTGTGGAGCACGCTATTTTACACCTTATGTATGCCCGCTTCTTTGCCAAAGCGCTTAATGATATGGGCTTGATTTCTGTTTCTGAGCCTTTTGAAAACCTGTTGACTCAGGGCATGGTTTTAAAAGACGGCAAAAAAATGTCCAAGAGTATTGGTAATGTGGTAAGTCCTGAAGAGATAATCAATAAATACGGTGCCGATACGGCACGTTTGTTCATCCTGTTTGCAGCTCCACCCGAAAGGGATCTGGAATGGAACGATGCAGCAGTGGCAGGCTGTTACCGTTTCCTGAATAGGATGTGGAACCTTGTTAATAATGCCGTTTCTTTGCCCCTTAAGGAAAAACCTGTTGAGGCAGAGGATAAGGAACTGCGTCGTATAGTTCACCTAACCATTAAAAAAGTTACTGACGATATTTCCCAGCGTTTCAATTTTAATACTGCTATCAGTGCTTTAATGGAAATGGTAAATGCTATTGCCGCTTATATGGATAAGGCAGGTGCCAATGCCAATAAAACTATTCTTATGGAAGCAATTGAAAGCCTTGTGACCATGCTTTCTCCCTTTGCTCCTCATACAGGTGATGAATTATGGGAAGTATTGGGTAACAGCGGCAGTTTGTATAATCATAAATGGCCTCAGTATAATGAAGAGTATATGATTCAAGATGAAGTAGAAATAGTTGTTCAGGTAAACGGTAAGCTGAAAGAACGCTTAATGATTTCCAGCAGTTTGCCTAAAGCCCAAGTGGAGGACTTTATTAAAAAACATGATAACCTTTCTTTATGGCTGGGAGGCAAGGAAATAGTTAAAATAGTGGTAGTGCCTAAAAAACTGGTTAATATAGTGGTAAAATAAATTTGATCATAACGTGATAGTTTGTTAAAAAATAAAAATCACAACCAATTTTTAAAAATGGTTGTGATTTTTTATATAAAGAATTGCAGCTGCTTTTAAAAATCAAATGCATATTATTTTTTGCTTTTAGGATAAGGCTTGTGTTCATCTGTTAAGCCTGTAAGATAATCTATGCTGGTATTGTAATATTGGGCTAATTTTATAAAGGTTTCAATAGTTACATTGATTTTACCTGTTTCATAATTGGAATAGGTGCTTTGTTTTATATTCAAATATTGGGCAAGATTTTCTTGTTTTAAGTCATTATCTTCTCGTAAATCCTTTATCCTGCGAAAAATCATATAATCACCTCTGACTTATTATAAAATATAGGTAATACCCATATGAGTAAATATAGCTAATACCCATATTTAGAGGATATTTGCTAAAAAATGTAAAATATTTGCATAAAACAACGAATTATGCTGAATTATAGTTGGAGAGATCATAATGGCTGCTAAAAAGAAAGAAGATGTTTTGCAAAACGATATTCCCGTGAAAATCAAAACAGATTATCATAAATACCTTGTAGTGGGTATTGTAATGCTGGCGATCATTTTCGGAGCGGGCGTAAAATATGCTCGTTTTATTGATGGTTCCGCAAATACAGGTTTTTCCGCACAGGCCATGGCAGATAGTATAAGTGTTTTGGCAGTACCTGAAGCAAAAATGGAAGGGCAGTTTGCCGTAAGCTTGAATGGGGCTGTGCTTAATCAAGGTTATTATGCTGTACCTGAAGGAACTGCCTTAGGTGAGCTTTTAGCTTATGTGGGTTTAAGCGAAAATGCGGATACATCCTCAATTGATAGTGCTCAAATATTAAAAGACGGTGATAGGATTATTATACCATTGTTAGCCGATGTACAAGCCGCAGAAGCGGAAACGGTAGCCGAAATACCTGTTGAAAACTCTAAGCCTGTCAGCCATAGTAATACGTACAAAAATAATACACCTAAAAAGATAACCGAAGCCTCAGGTAAAAAAATAAATATCAATACCGCTACAGCGGCGCAGTTAATGCAGTTGCCCAATATAGGGGAAAAGCGGGCGGCGGCAATAATTGAATACAGAAAGCAAAGCGGTGATTTTGCAAGCATTGCCAATATTACGGATGTAAGTGGTATTGGCGATAAAACTTATGAGAAGATAAAGGGCTTAATCTGTGTTGAGTAGGCTTAAAACCCCAATAATAAAATTATGGCAGTTGTGGACTTTACCTGTGCTGATATGTGCTTTCGGCATGGGTATTTTGTGCGCCCTGTTGCTGCCTTTTGATTTTAGGCTTATAGTTATTTTGATGGTTTTGGCGTTGCTGTGCCTTATATTGGGGTTTACCAAAAGGCTTTACGGCCTTTTTTTAGTGGCATCTCTTTGTACAGGTTTTGTGTGGGGAGCTATTGATATTGAAGGTTTAGAAAGAGAAGCCTTGCTTTATCCTGCAGATACTGAAATTGAAATTCAAGGTGTTGTGGTGGATAGCCCTGTTTTAGCTGATAAAAGGCTTAAGCTTACAGTAAAACCTGAAGACGGCAATGTGAAAATTTTAGTTTATAGTGAAAATATACCTGTTAAATATGGCGATGAGGTATTTATAAGTGGAAAAATCGCCAAAAACAAACAAACCCTAAACGAAGGAGCTTTTGATTATAACCGTTACCTGTTTACCAATAAAATAGTGGCTACTGTTTTTGCTGATAGTAATGGAGTTATTGTAACAGGTGAAGGCAAAGGTAAGTTTTTTATTGGTTTTGCTCTCGATCTGCGTGAGCGTTTGGAAAAAGCTATGGTAAAACTTCCCGAACAGCAGGCCAAATTTGTTGCGGGTATTGTGCTTGGGGATAAATCTGCCCTGGAAAGTTCGGAAAGGCAAATCCTTTCCCAAACGGGTATCATGCATCTTTTTACTGTATCTGGCGGTAATATTCTTTATGTAATCATGCTGGCTATGGGTTTAGCGGGAATTTTTCATATAAAGCGCTTGGGCAAGTTTTTTATGGTAGTTCTTTTTGTGGCTTTGTTTAGTGTGATGACGGGGTTTTCACCGCCTGTGCTAAGATCTTCCATTATGGCTGTTATTGCCGCAGCCGCTGTTATTATGGGTGAAAAAAATGATGCTCCCACCGCACTTTTTATAGCAGCTTTTTTATGTTTATTATGGAGGCCGCTTTTTCTTTTTGATGCGGGTTTTCAATTATCTTTTGCGGCTACGGCAGGTATAATTTTTACACTCAATCTTTGGCCAAAATGGTGTTTTTCGGAATTTCTTACGGTTACCTTGGCTGCTCAAATAGCTGTAGCAGCTTTAACTGCTTATTATTTTAATGTTTTTACGGTAGTAGGGCTTATTTTATCGCCTATTGCTGTAGCTATGTCGGGTATTATAGTAATTTTAGGTTTATTGTCAATACCCTTTTCATTGATCGGTTGCGGCGATGTGCCCCTTTACGGGGCGGGGTTTTTGGCACAACTTATGTTCGATGGCGCAAATTTCTCTAATAAAATACCCGGAGCTTATAAAATAATTGCCAGTCCTGATTTATTTGTGCTTATCAGTTATTATATATTACTTATTGTGGCTGTTTGGTTTTTGCAACAGTCAAATCTTAAAATAAAGGATAAGCTTTTTGCTATTATTCCTGTTGTATTAGCATTATTTCTTTTATTTATTCCTGTTAAACATTCTAATACTTTAGAAATAACTTTTATGGATGTTGGGCAGGGTGATGGTATTCTTATTCAAACTCCAGCAGGTAATGATATTTTGCTAGATGCGGGCGGTAATGATTTTAATCTTAAAGGAGTTGGGGAATATACGGTACTGCCTTATTTGCGCCGTAAGGGTATTGATGATATTGAAGTCATGATCAACAGCCACCCCCATTCCGACCATGCAGGGGGATTATTGGCAGTACTTGAGCAAATGCCTGTTGAAAGCCTGGTTTTGTCTAATAATTATGAAGATGTGGCCCTGCAAGAGGAATTACTTGCTTTAGCTACGGCAAAAAAGGTGCAGGTGCAATATGTTTATGCGGGAATGGTTTTAAACCCCGAGGAGAATCTTAAAATCACGGTTTATTCACCCCAGCAAGGTACTGTATATACTGAGGATGGAGCCAACAGAGGTTCATTGGTAATAAAAATAACTTACGGTGAATTTGATTTACTGTTTACAGGTGATTTGGATGGTGCTGAACAAATGGAATTTATAGGGGATTGGGATTGGAGCGATATAGATTATTTGCAAATACCGCATCATGGCAGTAAGAATAGTTATGATGAGCTGTGGTATTCCAAGTTTGCTCCGCAGGGTGTTATTATAAGTGTGGGCAGGAACAACAGTTACGGTCATCCGGCGGATGAGGTTATAAATTATTGGCTGCAGCAAGGAACTAATGTTTACCGTACGGATAAAAACGGTGCTGTTATAATCAATACGGATGGTACAAACTGGTATGTGGATACATATATCCAATAAAGGTTTTAAGCAATTGGCGGCGAAAATATTATTTATTATGTAAAAGGGGGCTTACCTGTGTATCAAAAGTTGATCAAAGAAATTACCGAAGGTAAAGTTGCCCCTGTATATTTATTTTGGGGTGAGGAGCGTTACTTGCTGCAGTCTGCCGTAAACAGCCTTTGGGAATTGCTTGCGCCCAACGGAAAGAACGATTTCAATGCGGAAACTATAGATGGCTTGACAGCAAGCCCCAGTTCGGTTATTGTAGCTGCAAATACCATGCCCTTTTTCAGTGAGAGAAAACTGGTAATGGTAGATAACTGCCCGTGGTTTGCCAATAAAAAGAAAAATGATGATGATTCAGAGGAAGATGATAAGCCTTTAAACGGCATGGAGGATTTGATAGCTTATTTGGAAAACCCTAACCCCAGTACCTGTTTAGTTTTTGTAGCAGGCGATAAAATAAACAAAACCAAACGCATTACCAAAGCCGCAATTAAAAAAAGCAAGGTCATAGAGTTCAAGGCCTTGCAGGGTGAAAGTGCTATTGCTTGGGTAAATACAGCAATCAACTTGCGGGGTAAAAGCGCAGAGCGTGAAGCAGTGCGCCAGTTAATTTTGGCAAGCGGCAGTAACTTTGCTTTTTTGCAGCAGGAAATACACAAACTGTGTGCTTATGTAGGTACGGTAAATAAAATTACGGTTGCCGATGTTAATGTGATTTGTTCCAAAAATACCACTACCAGTGTATTTGAAATTATCGATGCGGTGGCAAATTGCAATTTAAGCGTTGCTCTTGCCAAACTGGAGCAGGTTTTGCTTACGGAAGAACCCTATATGGTAGTACCGCTTTTGGCAGGGCATTTTCACTTGATGTTTTTAGCAAAAAATCTTAGGCAAAGGGGTTACGGTATCAATGAGATAGCCTCTGCTACAGGTAAAAACGGCAGGAATTTTATAGTGGAAAAAGCACTTAGGCAAAGCAGTAGATTTACTTTGGAGCAATTACATAAGGCTTTGGAAATTTTATTGCAGGCGGATGTTAAAAGCAAAAATGGTGTTTCCGCACCTGTTCCTGCTATTGAAACAGCTATTATGCAAATTTGCGCAATGAATGCAATTTAATATTATTTTTAATAAAAATATAATAAAAAAGCCTCACCGTATGGTGAGGCTTTGATTTTAATTTTTAAGCATGGTTAAAAATTTTAGTTAAGCGAGATTTCTGACGGGAAACAGCGTTTTTATGATAAACACCTTTTTTACCGGCTTTATCTAATTGGCTGATCGCAGTGTTCAACAAGCTTGCGGCTTGTTCTTTTTCACCTGCTTTAATAGCAGATTCATATTTTTTAATAGCGGTTTTAACAACAGATTTTTCAGCTGCGTTTTTTTGACGGCGCAATTCGGCAACTATAACTCTTTTTTTTGCGGATTTAATGTTTGG
>DGYV01000069.1:982-3910 GCA_002398485.1 Peptococcaceae bacterium UBA4997 | reverse complement strand
TTTGCGGATTTAATGTTTGGCATTGGGATTCACCTCCTCAATAATGGCTATATATAAAATTATAATTATACGTCTTTAGACCAAATTATTTTATCATGGTTAAGCCAAAAAAGCAAGTAATTATTATCTATATGGTTTGCTTAAATTTGTCCTTGTCGGCATAGGTGATGATTCAAAGCATAAAATATAAAAAATCGAAGATGTGTTTATAATGCTTAAGGAAGTGAAATCATTTTGTCAAAACACCTTAAGGTGAACCGAATCAATAACAGTAATAAAAAAAGTCCCAGCTGTATGGCTGGTGCCATTTTGTTTTTGCTTTTAATGCTTTTATGGGGTTTTATAGGTGGTTTCAGCTTGAAACCACTTGAAATAGCCGCAGAAGAGGAAAACATCAATTTACAGGGTTTGGGTTATAAAATATTGGCCTTGGTTTTGCCTTTGCAAAATCTTAGTGAGTCATCAAATATAAATTCTTCCGATATGTTTAATAGTCTCGTAGTAAGTTTTTTGCCGTTTAAGGCTAATGTGGCATTTGCCTCCGATATGTTTTTATCCGAAAAACAGGAAAAACAGGAGGTAATGGCAATTTTGCCTGATAAAAAGGGCCTTGTTTTTTTGAATGAATATAAAGAAAAGGGAAAACTGGATAAGGATAAACCTTTGGTAGGGGTTTATTCAAGCCACAGCGCTGAAACTTATGTTCCTTATGCCGGTGCTGCCAAATTAGCCGGTAAACACGGGGGTGTTTATGAGGCTTCCGAAACCGTGATAAAAGCATTGAAGCAATATAATATTGCAGCTTTAATTGATGAAACTATTCATGATTATCCTGATTGGAGCAAGTCTTACAGTAATTCTCTCAAAACAGCCAGCAGGCTTATGCAGGATAATCCTTCCATTCGTGTTTTGATCGATATGCACCGTGATGCAGGGTTAACCAAAAAAATGACTACTTGTACGGTAAACGGTAAATGTGCTGCTCGTATTATGCTTGTAGTTGGCAGCAATAAAAGAAGCAATCACCCGAATTGGGAAGTAAATAAATCTTTTGCGGAAGAAATAGGTAAAACCATGGAAGAAATGTACCCCGGGCTTTTGCGTGCGGTAAAAGTGCAGGACGGCAGATATAACCAACATGTTTTTACAGGAGCTATTTTGGTGGAAATGGGCAGTACGGAAAATACAATTGAAGAAGTAAAGTATTCTTCTGTACTTTTAGCGGATGTTTTAGCCAAGATACTGCTCAAACCCTAATAGAACAGCTTTTATTTTCCGCCTGTTTGTGGTAAAATAAATTAGTTAAGGTATATGTGTTTTTTCTGACAGGCGGGATGGTGAAACTATTGGACCGTAAGGCGGCAAGCGGTGTGTTGCAGGCGGCAAATATTTTGATGATGACTATGATTGCATCCCGTATTTTAGGTTATCTGCGGGATGTGTTGATTTATGCTCAATTTGGTCAGAACCGTATTACAGATGCCTACAATGCTGCTTTTTCAATACCGGATTTCCTTTATATGCTTTTGGTTGGCGGAGCTTTGAGTTCAGCCTTTATACCGGTATTTTCCAGCTATATTGCCAGAAACCAGGAAGAGGACGGCTGGAAAGTAGCTAGTATAATCTTTAACTGGATAATGGTTTTGTTAATTATAGGCATAAGCGTTGGTATGATTTTTACACCTCAGCTTATTAAAATTTTGGTGCCTGGTTTTGACGCGGCAGCTGCGGAAATGACGGTCAACCTTACCAGGATTATGTTTATACAGGTAATATTTATGTCTTTTTCGGGCATCAGTATGGGTATTTTAAATTCCTATAAAAATTTTACTGCTCCTGCCGTAGGCGGTGTTCTTTATAATTTGGGAACCATTGCCGGCGGTGTTTTATTGGCTGGGCCCATAGAAGCTGTTTGGCCCGGTTATGGTATTGCAGGTTTTTCCGTAGGCGTAGTTTTAGGTTCTATGCTTAATTTTATTGTTCAGGTAAGGTCTTTGCATAAAATAGGTTTGAAATACAGCCTTTGTTTTGATTTAAAAAATGAGGGTGTAAGAGAGTTACTTTTATTGATCGTACCTGTATTTATAGGTTTAGCTGTAAGCCAAATCAATTTATTTGTTAATCAAAATTTGGCTTCGGGGCTTGCAGATGGTATGGTTGCGGCATTGCATACGGCACAAAGGCTAATGCAATTGCCTATCTCTATTTTTGGTATTGCCGTGGGGGTAGCTTTTTTCCCTACCATGACAGCTTATGTTGCCAAAGGAGAAATTAAGGAATTTAAGGAATCTTTTATGATGGGTCTGCGCTCGGTAATTTTTGTTACAGTACCTGCTTCGGTAGGACTTGCTGTGCTTGGCGAACCTGTTATACGTTTGCTTTATGAGTTCGGTGGCAAATTTACAGCTGCCGATACCAAAGCTACTGCTTATGCTTTGTTGTTTTATACCATAGGTATTTTTGCTTATGCCGCTATCCATACCTTGAGCCGTTCTTTCTACGCCTTGAAGGATACCGGTACGCCAGTGTTGGTTGGTGTTTTTTCTATTATAGTCAACATTCTTTTGAGTGTTTATTTGGTAAATAAAATGGATCAGGGCGGTGTAGCCTTGGCTTATTCCTTAGCAGGCATTTACAATATGGTTGCACTTTTGCTTATGCTCATACATAAAGTGGGGCATTTGGGAGGCAAAAAACTCTTAAGCTCATTTATTCGGGTATCTATATTATCGTTAGCCATGGGTTCGGTTGTATATATGTTGAACGCTATTTTAAGCGCTGTTTTACCAATGGATAATAAAATAGTACAATTAATAGAACTTTGTTTTTGCGTAGGGGCGGGAGCGTTGATGTATGGTTTTTCTACATTGGCTTTAGGAATGCCTGAAGCAAAAACTGCGGCGGAAATTTTTAAAAGAAGGTTAAAAA
>DGYV01000069.1:473-816 GCA_002398485.1 Peptococcaceae bacterium UBA4997 | reverse complement strand
AAAAGAAGGTTAAAAAGACGGCAAAAATCTAATGCTGTTTAATATAGGAGGTTAAATAAGGAATGACAAACAGTCAAAGGACAACGAGAAATTTTTGTATCATTGCCCATATTGACCATGGAAAATCTACTTTGGCGGACAGGCTTCTGGAATATACAGGTGCTTTATCGGCGCGGGAAATGGAAGCACAGGTGTTGGATGCCATGGACCTGGAAAAGGAGCGCGGTATAACCATTAAGCTTAAAGCCGTGCGTATAAAATATAAAGCAGATGACGGTATTGAATATACCCTTAACCTTATTGATACCCCGGGCCATGTCGATTTTAACTATGAGGTTTCCCG
>DGYV01000069.1:0-293 GCA_002398485.1 Peptococcaceae bacterium UBA4997 | reverse complement strand
GTTTGGCGGCCTGTGAGGGTGCTCTTTTGGTTGTGGATGCCGCGCAGGGTATAGAGGCACAAACCTTGGCTAATGTTTATTTGGCCTTGGAAAATGATTTGGAGATAATACCTGTTATCAATAAAATAGATCTGCCAAATGCCGATCCCGAAGCGGTAAAGAAACAAATAGAGGAAGTTATAGGTTTAGCCGCCGAGGATGCTATTTTGTCCTCTGCCAAAACAGGGCAGGGAACCAAGGAAATTTTAGAGGCTATAGTAAATTTGGTGCCGCCGCCTAAAGGGGATAAGGAA
>DGYV01000002.1:7919-11630 GCA_002398485.1 Peptococcaceae bacterium UBA4997 | reverse complement strand
CCCCAGGAAATGTATGATCTGGTAACCTATTTAAGAAAAAATATTCGTGGTATGGCAAAAGCTGAAATGGCGGTACACTGCCATAACGATTTAGGTATGGCTGTGGCCAATACTTTGGCTTCCATAAAAGCAGGTGTTGAGCAGGTGGAATGTACTATAAACGGTATTGGTGAAAGGGCAGGTAATGCTGCGTTGGAAGAAATAGTAATGGCTCTTTATACCAAAAAAGATTTTTATAACGTTACCTGCAATATCGATACAACGCAAATTTATAAAACCAGCAGGCAGTTGTCATTTGCAACAGGTGTACCAATTCCTGCTGCTAAGGCCGTTGTTGGCGCTAATGCTTTTGCTCATGAATCAGGTATTCATCAACACGGTGTCATGAATGAAAGGTTGACTTATGAAATAATGTGTCCTGAAACTATCGGTATACCTCAAAATAAAATGGTTTTGGGTAAGCATTCGGGGAAACACGCTTTTGAAGATAAATTAAAAACCTTGGGTTATGCTTTGGAACCTGAAACCTTAAGCGAGGTTTTTGCTTCTTTCAAAAAACTGGCCGATTTGAAAAAAACAGTATCCGACCGTGATATTGAAGCGCTTTTGGCTAATATACCCAAAAAAGAAGTTGAGGAAATATATAAGCTGGAATCATTTGTTGTTAGCAGTAGTTCCAATAATTCTTCCACTGCCATGGTCAAATTAAGTATAAAAAATGAAAATGTCATGGATACCGTAGAGGGAGTTGGAGTTGGTGCAGGGCCTATTGATGCAGCATTTTCCGCTATTGATACTATAGTTAAAAAAGCCTACACTTTGGAAAACTTTTCTATTCAGGCAGTTACAGAGGGGGAAGATGCTCTGGGTGAAGTTATTGTGCGCCTGAAAAATAAGGATGGTGCTATGGTGAGCGGCAGGGGCTTGAACTTGGATATTATTGCTGCAAGCTTGGAAGCTTATATAAATGCGATGAACAAAATGGAAGCACATATTTATTAAAGGGGTAATGCAAAATGGCAATGACGATGAGCCAAAAAATTTTGGCAACTCATGCAGGCTTGCCTGAAGTAAAAGCAGGCCAGCTCATAAAGGCAAAAGTAGATATGGTGCTGGGGAATGATATTACCACCCCTGTAGCCATTAATGAGTTTGAAAAGCATGGTTTTGACAGTATTTTTGATAAGGATAAAATATCCATAGTATTGGATCATTTTACCCCTAACAAGGATATAAAAGCAGCAGAGCAATCTAAACAGTGTCGTAAATTTGCCTCTAAATACCAAATAACCAATTTTTTTGATGTTGGAGAAATGGGAGTAGAACACGCACTTTTGCCTGAAAAAGGTTTAGTGGCGAGCGGTGAAGTTATAATAGGGGCTGATTCCCATACCTGTACTTATGGTGCTTTGGGAGCCTTTTCCACAGGGGTTGGTTCCACTGACATGGCAGCAGGTATGGCTACGGGTGAAGCTTGGTTCAAGGTGCCTGCTGCACTTAAATTTAACCTTACAAGCAAACCCAATAAATGGGTAAGCGGTAAAGATATTATTTTGCACATCATAGGCAAAATAGGTGTGGATGGTGCCCTTTATAAATCCATGGAATTTGTTGGCGAAGGTGTTCATCATTTAAGCATGGATGACCGTTTTGCTATGGCCAATATGGCTATAGAAGCAGGAGCAAAAAACGGTATTTTCCCCGTTGATGAAAAAGCCAAGGCTTATATGAAATACAAAGTTACCAGAAACTATAATATATACGAGGCTGATGCAGATGCCTTGTATGATGAAGTACATGAAATGGATTTAGCAACAATAAAACCTACAGTTGCCTTTCCGCACTTACCATCCAATACTAAAACTGTTGACGAAATAGTGAATATAAATATAGACCAGGTAATCATAGGTTCCTGCACTAACGGCAGGCTGGAGGATTTAGCTATTGCCGCAGAAATATTGAAAAACAGAAAAGTTGCCCAAGGGGTGAGGGCTATCATAATACCTGCTACTCAAAAAATTTGGTTGGAGGCTTCCAAACTGGGTTACCTAGATACATTTATTAAGGCTGGCTGTGCTGTTTCAACACCTACCTGCGGCCCTTGCTTGGGTGGCCATATGGGTATTATGGCAGCGGGTGAAAAAACCGTTGCCACAACTAACAGGAATTTTATTGGCAGAATGGGGCATACCTCTTCAGAAATTTATTTAGCCAGCCCTGCTGTAGCGGCAGCTTCGGCAGTATTGGGTAAAATAGCAGCTCCGTTTGCTTTGGAATAGGGGGGGCTTACTATTAACGCACAAGGAAAAGTTTTTAAGTATGGTGATAATATAGATACGGATGTGATTATCCCTGCCCGTTATCTGAACACATCAAATCCATCGGAACTTGCCAAACATTGTATGGTGGATATAGATGCGGCTTTTGCGGGCAAAGTTCAAAAAGGTGATATCATAGTGGGCGGCAATAACTTTGGCTGCGGCTCTTCCCGTGAACATGCACCTTTATCTATCAAAGCAAGCGGGGTATCCTGTGTTATTGCCAAAAGCTTTGCACGGATATTTTACCGCAACTCTATCAATATTGGGCTTGCTATCATGGAATGCCCTGAAGCTTCTGAAAAAACAGAGCAGGGGGATGAACTGAGCATAGATTTTGATGCCGGCATCATTAAAAATATAACCAAAAACGAAAGTTATAAGGCAGAGCCTTTTCCTGAATTTATCAAAAATATAATCAAAGCCGACGGGCTTTTGAAATCCTTAAAAAATAGCTTGGGGAGATAATTATGCAAAAGAAGATAATATTTATGAAGGGCGATGGCATAGGCCCTGAAATAGTTGATGGTGCGCTTCTGGTCTTGAAAAAGGTTGCTGAAAAGTATGGCCATAACTTTATTTATGAAGAAGCCTTGATTGGAGGCGCTTCTTATGATGCCTGCGGCGAACCGCTAACTCAGGAAACTATAGATAAATGCAAAAAAGCCGATGCAGTGCTTTTGGGTGCTGTGGGAGGGCCGAAATGGGATGATTTGCCCGTGCCTTTACGCCCTGAACAAGGGCTTTTGGCTATACGCAAGGGCATGGGTCTGTTTGCCAACCTGCGCCCTGCTTATCTATTCAAAGAGCTGGCTTCCGCCTGTCCCTTAAAAGCTGAGCTTATAAAAGACGGCATAGATATTTTAATGGTACGAGAATTAACGGGTGGGGTTTATTTTGGTGAACATAATACCATTACCAAACCTAACGGTAAAAAATATGCCGAGGATAAAATGGCTTATAGTGAAGAGGAAATAGAGCGTATAGGCTTTGTGGCTTTTGAAATGGCAATGAAACGCAATAAAAATTTAGTAAGTGTTGATAAAGCCAACGTTTTGGATACTTCAAGGCTTTGGCAAAAAGTTATGCACCGCCTTAAAGAAGAATATCCCGAAGTGGATTATAAGGATATGCTGGTTGACAACACAGCCATGCAGATTGTGGCAAAACCAAGCCAGTTTGATGTTATAGTAACAGAAAATATGTTTGGGGATATATTGTCTGATGAGGCAAGTATGGTTGCGGGTTCCATAGGTATGCTTGCTTCAGCTTCTTTGGGTCTTGGTAGTATAGGGCTTTATGAACCAAGCCACGGCTCTGCTCCCGATATTGCAGGGCAGGATATTGCCAATCCTTTGGCTACTATTCTTTCAGCCGCCATGATGCTGCGTTA
>DGYV01000002.1:0-7730 GCA_002398485.1 Peptococcaceae bacterium UBA4997 | reverse complement strand
GCCATGATGCTGCGTTATTCCTTCGACCTGCCTGATGAAGCGGCAGCTATTGAAAATGCCATAAATAAAACTTTAGCTGCAGGATACAGAACTAAAGATATTATGAGTGAATGCTGTAAGCTGGTAGGATGTAAAGAAATGGCAAAAAAAGTAGTTGAAAAAATATAGTGTTGTAAAAATAAACAGGTGCTGATCATGCCTGTTTATTTTTTTATTAATATTTGTTGAAATCTGTGCTATAATTGGCTTGACTTTAATTATTAAAAGTATTATTCTAATAAGAATCAATAAACAAAAAGGAGCGATTAAAGTGGTTTTTATTTTTGACGAGCCTTCACATACGTTTAGTGAATATCTTTTAGTACCGGGTTATTCTTCAGCGGAATGCACTCCTTATAATGTTAGCCTAAAAACCTCTCTGGTAAAATATAAAAAAGGTGAAAAATCTGCAATAAATTTGAACATTCCTATGGTTTCTGCAATCATGCAGGCTGTTTCCGATGATAACATGGCAGTTGCTTTGGCTACTGAAGGTGGAGTCTCCTTTATATATTGTTCTCAATCCGTAGAAAACCAGGCTGCTATGGTAGCTAAAGCCAAAAATTATAAAGCGGGCTTTGTAACCAGCGATTCCAATATAAGCCCTGAAAGAACATTAGGTGATGTACTTGCTTTGAAAGAAAAAACAGATCATTCCACGGTAGCTGTTACGGATGATGGTACAGCCACAGGTAAATTTTTGGGTATCATTACCAGCCGTGATTACAGGGTAAGCAGAATGTCCTTAGATACTAAAGTATCAGAATTTATGACTCCTTTTGAAAAAATCATTTATGCAAATGAAGGTGTAACCTTGAAAGAGGCAAATGATTTGATTTGGGAACATCGTTTGAATACCTTGCCTGTTGTGGATAAGGAACAGCGGTTGCTCTATATGGTTTTCAGGAAGGATTACCATTCCCATAAAGAAAATCCCTTGGAATTATTGGATAAACAAAAACGTTATATAGTAGGTGCAGGTGTGAATACCAAGGACTATGAAGAAAGGATACCTGCGCTTGTGGAAGCAGGGGCAGATGTTTTATGTATAGATTCGTCAGAAGGTTTTTCCGAATGGCAAAAACGTACTTTGGATTTTGTGCGTAAAAAATATGGTGATACAGTTAAAATAGGTGCAGGCAATGTGGTAGATCGTGAGGGTTTCCGTTTTTTAGCTGATGCAGGAGCGGATTTTATCAAAGTAGGTATAGGTGGCGGTTCCATTTGCATCACTCGTGAGCAAAAAGGTATAGGACGCGGACAAGCTACATCAATCATTGAAGTTGCCAAAGCACGCAATGAATATTTCGAGGAAACGGGTGTGTATATACCAATTTGTTCCGACGGTGGTATCGTGCATGATTATCATGTAACCTTATCCTTAGCTATGGGTGCGGATTTTGTAATGCTGGGGCGTTATTTTGCTCGTTTTGATGAAAGCCCAACCAATAAATTGAATATCAACGGTAATTATGTTAAAGAATATTGGGGGGAAGGCTCTAACCGTGCCCGTAACTGGCAGCGTTATGATATGGGTGGCAAAAACGGCCTTTCTTTTGAAGAGGGCGTGGATTCTTACGTTCCTTACGCAGGTTCTTTGCACGATAATGTTTTGATAACATTGAATAAAGTAAAATCCACAATGTGTAACTGCGGTGCTATTTCTATACCTGAATTTCAGAAAAATGCTAAGCTTACTTTGGTTTCTTCAACTTCTATTATTGAAGGTGGCGCC
Source organism: Peptococcaceae bacterium UBA4997 (assembly GCA_002398485.1). Classification (GTDB taxonomy): domain Bacteria; phylum Bacillota; class Dehalobacteriia; order UBA4068; family UBA4997; genus UBA4997. The sequence continues at coordinate 5,956 of DGYV01000002.1, read as the reverse complement.
CATGATGTGATTCTTAAGGATAAAAATGTTATTCCTGTAAAATAAGCTTAATTGTTTACTGTAATATAAATAAGGCCTGCGGCTTTATAAAAGCGCGCAGGCTTTTGTATTTATGGTTTATTCTTGTTATAATATGTTATAATTGATTATCAAAAACATAGGGGGGCTTAAAGTGTCTTATTTTGAATCCAAACCATTTATATTATTTGACGGTGCAATGGGCACATATTTTGCCCTGAAAAATAAAAGATATGATATGCCATGTGAACTGGCAAACCTTGATGAGCGAGAAAAAGTTTTTAGTATACATAAAGAATATATAGAAGCAGGCGCCGATGCTATAAAAACCAATACCTTTGGTGCAAACAGAACAAATTTTGGTGAGAAATTTAGCAATATTATCAAAGCAGGCTATAAGATAGCAGGGCAGGCTGCGGAAAATACAAAAGTAAAAGTGTTTGCTGATATAGGGCCTGTAAATAATGATGATGGCAATAATAACAGCGCGGAACTTATGGAAATTGCTGATGTTTTTTTATGGCTTGGTGCGGAAAATTTTATTTTTGAAACTTTTAGTTCTGCCGAGGGAATTTTAAAAACAGCTCAATATATAAAAGAAAAACAACCCAATGTTTTTATTTTAGCGCAATTTGCTGTATCTCCCGATGGTTATACATCTTGCGGTGTTTCAGGGAAAAAAATCTTTGAACAAATGGCTGAAAGCCCATATATAGATGCCCATGGTTTCAACTGTGTTTGCGGTCCTGCGCATTTGCTCAATTACATTAAAACGTTTGATATAAATAACCGCTATATTTCCATAATGCCAAATGCCGGTTATCCTTCTGTTATCAATAGCCGCACTGTTTATGATACCAGCCCCGAATACTTTGCGGAAAAACTGGCGGCAATGCGGGATTATGGTGTGAAAATTCTGGGGGGTTGTTGCGGTACTACGCCTGCGCATATAGAATTAGCTGCCAAAACCTTAAAAACTTCCGCCCCTGAAATGAAAACCCCAATTAAATATGCCGAAAAAGAAAAACTATATAAAATAAAGACAAATTTATTTTATGATAAATTGCAAAAAGGCGAAAAAGTAATAGCGGTTGAGTTAGATCCACCCGCGGATATAAATGTGGATTTTTTGTTAAATGCTGCAAAAACTTTAAAAAAGGCAGGTGCGGACATTATAACGGTGGCCGATTGCCCAATAGCAAGCGCCAGGGCAGATAGTTCTATGATGGCTGCTAAGTTACAACGTGAAGCAAATATTCAGGTAATGCCGCATCTTACTTGCCGTGATCGTAATATAAACGCAACCAAGGCCCTTTTATTGGGTCTTAATATAGAAGATGTGCAAAATATCCTTATTATTACAGGGGATCCTTTACCTCAGGTAGACCGCGGCCAAGTTAAAGTTGTATTCAACCGAAATTCCGTACAGATGGCTGAATATGTAAAGGATCTTAATGATACGGTTTTTGCAGTTGATCCTTTTCGCATGGCGGCGGCTTTAAATGTGAATGCGCTAAACTTTGCATCTGAATTAAAACGTGCCGAAGCTAAAATAAAAGCAGGTGTAAGCCTGTTTTTAACCCAGCCAATTTATTCCGATGAGGCAATAGCCAATCTTCAAAAAGCCAAGCAAACACTTAATGCTAAAATATTGGCTGGCATTATGCCTTTGGTAAGCTATAGGAATGCTTGTTTTATAAATAACGAAGTTTCGGGCATAACTATTCCCGATGACTTGATAAACCGCTATAAAGATAAAACCCGTGAAGAAGCGGTAGAAATAGCCTTGGCGGTTTCTTTAGAAATAGCGAAAAAAACAGGACCTTATATAGATGGTTATTATATTGTTACACCTCTTAAAAGGGTGGATATAGTAGGAGCCTTATTACAAAAGCTGCTTTGCTGAAAAGCTTTACTATAACTAAATATAAAAAATAAAGCCGTGGTAAAAAACCCGGCTTTATTTTATTTTTTATTGACATGAGTATAAACAGGTGTTATATTGTATATAGCGTATATATACAATATTGCAAAAGAGGTGATTTTTTGAATATCATCATCAGCAATTCGGATAATAAGCCCCTTTATGAGCAAATAACCTCACAAATCAAGAACCTTATCATCAACGGAACTTTGTCAGAAGGTGATGCATTGCCTTCCATGCGCTTACTGGCCAAAGAATTAAGAATAAGCGTTATAACCACCAAAAGAGCCTATGAGGACCTGGAACGGGATGGTTTTATTGAAACCGTAATAGGCAAGGGCAGTTTTGTGGCTAGAAAAAATTTGGAGTTTATTAGGGAAGAACATTTCCGCATTGTTGAAAAACATCTTCAAAAAGCGGTGGATACGGCCAAAACCAGCGGTATGCCTTTAAACGAGCTAGTTGAACTGATTAAGGTTTTTTATGAGGAGGATTAATTGAAATATGGCTAATGCATTGGAAGTAAACAGGTTAACCAAAAGATACAAGGATTTTAAGCTTGATGAAGTAAGTTTTGTTTTACCCAAAGGTTCTATTATGGGTTTTATTGGTGAAAACGGAGCAGGTAAAACAACTACTATAAAAGCAATACTTAATTTAGTGAAGACAGACAGCGGTTCTGTGCAAATATTGGGTATGGATAACAAAAAAAATGAAAAGCAAATAAAACAGGAAATTGGAGTAGTTTTTGATGGCAGTAATTTCCATGATGCCTTAAAAGCTAAAGATATAAGTAAAATAATGAAGGGGATTTATGCAAATTGGGATGATAGTCTTTTTAATGAATATCTGCGCAAATTAAAAATCCCTATTGCCAAAACTGTTAAAGAGTATTCACGCGGTATGAAAATGAAACTTGCTATTGCTGCGGCACTTTCTCACCATCCCAGGCTTTTGCTTTTAGACGAAGCTACAGGCGGCTTGGACCCTATAATGCGCAATGAGGTTTTGGATATACTTTTGGATTTTATTCAGGATGAAGAAAAAGCAGTTTTCTTTTCTTCTCATATTATCGGTGATTTAGAAAAAATAGCTGATTATATAACATTTATCCATGAAGGTAAAATAATTTTTATGGAATCTAAGGATGACCTTATTTATAACTATGGCATAATGAAATGTGGAGCTGATGATTTTATAAAAATAGATCCTAATGATATTGTTGGTTATCAAAAGAATCATTTTGGCTGTGAAATATTGGTTAGAGATAAAAGCAAAATGGCACATAAATATCCTGATTTTTTAATTGATCAAACCAATATTGAAGAAATAATGCTCTATTATGTAAAGGGGGAAAAAAGATGAGAGGCTTACTGTTAAAAGATCTGATAAATTTAAAAACCTATGGTCGTTCGGTTATTTTAATAGTTACGGTTTTTACGGCATTTGCTTTTTTTTCGGATGATTCCAGTTTTACCACAACTTTTATAAGTATATTGTTTGCTATTATGGCTATTACCTCAATGTCTTACGATGAACTGGCAAAATGGAATATATATGCTTTAAGTATGCCTATAAGTAGAAAAGAACTGGTTTTGGGAAAATACTTACTTGCTTTTATTTTGGTATGCTTAGGGGTTGCCATAAGTCTTATTATTGCGGTTATTCCTGTATTTATGGGTAATGAAGCGGATTTGTTAATGCTTATGCTTACAGTATTAACATCAGGTTCTGTTGCGCTTATTATGTTAACTATATTATTACCGTTGGTTTATAAATTCGGTATTGAAAAAAGCAGGATCATTTTATTTATAGTGTTGTTCATTCCCAGTATTCTTCTAGCTATTTTAGCACAAACCGGTTTGATAATGCCCAATAAAGCCACAGATATTTTAATAATAACTTTGTTGCAAATACTACCTATTGTAGCATTGGTTCTTTTTGTTGCGTCATATTTTATTTCTGTGGCAATTTTTAATAATAAAGAAATATAGTGTTTTGGTTTTTTATTAATTTTGGGGATCAAAAAAAAAGCTGCCTGATATTAAAACCATAGCAGGCAGCTTAAAAAATTATTTATTTTTATATGGTGTGGTGGATGTCATAATACCTTTTATTTTGCACTTTTTCATTATGGAAAGTATTTGTGCTTCATAATGTTTATCAACATCTACCAGGCTATAGTCAGGGTGTATATCTATGTGTCCTATAATCTTACCCGGTAAACCTGTTGCTTGTGCTATAGCACCAACTATATGGTTGGGAGATATGCCTTTTTTACTTCCTATATTTATGGTTAACCTTGTCATATTTTTAGCGGAAGCATTTTTTCTGCCAAATTGTTTGGTTCGGTTTTCTGCATATTTTGTCTTAGGGTTGTTATATTGTAAATTTTCATATGCCAAAGGCTCGGTGATTATTTCACCAGCAAGCTGTAAATGTAAGAGAGACTGCGCAATATCTTTTAATTCAAAACCCTGTTCGGTAAGTTTATCTATAATATTTTCATAGCTTTGATATTTCTTATGATTCAGCACTTCACTGATCATTTCTACAAATTTATTTATTTGATGCTGGTTTATTTCCTTGCTGGAAGGCAGTGGTTTTTGGCATATTTGGGCTTTGGTAAAACGCTGAATATCTCTAAGCGCATAAACCTGCCTGCGGCCGCTTACTATTGTAAAAGCTTTGCCGCTTTTACCAGCTCGTCCTGTTCTGCCTATACGGTGGATATAATATTCCTGATCATTGGGAATATCATAATTGAACACTGCCTCAATATCTTCAACATCAATACCGCGGGCAGCAACATCCGTGGCAATCAGTATATTGATTTTGCCGTTTTTGAATTTATTCATTACTTGGCTCCTGGCAGTTTGGCGCATATCACCATGCAAACCTTCTGCCAAATAGCCTTTGGCCTGCAAATTTTCAGTTAGCTCATCAACCATTTTTTTGGTGTTGCAAAAAATCATGGAACGTTTAGGGTCATATAAATTTAAAATGCTGCACAGCACATCCTCTTTATGGCCTATCGGCGCTTCATAATATATTTGTTCAATAGCGGGTACAGTAAGGCCTTGGGTATGGCTTTGGCCTCTTACCATAATAGGATTATTTTGGAATTTTTTGGTTATGGCTACGATTGCTGGTGGCATAGTTGCGGAAAAAAGCACTGTTTGCTTACCTTCGGGGATGTCCCGCAGGATGGTTTCAATATCTTCGCGGAAGCCAATGTTTAGCATTTCATCAGCTTCATCAAGGATTATCATCTTTAAATTTTGCAGTTTTAAGGTGTTGCGGCGCATATGGTCCATTATCCTTCCGGGTGTACCGATAACGATTTGGGCGCCTCTTTTAAGTTCCCTGATTTGCCTTTCTATAGAATCGCCGCCATATACACATACAGTATGAATATCTTTTTTGTATTTGGCAAATTTTTTTATTTCTTCTGTTGCTTGTACGGCCAGTTCACGAGTGGGGCATAGTACAAGAACTTGGGTTTCCTTAGGTTTATCGGGGTCAATTTTTTCAATAGCGGGTATACCAAAAGCCGCTGTTTTGCCTGTACCTGTTTGGGAATAGCCTATAACATCCTTACCTGCCATAATCAGCGGTATAGTGCCTTCCTGAATAGGCGTTGTGTTAATGAACCCCATTTCGGCAACTGCCTTTTTGATTTCGGGAGAAATAGCCAGTTTTTCGAAGCTGAATCCCTGTTTTTCCATGTTTTCCATTTGTAACCTCTTTCTTAAATTTACACATAAAAAAAGCGGAAGAGCTTATCTCCGCTTATTATAACCAAGATAAATTTTGCTTATTAATTATATCATTATTTTATATTTTTGTCAAAAACATCTAAATAAAAGATGATTTAGAGCTTCTATTATCTTCCCGGTTTTAATATTCAAATTCGTAAAAAGCTTAAAAATCTTTAATGATTAGGCTTGACGAGTACATAAATATACTATATAATATTTTTTGTCGCACATAGGGGTATAGCTCAATTGGTAG
>DGYV01000013.1:31265-39587 GCA_002398485.1 Peptococcaceae bacterium UBA4997 | reverse complement strand
GCCGCCGAAACAGTACCTTTAAAACAAGCGGCAGGCAGGGTAGCGTCAGATTTAGTAGTGCCATACCCTCCTGGTATACCTATAGTTGGTTTCGGGGAAATCATCAGTGCAGAAATAGTGGAAACCATCTACCGTATTTTAGTGGAAGGGGGCAGGGTGCAAGGCCTTACCGAAGGCAATGTATCCGTTGTGAAATGAGAGGACTTTTTATAACAGTTGAAGGTCCCGAAGGTGCGGGCAAAACCACGCAGACCAATTTACTGGGCGAATGGCTGCAAAGCCAAGGTGCAGATGTTTTATATACCAGGGAACCCGGTGATGGCTGTATTGGTGCGCAGATAAGGCAAATTATCCTAAACCCCAATAACTGTGCTTTAACGGCCAAGGCCGAAGCAATACTTTATGCGGCGGACCGTGCCCAGCACGTTGAACAGGTACTTTTACCTGCTTTGGCGGCAGGCAAGGTAGTGCTTTGCGACCGCTATGTGGATTCCCATATAGCTTACCAGGGCTATGGCAGGGGTATAGACTTAGCTTTCCTTAAAGATTTAAACCAAATGGCCACAGGCGGCTTAATGCCCGCCTTGACCCTGCTTTTACGGCTTTCACCCGAAGTAGGGCTGGAGCGCGTGATAAAACACAGGGACAAAGATAGAATAGAGCTTGAGGAAATAGAATTCCACAAACGCCTTAGTGCGGGCTATGATGCCATAGCTAAAGCGAATCCCAAAAGGTTTTATGTTGTGGATGCCGCCAAACCCATAATAGAGGTGCGCGAGCAGATTATAAGCGCAGTTGGCGGCCTTTTGCTGCAGGCAGGCTATGAAGTGAACCTGAATATGGAGGAAGACTAAAACTCTGATACGATATACTATAGTTATTATCTTTTAATCCAACAGTGAAGGATGTTGAAAGTTTCTTTGCTAACGCTCAGAATGGAATTGACATTTCAAATTATACAAATAAAACTAAAGAAGGAGTAATCATGGTAAAGCTTTTCCCCGCCTTGACCAAAGCAGTGGCCTCGGGCCAAATAAGCCATGCCTGGTTGTTAACAGGCAATACGGGAATTTTAACTGAGCAGGCAATGAGCCTGGCTCAGGCTTTGCTGTGCACTGATTTGCAGGTTTCGGGGGAAGCCTGCGGCAATTGTACGGCCTGCCGCCAGGTAATGGCGGGTAATTCAGCCGACTTGCAGGTAATAAGCCCCGAAGGACAAAGCGTTAAAATAAGCCAAACCAGAAGGCTTAAGCATTATGCCGCTTTGGAATCCTACAGTGGTTCACGTCAGGTAATCCTAATTTTGGAAGCTCACACCATGCAGGTAGCAGCGGCCAACAGCCTGTTAAAAATTTTGGAAGAGCCGCCCCATAATGTTTATTTTATTCTTACCGCCCCTGTGGGCGATAGCCTTTTGCCTACTATTTTATCACGCTGTACTTGGGTACGCCTGCCACAAACTTTAGAGGCGGATGCTGTTATAGAGGATAATGCGGAATACGCCAAAAAAGCCCGTGAGCTGGTGGCCAAGCTGAATGGAGATGCAAGCAGCCTGCTTTTATTCAGCCAATCCTTCAAGGACGATAAAAAAGGCGGCCTTTCTGTTCGCGCGGCCGTACGCTTGTTTTTACAGGAGTTGTTGGGTATTTTTCGGGACATGGCGGTTTTGGGCATGGTATCTGAAGGGGAAAAGCTTTTGAAACAAAAAATAACGCCCGTGTGCAACGGTGGCACGGCCTTAAAAGCGGCTTTGGAAATAGAAAACAGCCAAAGCCTTTTGGAACAGAATATTAATATAACCCTGCTTTTGGATGTATTGTTTTTGCGTCTGCAAGATTTAGTGAAAAAGCAGGTATAATAAGATAAACAGCGAAATTATAATTTTAAAGCAAAATCAATATGGTATAGCCATATTTGGAGGTAATTAAATGAAACAGGTAATAGGTGTCCGTTTCCGCAAGGCGGGCAAAGTATATTATTTTAGCCCTAAGGATATAGAATTGAGCATAGGCGATGCGGTGATAGTGGAAACCGCACGTGGCGTTGAATACGGCAAAGTAGTTTTGCCCTTGAGGGAAATAGATGAAACCACCTTGCCCTCGCCGGTTAAGGATATCATAGCCAAAGCTACGGCAGAGGATGAAAAGCAGAACAAAAAAAACAGGCAAAGCGAAAAGGAAGCCTTTACTATTTGCCTGGAAAAAATTAAGAAACACAAATTACCTATGAAACTTATAGATGTTAATTATACCTTTGATTTAAGCAAGATCATCTTTTATTTTACTGCTGAAAACAGGGTGGATTTTCGTGAATTGGTAAAGGATTTGGCGTCGGTATTCCGTACCCGTATAGAATTAAGACAAATAGGCGTGCGGGACGAAGCCAAGCTGGTGGGCGGTTATTCTACCTGCGGCAGGGAGCTTTGTTGCCATGCGGTATTGGGCGATTTTCAGCCTGTATCCATAAAAATGGCTAAACAACAGAATTTATCTTTGAATCCCGCTAAAATTTCAGGTATTTGCGGCAGGCTCATGTGCTGCCTTAAATTTGAGCATGAGGAAAGCTGTGATAAGGAATGTTGCGGTAATTGTTTAGAGCTGCCGTCCGAGGACCCAACCGTTTCAGAGGATGATTTGAAGGAACTGGAAGATTAAAAACAGTTATGAAAGTTAACGGGAGAGATACATTATGACGCTGCGTCAGGACATGTTGATGGTGGAGGAAGAGCTGAACCGTTTGCTTACTACCATGCAGGAATTAAGGATAAGGGTGGATGCGCTGGAAGTTCAGAACAGCCGTCTTTTGGAACGCTTGATGAATCAAAATGTGCAGGATGAAGGTACGGAAAACCTTACTTCTCTATATAACGAGGGCTTTCATATTTGTCCCATGCATTACGGCCAAAACAGGGAGGGTGAGGAATGCCTGTTCTGCCTTTCCTTTTTGAAAGGTGAAAATCAATAAAGGCGGCACTTTAAAGCCGTTCCTCAAAACCGGAAAAAGGGGAGTATTGCCATACTTATGCTTACCGAAAATCAACGAATAGATGATCTATACTGGTGCGGCCTGAAAATAATTCAGGATGACCAGTATTTTTGTATGGCTTTGGATGCTGTGCTTTTAGCAGATTTTGTAAAGGTGCGCCCGCGCGATAAAGTGGTGGATTTAGGTACAGGAAACGGTGCCATTCCTTTGCTTTTATGGGCTAAAGAACACAATGCCTCCTATACTGGGTTGGAGCTTATGCCTAAGGTACTTGAATTGGCTAAAGCCAATGCCGAATTGAATGATCTTCAGCATAAAATAGTTTTCAGAAAAGGCGATATCAAAAAGGCGTCCTTTCTTTTGGGCAAGGGTTCCTATAGTTTGGTAGTTTCAAACCCACCTTATGCCCAAGTGGGTAGTGGCAGGGTGAGCGAAAGCCCCGAAAAGGCCGCCGCCAGAACGGAAATCCATTGTTCGCTTGAAGATGTGGTGCGTGAGGGAGCGGCACTTTTAAACAGCGGCGGCAGGCTGGCCTTGGTGCACCGACCGACTAGGCTTGCCGAAATAATGCAGCTTATGTTTAAATACGGTATCACCCCCAAAAGGCTGCGTTTGATTTATCCCCTGGCGGATAAAGAGCCTAACATAGTGCTGGCGGAAGGGCAAAAATACGCAAACCTTGGGCTTTCGGTAATGCCGCCTTTGGTGGTATATAAAGAAAAGCAGGTTTATACAAAGGAAATGTTGGCTATATTTCAGGGCAGATGCTTAAAGAGTGTTATTAAATAGCGGAATTATTCTCTAATGCTGTAATTTTATAGCCATTGCCCTTTCTGCGATGATAGGTTATGAGCAAATTTGTTTTATTGTATTGAACATTATTAAAGAAGAAGTAAATAAAAATTAAAGGTTGAGGATAATTATGGGCAAGCTTATTTTGGTGGCAACGCCGATAGGCAATTTGGGGGATATAAGCCCCCGCGCGGCGGAAGCACTGCAGGAGGCAGATCTGATAGCGGCGGAAGATACCCGTCATTCGGGCAGCCTGCTTAAGCATTTGGGTATAAAAAAGCCGCTTACCAGCTATTATAAGCATAACGAAAAAGCTAAAGAGGAAGGGCTTTTGGCAGCGCTTAGTGAAGGTAAAACCTTAGCCTTAATAAGCGATGCGGGAACCCCTGTTATTTCCGACCCCGGCTTTGCCATAGCGGCGGCCGCCATTGAAGCGGGTTTTAAGGTGGATGCCATCCCCGGCCCCTGTGCCTTGATTCAGGCTTTGGTGCTTTCAGGCCTACCTGCGGATAAATTTGCTTTTGAGGGTTTTTTGCCCAGAAACAAAGAAGGACTCAATTATTTAAAAAGTATAGCACAGGAAGAACGTACCCTGATTTTTTATGAAGCGCCCCACCGTTTAAGGCAAAGCTTGAACTATTTACAGGAAGCTTTTGGTGAAAATAGAAAAGCGGCAGTATGCAGGGAGCTCACCAAAAAATTTCAGGAAGTGAACAGGGGCAGCTTAAGTGAGCTGAACCTGCTTTGGCAGGAGCGGGAGCCACAGGGTGAATATGTGCTGGTGGTGGAAGGTGCAAAGGCAAATAAGGGGGCTCAAACCTATACGGAAGAATTTTTAACGGCGGAGCTTGCCCGTTTGCTGGCAGGCGGCATGAAGCATAAAGCCGCAGCCAAGGAATTGGGTTTACGTTACGGTTTGCCTGTAAGCAAACTTTATGAATTGGGGCTGAAACTTAAAAAATCTTGACCATGCTCATAAAATGGCTATAATAAATATGTAGGTTTGCAAAAAGCGGCTTATTACCGAAAGAGCTTGAAAATACTCAAACGGCTTAAATAAAAGAAAAAAACGGAGGCACACCATGGAAGAAAACAAAAAGTTTTACCTGACAACGCCCATTTACTACCCCAGCGATAAACTGCACATAGGCCACGCTTATACAACCGTGGCTGCAGATGCGGTGATCCGCTATAAAAAAATGCGTGGTTATGATACCTATTTTTTAACAGGCACGGATGAGCACGGCCAAAAATTACAGCGCCGCGCGGAGGAAGTGGGCCAAACCCCGCAGGAATTCATTGACCATATAGTGGCAGGTATAAAAGAATTATGGCAGCTTTTAAATATAGAATACGATGATTTTATCCGTACTACTGAGCCCAGGCACCAAAAAGTGGCGCAGGCTCTTTTCCAAAAAATCTATGATCAGGGTGATATTTATAAATCCGAATATACGGGCTGGTATTGTACCCCTTGTGAAACCCTGTTTACGGAACGCCAATTGGTAGACGGCAAATGCCCTGATTGCGGACGTCCTGTGGAACTTACGCATGAGGAGAGCTATTTCTTCAAAATGAGTAAATATGCCGATCGCTGGCTGCAATTCATAGAAAAAAACCCAAACTTTATTCAACCTGCCAGCCGTAAAAATGAAATGATCAACTTTGTGAAACAAGGGCTGGAGGACTTGTGCGTTTCCCGTACTACTTTTAACTGGGGCATTCCAGTGCCTTTCGATGAAAAACACGTTATTTATGTGTGGTTCGACGCGCTTGTCAACTATATTTCCGCATTGGGCTACGGCACAGAAAACGATAGCCTTTACCAAAAACTTTGGCCTGCCGATGTACATTTGATGGCTAAAGACATCATTCGTTTTCACTCCATCATCTGGCCTATCATTTTGATGGCGGCTGATTTGCCCTTGCCTAAAAAGGTGCTGGCTCACGGCTGGCTCATGATGTCGGACGGTAAAATGAGCAAATCCAAAGGCAATGTGGTAGACCCTGTTATTTTAGTGGAACGCTACGGCGTGGATGCCATTCGCTATTTCCTGCTTAGGGAAATGGGTTACGGGCTGGATGCTACCTACAGCGAGGAAGCGCTGGTAAACCGCATCAATATAGACTTAGCCAACGATTACGGCAATTTGCTCAGCCGTACCACTTCTATGATTGAAAAATTTCAGGGCGGTATTGTGAAAACACCTGCCGAACCTACAGAATTTGATGCCGAGCTGATTGCGATGGCGCAGGAAGTTTTGCCGCAGTTCGAAGCCTATATGGATAAAATAGATCCTGCCAATGCACTGGCAACCGTGTGGAAGCTGGTGAATAAAGCCAATAAATATATAGATGAAGCGGCACCCTGGGCCTTGAACAAGGCGGGCCAAACCGCCAAACTGCAAACGGTGCTTTATAATTTGGCGGAAGTTATTCGCCAAACCACTATCATGATAAGCCCTGTTATGCCGAATACAGCACCTAAAGTATGGGCTCAAATGGGTATAAGTGACCGGGCCGAAAAACAAAATTGGGAGAGCCTGGTTTGGGGCGGTTTTCCCGTAAATACTAAAATAGAAAGGGGCGAGCCCCTTTTCCCGCGTATCGATTTTGATGCCTTCTTAAAAGAGCAGGAAGAAAAAGCCGCCGCAGCCGCTGCTGCAGCCGCTAAAGCGGAAGCCGCCGCCAAGGCGGAGGCGGAATTTGTGCCTATAGCTCCCGAAATAACCATAGATGATTTTGCCAAGCTGGACTTTAGGGTAGCCAAAGTAATTTCTTGTGAAAAAGTGCCCAAGGCGGATAAGCTTTTGAAAATGCAGGTATTGGTGGGCAAGGAAGAACGTACCATCGTTTCCGGCATTGCCATGCATTATACGGCCGAGGAAATGGTGGGCAAGCAGTTGGTGCTGGTTGCCAACTTAAAACCTGCAAAACTAAGGGGCATAGAATCCTGCGGTATGATTTTGGCCGCCTCCCATGGTGATAAAATGGCGGTATTGGAAGTTCCTGCTGAAATCAACCCGGGCGGCAGGGTGAAATAATGACGGCTATAAACTTGTTCGATACCCATGCCCATTTGAATGAGCCCGAGCTGGCGAAGGATTTGCCAGGCGTTTTGGAGCGGGCACATTTGGCAGGGGTTTCCCATATAGCTACCATAGGCTATGACTGGCAATCTTCTCTCTATGCCGTTTACCTGGCGGAAAAGCATAAGCATATTCATGCTGTGGTGGGTATCCATCCGCATGATGCCCAAACCTTAACTAAGGAAATTTACCAAAGGCTGGCGGAATTGGCCCAAAGCCCCAAAGTTGTGGCCATAGGTGAAATAGGGCTGGATTATTACCGCGATCTTTCGCCTAGGGAAGCCCAAAAGAAGGCATTTATAGAGCAAATACATTTAGCGCAGGATCTGCATAAGCCCATAGTTATCCACGACCGTGATGCACATGCGGATCTTATGAAGATAGTGCGTAAGGAAAAAGCGGGCGTAAACGGCGGGATAATGCACTGCTATTCAGGGAGTTGGGAAATGGCCAAGGAAGCCATTAATCTGGGTTTTTATATTTCAATAGCCGGGCCTGTAACTTATAAAAATGCGCGTGCTCTGCCTGAGGTAGTGGCAAAAATGCCACTTGACTATTTATTGGTGGAAACGGATTGTCCATATTTAACACCTGAACCTTATCGCGGCAAAACCAACGAACCCGCTTATGTTAGGTTGGTTGCTGAAAAAATAGCCGCTATACGAGGTGAAAGCTTAGAAACCATAGCGGAAAATACTACTCATAATGCATTTAAGGTGTATGGCTTAAATTAAAAATTTTTAAAAGCTCAAATACTCGGCACAGGCTGATTTAGCTGGGGTTTGGGCTTTTTTTGTGCTTGTTTTGAGGGCAAAAAAAACCATGTTTTTTTAGCTTAAAAAATTCGTGAAGCTTTTAGCTGGGGTTTATTGAAAAAGCCCAGCTAAACCAGCATGGAAAAATTAAAATAAAATTTTTAAGAATATTTATGCAACAAGAATTATGTAAACTGGTTTTTAAAAAACTCCTGCTAAACAGCTGTTTGTTTTGTCAAGTTTTTAAAGAGTAAAATTTTAATAAAAATTTGACATATTTCCCCCTGCTTGTTAGAATTATGCCATGCTTATTGCTAAAAGCCTGCTATACGGCGTGAATGTGTTTATCAGCGCTGTATATGGGCCACATGAGGAGGATTTTTGAAAGTGGATTTAAGTAGTAAAACGTCCCAAAAAGCGGCTGGGATTTTAAGTTTAGCTGTTCTGCTTATTGTTCTGGTGGTAACGGTGGCTGCAGCCGCTATTACGGACACCAAAAATATAACCGTTATTGACGGTGAACAGGTTTATCACCTGGAAAGCAACGGTTCAACGGTAGGAGAAGTGCTTGAAGAGCTGGATTTGAGCTTACAGGAGGAGGATAAACTCATCCCCACTGCGGAAACAGCTGTTACGGAAGAAATGCCCATCATCATCAGCCGAGCCTTTACTGTGGAAATAGTGGCAGACGGTAAAACTAC
>DGYV01000013.1:30720-31047 GCA_002398485.1 Peptococcaceae bacterium UBA4997 | reverse complement strand
TAATACTGCTTCGGCAACTGTAGCGGAAATCTTGACAAAAGCCAATATAACTTTGAATGAACAGGATAAAATCAATATAGCGGCGGAAACCTTTTTAATGGACCCCGCTCAAATAGTTATTAACCGTATAACCTATGGCAAGGTAGTGGAAACAGTAGCTGTTCAGCCAAAATTAGTAAGAAAAACTGATGATGATCTGGAAAAGGGCGTAACCAAGGTTTTGAGCGAGGGTAAGGCGGGCGAAGAAAAGCTAACTTATGAAGTGGTTTATAAAGACGGTAAGGAAGTAATGCGTACACAGGTGGCCTGTGAAACCATTACCCCCGT
>DGYV01000013.1:30216-30558 GCA_002398485.1 Peptococcaceae bacterium UBA4997 | reverse complement strand
CAGGATAAAGTAGTGGCCTATGGTACGGTTAGCTTGGCCAGCCGCGGCGGCAAAAGTTTTGCTTTTACAAAAGTTATAACTGCGCGCGCCACAGCTTATACGGCTACGGGACACCGTACCACCAGCGGTACTGTGCCTAAAGTAGGTACTGTGGCGGTGGACCCTAATGTGATTCCGCTTGGCACCAAGCTTTATGTGGAGGGCTATGGTTTTGCCACCGCCCTAGATACGGGCAGTGCTGTGAAAGGCAGTAAAGTGGATATTTATTTGGATACGGAAAAAGCCTGTTATAATTGGGGAGTAAGGACAGTACGGGTATATATTTTAAAATAATAAAAAATA
>DGYV01000013.1:28379-30038 GCA_002398485.1 Peptococcaceae bacterium UBA4997 | reverse complement strand
ATAATAAAAAATAAAAATAAAAATCATGAGCAGGGCATTGTCCCGCTCATGATTTTTATTTTGTCTGATGTGAATATTTTCATTAAAGCTTTAAGTACAAAGGGTTTAATTATTTTAAGCAATATTTATGGCAGGAAAAGCTGTAAACGGGGCAGAATATTAAAGCCACGCCAAAAGTGTCAGCTTGTTTAAAGAATGGGAGCAAATATGACAGCCAATAAAATAGCAACACCTACGGAAAGCAAAAGGATTATGGAAAGCCACGGTCTGCGCCATAAAAAGAGTTTGGGGCAGAATTTTATCATTGAAGCAAATATTATAGAAAAAATCATCAAAGCTGCCAAATTGACTAAACAGGATATAGTGGTGGAAGTAGGGCCAGGTTTGGGGGCTCTTACGCAAGGCCTTGCCAATGCCGCAGGCCGGGTGCTTGCTGTGGAAATAGACCAAAAATTGGTGCCTGTTTTAAGGGAGTTGTTTAGTGATACTCCCAATATTATTATTCATAGCGGGGATGCTCTTAAAACCGATTTTAATGCTCTCACCCGGCCTTTGCGTGCAGGCGCTGATTATAATGAAGGCTTTGTGGTGGTTGCCAATTTGCCCTATTATATAACTACTCCCTTGATGATGCATTTTTTGGAAAGCAATTTCCCTTGGCGCCGCCAGATATTGATGGTGCAAAAGGAAGTGGCGGAAAGGGTGATGGCCAAAGCGGGAACCAAGGAATACGGAGCGCTTTCTTTGGCGGTGCAGTACCGCGCCGGGGTGGAAATAGCCTTTACGGTACCGCCCAATGTGTTTTACCCCAAGCCAAAAGTAGATTCCGCAGTTATGGTATTAAAAAAGCTTAGCGAGCCCGGGGCGAAGGTAAAGGATGAAAAGCTGTTTTTTGCCGTTATCAAAGCGGCTTTTGGTCAAAGGCGCAAAACATTAAATAATGCTTTAGCGGCGGGTTTGGGTATTGAAAAGGCCGAGCTTGCCCGTGTTTTTGCCGAAGCATGTATAGATGGGGGCAGAAGGGGCGAAACTCTTACCATTCAAGAATTTGCGGTGCTTGCTAACCTGCTTTACCAAAGCATTTAACAAGATTTAAAGGATACAAAAAATTTAAGCCAAAACAATAAAAAATTTATTGATTTTCTGCAAATAGTTGGTTAAAATATGGGCATGAGCCCCATGGGGGTAATAAAAAGAACTGAGTTGCCGAAGGAGGAATTTTTATGGCAAGATGGGGATGCACTATCTGTGGTTATATTTATGACAGTAAAACAGGTGATCCCGATAATGATTTACCCGCAGGAGTGGCTTTTGGGGATTTGCCCGAAGACTTTGAGTGTCCCGAATGCGGTGTGCCCAAAGACCAATTTGAACGTGAAAGCTAAAAAACAAATATCGAACACGAAAAAGCGGCAGCAGCCGCTTTTTTTATTGCAGGTAAAATAGGGCTGAAAGTAGAAATATAGCTTAAATAGTCAAAAAAATTTGTTATGGCAAAAAGGTGGCTATTTTATGTAAGGCGGCTAAAGCGGCCTTGCAGTTTGGTAAATTATGGGGAGGTTTTCTTGGTATGGATTACGCTTATATGATGATAATAGGATTGCTTATGGTAGCGATAGCTGCCGCAGTTATCATAATTGCTAAACTGGGCAAACTGCA
>DGYV01000013.1:27718-28204 GCA_002398485.1 Peptococcaceae bacterium UBA4997 | reverse complement strand
AACTGGGCAAACTGCAAAAGGATACTCAAATGCCATTGACTCAGACAGATTTGCTGCACATGAGCGAGCATATCGCCAATAATACCGCGGGGCAGATCACGGGTATAAGCGATCAGGTTTTTAAGCTGAATGAGCAAATAAACCAAACCATGACCAGCCAAATCCAAAGCCTGAACAATCAGGTTAGCTTGATGAGCACTGCTAACGAGGAGCGTATAGAGCGCCTGCGCGTGGCTGTGAATGATGAATTGAGGCAGATTCGTGAAGATAATGCCAAAAGCATGGAAGCCATGCGTCAAACTGTAGATGAAAAACTGCAAACTACCCTGGAAAGAAGGCTGGGAGAATCCTTCCAGCAGGTAGGCAACCGTTTGGAGCAGGTTTACAAAGGCCTGGGTGAAATGCAGAACTTGGCGGCAGGCGTGGGTGACTTGCAAAAGCTTTTGCGCAATGTTAAAATCCGTGGTACTTGGGGTGAGGTGCAAT
>DGYV01000013.1:27164-27528 GCA_002398485.1 Peptococcaceae bacterium UBA4997 | reverse complement strand
TGGTACTTGGGGTGAGGTGCAATTGGGCGCTATTTTGGAACAAATATTGACGGTGGAACAATATGCCGCTAATATCAAGGTAAATCCCAACAGTAATGAAATAGTGGAATATGCAGTTTGTTTGCCGCAGGGCGATGATAACCCTTCTGTATGGCTGCCTATAGATGCCAAATGTCCACTGGAGGATTATCAAAGGCTGGTCGAGTGTGAGGAAGCGGGTGATGCCGCAGGAGCGGCTTCCGCAAATAGGGCATTGGGACAGAAAATCAAAAAAGAGGCGGAGGATATTGCCAAAAAATACATAGTGCCGCCTTATACTACGGATTTTGCCATTTTGTTTTTGCCCATAGAAGGGCTTTATGCG
>DGYV01000013.1:23601-26986 GCA_002398485.1 Peptococcaceae bacterium UBA4997 | reverse complement strand
TGCCCATAGAAGGGCTTTATGCGCAGGTTTTGCAAAATGCTGAATTATTGGATGTGGTTCAGCAGCAATACAGGGTTTTGATAGCGGGGCCCACTACTTTGGCCGCGCTTTTGAATAGCTTTCAACTGGGTTTCCGTACCCTTGCCATTGAAAAAAGGGCGGGCGAGGTATGGCAGCTTTTGGCTGTGGTCAAGCAGGAATTCAAAAGCTTTGGCGAGGCGCTTGCCAAAAGCCAGAAGAAGATTCAGGAGGCAAGCAATGCCTTGGATGCAACAGGAGTGCGTACCCGTGCCATGGCCCGTAAATTAAAAAGCGTTGAAAGCCTTAACGGTATGGATAAGATTTTAACAGAGGAGGATTTGTTGGATGAGTAAAAAGCTGTTGTCCTGGAATGTGAACGGTATTAGGGCGGTTGCTAAAAAAGGCTTTTTAGAAATTGCGTCTGAATTGGACGCGGATATTTTATGCCTGCAGGAGACTCGTGCTTTTCCCGAACAAATACCTGCTGTGGTAAGGGATATGCAGGGTTACCATAGTTATTTTGTGGCGGCGGAGCGCGGCGGTTACAGCGGCGTTGCTATTTACAGCAAAGAGGAACCACAAGATATTAGGGTAGGCTTGGGGGTGCCCCGTTTTGATATTGAAGGCAGGGTACTGATAGCAGAATACCCGGATTTTACATTGTTGAACTGTTATTTTCCCAACGGCGGCAGTTCTGAGGAAAGGCTGCAATATAAGCTGGATTTTTATGAGGAAGTGAGCCGTTATGCCGGGGGCAAAAAAAATCTCCTTATTTGCGGGGATGTGAATACCGCTCATAAGGAAATAGATTTGGCCCGTCCCAAAGAAAACCGCAAGGTAACGGGCTTTTTGCCTATAGAATGTGCTTGGCTGGATAAGCTTACGGAAGAACTGGGTTTTGTGGATACTTTCAGGGCTTTTTCTGCTGAAGGCGGCCAATACAGCTGGTGGGATCAAAAAACCAGGGCCAGGGAACGCAATGTGGGTTGGCGGATAGATTATTTTTTTGCTGCTTCAGAACTGATGCCGCGGGTTAAAGATGCCTTTATCCTGCCGCAGGTAATGGGTTCAGACCATTGCCCTGTAGGTATAGTTTTGGAATAAGCTCAGAACAATTCATTAAAATAATTTTTGTGGTTATGGTAAGCGGGGAACGCCAAAATCGGCGTTCCTTTTTGGTATGCCGCAAAGCTTAAAGCATAATACATGGCTTGGGGTTGTTCGGTGTAAACAAAAAGGCTTGCGCACAGCATGTCCTTGGTTTTTCTTAAAAGGTTTATGGCGGCGGCTTCGTCTTTATAGGCAAGTTCTCTTATTTTTATGGTATTGCCTTCCATAAAATAAAGCAGGTAGGCATCTTCGGTTGCCAAAATTTTGCCGCCATCTGCTTTATGGTCGTAAAGCAGGTTTTGCCAGCGTTTGCTATCACGCAGGGGATGGCTGTAAAAGCTTTTGCCAAAAATTTGGTAGATATTGTTCAGCTGTTTCAAATTGGGATTTGTTTCAAGCGGGCTAAAAAGCCTACTTTTATTATGATTTTGTAAGGCATGGTTATTAATAATGCTTAATTCCAAGCTATTAGCTTTGGCAAAGGTGCGAAAACCCTGTTTTTCATAAAAAAGCGGCAAAAAGGGTTCTAATACAGCCATATTATAGCCTTGTTCTTGCAGGCATTTTAAGCTGTAAGCTATAAGGTTTTTGGCTATGCCCAAATTTCTGTGGCTTACGGCTGTTGCTATGCCTTGCAAATAAGGTACCTTGATGATTTTTTCGGCTATTTTCAGTTTTAGGGGCGGCGCGTAAAGGCTGCCCGTTATTTTGGTTGAGGTTTCCGCAACATAAACATTTTCGGGCTGAAAAAGTTCTGTAAAATACCAAGCACTGAAAGCACCTTTATCCTCAGGAAAGCATTCCTCCCAAAGGCTTTGCAAAGCGGCTTTATCTTGTTTTTTGGCAGGGCGATAATTGAACATGGCGCCTCCTTCAACAACAATGGCAGGGGCTTAAAAGCTTGATTTGGTACTTCATAGCCAAAGCACAGGGGTGATAGCTCATTTTGGCTTTGCGCAAATTGGCAAGCCCCAAATCCTCCGCACGGTTCACATACAAATTATTTTGCCAGAACTGTGTCAAAAACATTTGGTTTATGGCAGGGTAAAGGCCTTTAATAGCTCCATTGGCTTTTTCTATTTGAATGGCCACTGTATTTTCATTCAATTGCTCGCCTATGGTAAAGCCTTCTATTTTACCGTTTACCACCATGCAGGCACCCAGATAATCCAAGTCGCCAAAGTTTTCAAACAGCTTTAAAATAGCGGTTTTTTCCTGCAAAAGCGTAGGATAAATTTTGCAGTTATGTTGGATGCACCATTCCTCCAGAGTTTCGATGCAATAAGGGATAAGGCGGGTTGTCAACGGTAAAAAGCTGTGGTGGGGATAATTCTTCCTAAAAGTATTGATATGGTTTTTTTTGCTGTGATAGCGCTTGCCTTTAAGTTCTAAAAGATCCCGCGCTCTGTAAATATAATTGGCGGCGTTGCGGTCTGGTACGGTCTTAAAGGTATTGGGCAGGGTACGCAGAATATAAGAAATGTCTGATAAAGTAGCTTCCGTAAAAAGGCAGGGCAGGGAGTTTTTTTCAAAATAGCTTAAAATTTCTTTTAACGGCTTAACAAGGCCTTCTCTGGGCCCTAAAGGGGGCAGCATGGAGGTTATGCCTTGGTAGGTGGTTTTAATGATGAGCCAATCCTCAAAAACAGCCCACTCAAAAGCGTGCTGCTCTTGCCAGGCAAAAAGGGTATTGAAGGAATGTTCTATGATAACAGGTGGTCTTTTGGCCATAAATTCACTGATAAGCATTTTATCTTTCAAAGTAACCGGCTGAAATTGCAGCATAAAAGCCTCCTTGTGGGTGTTGATATAAAAGTAATGCAGGCGTATAATTTATTATATAATTTTAATTAGAAATTAACAAGCTTAACTAAAAAGCTTAAAATAAAGGGGTGGAAATTTTGCCGAATAGCGGTATAGCTTTTCAAATAGGTTTTTTGACTGTACGCTGGTACGGTATATTGATAGTTTCAGGCATGATCATTGCCATGTTTTTGGCGATATGGGCAGCCAAAAGACGCGGTTTTGATGTGGATGAACTGCTGAATATGGTGCTAATTGCCATTCCCGCGGGTATTATTGGTGCCCGCCTGTATTATGTTGTATTCATGTGGCCCAGTATGTACGCTGCCGACCCTGTTTCCGCCCTTTATATTTGGAAGGGCGGGCTTGCCATCCATGGTGGTTTGCTGGGTGGCATTTTGGCGGTGTTTTTGTATTGCTATTTTAAAAAGCAGCCCTTTTGGGCCTGGGC
>DGYV01000013.1:20595-23419 GCA_002398485.1 Peptococcaceae bacterium UBA4997 | reverse complement strand
GGGTGCCCCTGGCGCAGGCTATAGGACGCTGGGGCAATTATTTCAACCAAGAAGCCTACGGTTATGTTACAGACTTGCCTTGGGCCATGTATATAGACGGTGCTTATAGGCACCCTACTTTTTTATATGAATCGGTGTGGGATTTTTCTTGCTTTATTTTGCTGGTTTTATTGAGTTTGCATTGGAAAAAGCGTAAGGATGGTGGCCTTCTTGCTACCTATTTTATTTATTATTCTATAGGGCGTTTTGTGGTGGAATGCTTCCGTACGGACAGCTTGATGTTGGGCGGCGGCAAGGCTGTTTCCATGGCGCTGATCATTCAGGAAGCCATACAAAAGGGAGATGTGAGCCTGCTATGGGCGCAGGGTATACCTATAGCTTTGTTGATAAGCCTTATCGGTGTTGCCGCAGGTGTGATGGTGTTACTTTTTAACAGGAAATACGGCCGTCGTGCCAAGGGTAAAACCAGTAAAGCTTTACCCAAAACAACTAAAACAAGCAAAGCTGCCGCCAAGGGCGGCAATAAGCAATCGGCTACAAAAACTAAAAACAAGCGCTGATTTAATACATTCCCTTCCTGTTTAACCAGGTCCCTTTTTGGGGAAAGGGGCAGGGACAATAGGGTAAAAAAGAAGAAATTTTATGCTTTATAAGCTGGGTTCTTATCCTTTTGTGAAAATTTTATGAAAGAAAATAAATTATTTTTTAAGCAAATCTTGAAAATTTTTGGCAATATCTCTATATTTGGTGTTTTGTGCAAATATAAGCACTACATAATGTTGAAAAAGCCTAAAAGGACCTGAGTTTGATTTCCGAGGATGATTATGCTATAATATGAAAGTGTTTTTGGCTTAAAAGCCTAAAAACCTAAAAACACATTGATGCCGGAAAACAATTAGGTGGTGATGTGAAAAATATGGGTTCTATAAATAAACAAACAAGCCTTGAGGAAAAGAAAACAGTATTGCATGATAAAGGGTTAACTAAAAAATTACGTATTTGTACATTGGCTGTAGGTAGCGCACTTGCCTGCGTATTGATTGCTCTTTCAGTTATCAATATTAATCAGGTGGTCGAAAACAGCAAAAAAGGTTACAGTATCATGGTAAACGATTATCCGGTTGCTATTGTGGCAAATGCCGAGGATGCTCAAAAAGCTGTTGAAGGTTATATATCGGAACAAAACAAAGCTGTTGAGCAGGAGGTATATGTAAGCCAGCGTTTGGATATTACAGAGGATAAGCTTACCGAAGAGCAAACCGAATTTCAAACCGTTGACGAAGCAAAAGCACTTTTGGCAGCCAGGGTAACCCCTATAGTGAATGCCTCAGCTATTATGGTAAACGGTAAAAAACAGGTTACTGTAGGCAGTAAGGAAGTTGCCGATTCGGTGCTGGAGCGTGTGAAAAACCATTATGTTCCCAATGACAGTACCCTGGAAGTGCTGGATGTTAAATTCCGCAATAAAGTTGAAGTTGCTTCTGCTTGGGCCTCGGTTAAAGAGGTTGAAACAGCGGATGAAGCCGCAAATTATCTTGTGAACGGTACTAACGATACCATAGCTACTCACAAAATTGTGGAAGGTGAAAATGCTTGGGCTATTGCCATTCATTACGGTGTGAGCACTGCCGAACTGGCAGCCGCTAACCCTGATATCGATCTTGAAAAACTTAAGATAGACCAGAAAATAAATTTGGTTTCTTCAAAACCGATGATTGAAGTAGTAACAGTTTTACAAAAGGTTTCCGTTAATACCATTCCCTATAAAACGGTATATGCCACAGACCGCAGTGCTCCTGCGGGAAGTCAAACTGTTACCCAAAAAGGTCAAAACGGTAAAGAAGAAGTTACTTTGCAATTGGTTAGGGTAAACGGAAATGAAGTGAACCGTTCCCGTTTGAATACAGTGGTTTTGGAAGCAGCTGTTGATAAAAAGGTTACTAAGGGCGCTGCCGTAACGGTAGCTTCCCGTAGTGGTGGTTCGGGTGAGCTTTTATGGCCTACCAGTGCTAAACGTATTAGTTCTTATTATGGCAGCCGCAGCCGCGGTTTCCATACCGGTATAGATATTGACGGCAATTACGGTAATTCTGTTTGGGCTGCCGATTCTGGTACAGTTACCTTTACCGGCTGGAGCGGTGGTTACGGTTATTGCGTTTTGATTAGCCACGGTAACGGTATGGTTACCCGTTACGCGCACTTGAGCAGTATTTCTGTATCAACAGGTTCCAGCGTAAGTGCGGGACAAACTGTAGGTCGTATGGGTTCTTCAGGTAACTCCACAGGCTCTCACCTACATTTTGAGGTTATAGTAAACGGTTGTACCAGAAATCCTTTAGGTTATTTATAAAATATAAATATTGAAGCTCCGCTTTTGCGGAGCTTTTTTTAGAACAATAATGTTAGATTAACCTTACTTTTGTTTTTTGCTTAAAAACCCTTGTTTTGTGTTATAATAACTTTAAATATAAGATATTTGATTTTGTGAATCAACGCCTGCTTTAAGCTAAAGCTTTTTCTGTAAGGGAAAAGCCAGCAATGGATGTGTAAGCATTTATGATATAATACCAATATAAAAACATACTGAAATAAAAAGCTGTAGTTGTTTTTAGTTATCAAAACGGGGGTATGATAATGACCGATAACGTAAAAACCCAGGAGGTGCTTTTAAATATAACAGGTATGACTTGTGCTTCTTGCTCCGCAAGGGTGGGCAGGATCTTGCAAAGGCAGGAAGGAGTATTGGGTGCGAACGTGAACTTGGCTACCAATCAGGCACGAGTGGTTTATGATGAAAGCAAAATTAAGCCCGCCGCCATGGTGG
>DGYV01000013.1:8339-20401 GCA_002398485.1 Peptococcaceae bacterium UBA4997 | reverse complement strand
GCCATGGTGGCCGCTGTTGAAAAAACGGGCTTTGGTGCCAAAATAAATTATGGTGGTGCGTTAACTCAGGAGGCCTCGGGTTTTGGCTGGCGTTTATGGTTGAGTATAAGCCTGGCTACCCCCATGCTTTTGATCATGTTTTGGCATTTGTTTGGTTTACCGATGCCGCATTGGCTGATGGGACATCTTTTTCAATTTATCCTGGCAACGCCCGTACAATTTGTAGGCGGCTGGAAGATCTATACAGGTGCGTATAAGGCATTAAAAAGCGGTGCCGCCAATATGGATGTATTGGTAGCCACCGCTACCTCCATAGCTTATTTTTACAGCCTTTACAATATGTTTACGGGCGGTGCATATGTTTACTTTGAAAGCTCCGCTGTTTTGATAGCTTTTATTATGCTGGGCAAGGCTTTGGAAAAGTCAACCAAGCGCAAAGCTACTGCGGCTATTGCCGCACTTAACGATTTGAAACCGCCTATTGCCCGTTTGATGACTGCTGAAGGTGATAAAGAAACAGCAGTTGAGGAAATAAAGGTAGGGGACATTTTGCGGGTATTGCCGGGTGAGCAAATACCTTTGGATGGTGAAGTGGTGGAAGGGGCTTCCAATGTTAATGAAGCTATGCTTACAGGAGAAGCTTTACCTGTTTTTAAAACTGTGGGTGATAAGGTTACGGGGGCTACCCAAAACCAGGATGGACAATTGATTTTCCGTGTGGAAGAAGTTGGTGAATCCACAATGCTTGCCCGTATCATCAAGCTTGTAGCTACGGCTCAGGGTGAAACCGCACCTTCGCAAAGGATAGCCGATAAAGTAGCAAGCTTTTTTGTGCCTACGGTAATGGGGCTTGCCGCTATTACCTTTTTGATTTCTTATTTTGTTATACCTTTAGCTTTAGGTGCTGCCATTGAGCGTGCGGTAGCTGTTTTGGTGATTGCTTGTCCCTGTGCGTTGGGATTAGCAACGCCAATGGCAGTTATTACGGCTACAGGCAGGGGAGCTATGGAGGGTATCCTTTATAAAGGAGGCCCCAGCTTAGAGGCTTCTGCTCACATAGATACCATTATCATGGATAAAACGGGAACCTTAACCATAGGAAAACCGCAGGTGGTGGATGTAAACGCGGATCCTAACGCTCCTGCGAACTGGCTTTTGTGGGCAGGTGCTGTGGAAAAGCTTTCAGCACATCCTTTAGGGCAGGCGGTAGGCGAATATGTGGGTGAGGAAAAACTGTCTGCCATAAAAGTGGAAAATTTAATAATAAGTCCCGGGCTTGGTGTTTCAGGTATGGTGGAGGGTCATGGCGTGGCGGCAGGCAAAAAAGATTATTTGGTCGAGCAGGGCATTGATCTGCCCGTTTTGGAGAATGTTGAGGATAGGACAACAGTAGAGGTTGCTGTTGACGGTAAATGGGCAGGCAGTATAGCTTTGGCCGATAATATTCGCAGTGATGCCAAGCAGGCAGTAGAAAAGCTGCACAAATTAAAAATAAAAGTGCTAATGGCAACAGGAGATAAAGAAGGTTCTGCTCGCAAGGTTGCGGATGAAATTGGTATAAAAAATATCATAGCGGATATGCTGCCGCAGGATAAGGGCAATATCGTGCAGGCTGAACAGGCCAAAGGGCGTAAAGTGGCAATGGTGGGCGACGGTATCAACGATGCTCCGGCACTAACACGGGCCGATTTGGGTATTGCCATGGGCAGCGGTGCTCACATTGCCATGGAAAGTGCCGATATAACGCTTTTGAACAGTAATCTGCTTTCATTAGTCAAGGCCATGGGGTTAGGACATAAGGCAGTACGTATTATCCGCCAGAATTTGTTTTGGGCTTTTTTTTACAATATGCTGGCCATACCTTTGGCGGCATTTGGTTTTTTGAGCCCTATTATAGCTGGTATGGCTATGGCGGGAAGCTCTCTTTCTGTGGCTTTGAATTCTTTAAGACTTTATAAAACCAAAATAATATAAAATTAAAAGCAAACAGGGTTTTTGAAAATATTTGTTCAAATAAGTAAAATTGTGTTATAATAGGCATATCTTAATAAGGGTGCTGCTTAACGCCCCTTAATACATATTCTAAACGGATATTCAAAAAGGAGGGTTGTTTATGTGTGATCATTGCGGCTGCACCCCCGTGCATGGGGAAACTGTTTCTATTCCTGTAAAAGGTATGCATTGCGATCATTGCTCTGAGGCTGTAATCAAAGCCCTAAATGATATGGGTAATGTACACCATGTAAGTGTGGATCTGGCGGCAGGTCAGGTAAGCTTTGCCTTAGGGCATGGTGCCGATTTGGCAACCATTAAGGAAGCTATAAATGATTTAGGCTTTGAAGCCTAAGCATCAAAAACTTTGATAAGCCATATTTATTATTTGAATTTTAGATGTTTAAATATTAAAAAGAAGGGCGGCGGGAACGCCGCCCCTTTTATGGAATCGATTTCAAAAACATAAGCCAATGGGGGAAATATATGGAATTTACTGCCATAGCCAGCGGTTCCCGCGGCAATTGTATTTTTATAAAAGGTGGCCAAACCAAGCTTTTGGTGGATAGCGGCATCAGCGCTTTGCGTGTTGCAAGAGCGCTTGCGGCTTTTGGCGAGGATGTACGGTCAATTCAGGGCATTTTGGTTACGCATGAGCACCATGACCACATCAGCGGTATTCGGATGCTGGTAAAAAAGTACGGCCTGCCCGTATATGCGGCGCCCATGCTTTGGCAAAACCTACCGTTTACGGAAGCTATGCCCTCTGCTTTGCGGCGCAGTTACAGCAGCAATATGCAAATAGGTGAAATTACAGTAAGCTTTTGCCGAACCTCCCATGATGCACTTTTGCCTGTGGGCATGGTGTTCAGCCATGGGGGCAAACGCTTGGGTGTGGTTACCGATACGGGTATGGTTACGCCTTCTATGCTGAAATGCTTCCAAAATTTGGATGGACTGATTTTGGAGGCCAACCATAATGAAACAATGCTTGCAAAAGGGCCTTATCCTGCTTATCTTAAGCGCAGGGTAGCAGGCAGGGAAGGGCATTTATCTAATAAACAGGCGGCCTACTTTTTGGCGGAGATTATGGCAGGTAAGCCTTTTCCCGTAATGCTTGCCCACTTGAGCGAGGTCAACAATACGCCCTCAACCGCACGCAGGGAAATTTTGGCGTGTTTGGATTTGGCGGGCATTACGGATGATTTTGAACTGCACGTTGGTTCGCCCTGTATGCCGCATCCCTTGATTGCTATTTAGGAGAAAGCTATGAAATGTGAAATTTTAGCTGTTGGCAAAATCAAAGAACGTTATTTTGTCGAAGGCATAAGTGAATATTCAAAAAGGCTGTTACCTATTTTCCCTATTTCCGTAAGGGAAGTTGCCGATAAAGCAATGGCTGAGGGTGCGGCACCGGCCTTGGTGAATAAGGCAGTAGCGGTGGAGGGTGAAGCTTTGCTTAGCCTTATAGATGATGATGCGGTGGTAGTGGCCTTAGCTATTGAGGGCAGGCAATTGAGCTCTCCGGAGCTTGCAAAAAAGCTTAATGAATGGTCGGCATTAGGAGTTAGAAAGTTGGTTTTTATAATAGGCGGTTCTTGGGGGCTTGCACCTGCTGTGTTGAAAAGGGCGGATTTTCAGCTTTCCTTTGGCAAAGCCACTTATCCGCACCAAATGATGCGCCTTATTCTATGCGAACAAATTTATCGCGCAGTAAAAATAAACCGTAACGAACCATATCATAAATAAAAATCACAAGCTTTTGTTAATATAAAAATCCCTTTGTAATATGTAAAAATATACATTTTGCAAAGGGGTTTTTTAGGTAAATAAGATGATTTAAGGCAATAAATATTTTAATGAAAAAACAAAGTTTTTTATAGAAAATTTAAAAAATGTCAATAGCTGCTTGGAAAGAGTCATCCTCAAAAATTTTTAAGGAAGGTGTTTTTATGGTTGCAGCCTGTGGGATTAGTTCAAGATATTTAAATGGATAAGCCTGTAACTTTGTTTTACTTGCCAAAATGGCTTCTTCGGAATTATCTATACCGATCCATTTTCGGTTCAACTGTTGTGCTGCCAACAGGGTGGTGCCTGAGCCACAAAAGCAGTCCATGATAATGCTGTTTGGATTTGATGAGGCTGCAATGATCCTCTTTAGCATTTCATGGTTTTTTTCTGTGGGGTAAAGAGGTTTTTGCGGATCTTTAAATTCCCAAATATCCTGGATTTTTTTACCCAAGCTTTCATCTGCGTAAATTTTTTTACGGGGGACTCCATTTGTTGACCATTCTATCAAGTTATTTTTATCCAGTTCCTCAAAGGTTTGGGGATCACTTCGCCAATGTCTGCCTTTTGGTGGCTGTATGCCGCGCCAAGGCTTACCGGTAGGGCCTTCTTTGGTTTCACCGGGAGCATGTAAAGGTATAGTAGTGTATCTTCTGCCATCGGGATCGATTTTGTTAAATAATTTTGCGATTTCTTCCGTATTCATTTTTTCTCTTAAATCGTTCCAAATAGGTTTTTTGGTTTTGGCATAAAATAAAATCATATCCTTGATATTGCCATATGCTTTACGGGAAAAGTTTTTAGGGTTGCATTTAATTCGTGCTATATCATTGCGAAAATTTGCAGAGCCGAATATTTCATCCATCAATATTTTAATGTAATGGCCTATTTTATAATCTATATGCAGGTAGATGGAGCCATTTTCTGAAAGCAATTCTTTTATTAAAACTAGGCGTTCTCTGATGAATTCCAAAAAAGCATCGCCGCAGATAGTGTCTTTATAGGCAACAGTATCATTGGCGCATTTGCTGATGGTGTTTGCTCTTTCCTTGCTTGTGTTGAAAATTGCGTTGGTGGAAAAAGGAGGATCTATATAAACCAAGTCAATTTTTCCAGCCATATTTTTTTGATCCAGCATTATTTTCATAACATCAAAATTATTGCCTTTGATCAATAAATTGTTTTCGGTATTAAAGTTTAAAACTGTATAAGGGGTGCGATAATTTTTGATTTCACTAAGAGCTTTTTTCCCTTCATATTGAAGATACAATTTTAATACCCCCTATAATTGATATAAAAATTCTCTTAAAACTAGGCTGCTCATTATATTATATTTACTGTATTCGTTTAATAAACTTCTGTGCATTTTGTTGTTGCTTTTTATGTATAATACACCATCCAAAATGGCTATTTTTACAGCATTTGCTGGTTCTTTGATTGTAGAAAGGGCATCATTAAACTGTGCATTTTGGTGGCCACCAAAATCAGTTAGAAACTTGGCTTCGCCGATAACATATTTATCATTGAATCTTCCTACAAAATCCAGGCCCTTTTCTCTGTTATAATCGAGTGTTTTTTTGGCAAAAAGCATCATTTCATGATCATTACCATCTAAAATTGCATTACCGTTAAAATTTATAAATTCAGCATAAGGTAAAACGGGTACACCGATCAACCCTTTTTGCAGCCATCTTCTAAAAAGAGGCCCAATTTGACGGTTAGTTTCTTTTGGCTGTGAGCATTTTTCATATATTTCGGTCAATCCCATTTCGTATAACCTACCGCAAAGGCGATTTACGGTATTTGGATTACGTTCTATTGCAGAGAGATCGCGTTTTAAATAGGCTACATAGGAATCCTTAATGGGGAACAAATCCAATTTCAAAAGGTTTATAAGCAAAGCCTTATTGTTTTTTTTATAAAAGGCGGTTTCTATTTGGTGCCATGTTTCAGTATTCAAATCCCTTATGCCTTCGGGAATACAAGGATATATTTTAAATAATTCATCTAAATAGTTGAGCTGGTTTGCATAGTCAATACTTAATTGTGTCCAATAATTCACTTGAATGCCTCCGCTAGAGCTTTTTTATAAATTATACCATAAAGGGGTTGAAAACAAAAACCGAATCTTGATAGACTTAAAAGCTGCATATAAATAACTTTAGTTTTTTTATAAACCAAAAAGCTCCTCTCGGGCAAGAGGAGCTTTTTGGTTGCAATTAAGCAAGGGGTTGTGTGTAGGCAGGTAAGGCCTATAATGACCTCACCAGTAATATGCCATCAAGTTTTTTAAGTTCTGCCAGCTTTTCTTCACTTTGTGCAGAGGCAAAATCGGCCAAAATGTAGCCTGTATTCTGCCTTACTGCGCCGGCTTTATTAGTAAACCCTGCCAAATGGGCAAGTATTTCTTTTTCAGTGTTTTTTTCTGTATTATAGGCTATAGATAGCCTGTTTTGTTTGTTGTCTGCAAGTGAACAGTTTGGGAAATTGACAGAATTGATGATATTGCCGTTTTCCAGATAAGCCACGGTTTGAGCGGCTGCCATGGTGGCACAGTTAGTTTCCGCTTCGGGGCAGGAAGCACCCAGGTGTGGAATCGGTGTGATATGTGGGTTATCTATTAAATCGGCGGAGGGGAAATCTGTAATATAGTGTAAAATTTTGCCGTTTGCTATGGCTGTTAGTAAGTTTCCGCTATTGATAAGATCCCCGCGGGCAAAGTTCAGCAAAATTGTGTTATCGTTAAATTTTTGAAAGACTTCTGCATTGAAGGAGCCTTTGGTTTCCGCCGTGGTGGGCAGATGCAGAGAAATAAAACAACATTTTTTGAAAAGCTCATCCCTGTTTGTAACCAAATTTATTTGCTTATCCAGTTTGTTTTTGGCGGCTTCGCTGATGAAGGGATCGTAGCCGTATACTGTCATGCCTAAAGCGGCTGCCTTTTGGGCAACCAGAATACCGATAGCCCCAAGGCCGATCAAGCCTATGTTTTTACCGGCAATTTCACCGCCTACGAATTGACTTTTGCCTTTTTCAATGGCGGCTGCCAAATTTTCGTCCTTGGGTTGAGCCGTTAACCAAAAGGTAGCAGCGGCAATGTTGCGGCTGGCAATAATGATGCCCGCAATAACAAGCTCGGCTACAGCATTGGCATTGGCGCCGGGTGTGTTGAAAACTACAATGCCTTTTTCAGTGCAGCGGTCAATAGGGATATTGTTGGTTCCTGCACCTGCGCGGGCAATGGCCAGCAGGCTTTTGGGCAATTCCAAATCGTGCAGCTTGGCGCTGCGTACCAAAATTGCATCGGGCTCTGCTACATCGTCTGCGATAAAGTAGTTCTCTTTACCCATAATTTGATGGATTATGGAATCGATTTTGTTTATGGTTTGAATTTGCCACATAATGTAACCACTTCCTTTTCGTAAGTTGCTACTATTATATCACGGAATAAAACATTTGCACGCATGAAACAAAACCATAAATATATTATACACAAAACATTATACAAAAAGCAATATTAAAATTATGATTTTTGAGAAAATTTGTAAAAAATGTTTCTTCTGTAAATTAACTTATTAAAGGATACAGGTAATTAAGCAAGTGTTCTTGAAAAAATCTATTAAAAAGTTTCTAAAAAGTTTTTTAACAATGCTTTTATGCTGAACGCTGCTTTACGAAAAAAGGGTGGTTCGAAACTTGTTTATAACAATTTATTTTAATATGGTGGGTTTGAACCAAAGCCTATGATATAATATTTAATTATAAAGAAAAGTATTGGTTGAAAAAATAAAACAGGAGGGTTTTTAAATGAATCATTTTTTTGCTTATTTGAGCCGTTTGAAGCTAATAAAACGATGGGGGCTCATGCGTAATGTAACCCCTGAAAATTCACAGGAGCACAGCTGGCAGGTGGCAACTATAGCCCATGCGCTGGGGCTTATTCAGGTAAGGCTTTTCGGTGGTAACGTAAATGCCAATAAAGCGGCGGTGCTGGCGCTTTATCATGATGCAAGTGAGGTTATAACGGGTGATCTGCCTACGCCTGTAAAATATGCCAATAAGGTGATTAGGGATGCCTACCATGCTTTAGAGGAAAATGCTTGCGGTACACTTTTATCTATGTTGCCTAAGGAGCTTGTAGAAGGCTATGAGCCTTTGCTTGCTCCTTATAACAGCCCTGAAACGGAATTGGTTCATATAGCAGATAAGATCTGCGCCTATTTAAAATGTATTGAAGAGGAACGCTGCGGCAATTCCGAATTTGCGGTGGCGCGCTTAAGCATAGAAAAGATCCTGTACCAATATGAAGAGGAACGTCCTGAAGTTGCTTATTTTCTGGAGCATTTTGTGCCTTCCTTTACCCTTACTTTGGATGAATTGAGTTAAATGCCAAAAAAGTAAAAAATATACAAAATTATAGGAAAATTTTTATATAAAAAAGCAGGAATTCTCTTGGGTGGGGGAGAACACTAATACAATATTTATTCTACCATATATGGTGTTAGCGCAAAGGGGGAGAAGCCATTTGGACCGACATATAGAACCCATTATAATTGGTTTTTTGGTTGGTACGGCAGCCTGGATAGTGGATGCCGTGGTTTTTCTTTATTTAAACAGCGGTGTTTCGGTTTTAGGCGCTTTTATGCTGGATGTGCCTCTTTATAGGCTTGTTCTCAGGCTGCTTATCCTATTATGCACGGTTTTTTTGGGTGGTATAAAGGCCTATGCCATTTATATGCAGGGCTACAAAAATCTCGGTTTAAACGAGCAAGTTCCCGAAGAAATCAAAAATTTTGCCAAAGCTATTCATACCCCTACCGATATTAAAGAACGGGAAATGGCGGAAAAACAATTACTGAAAGAGGAAGCTAAAAAGGCCGAGCGTGAGCTTAAAAGAGCGGTTAAAACCGATAAAATTTTTGCCAAGCGCAAAACCAAACCTGTTAAAAGACGCAAAACTTCAAAAAAAGAGGTTTTTGTGTTTACCCCTAAAGGGCAAAGCATTTTCTGCGAAGACGCTTTTTGCGAAAGTGAAGTTTCGGCGGCTTTGTGGCAGTATGCAGGCAGGCTCGGTGAGGTTTTACGCTTGAAGGCGGAGGAATTGCAGGCGATACGCGGCTTATGCTATTTTTATAATATAGGAAGGTTTGGGGTTTGTGAAGGCCAGTTTTCGGCCGATGCAAAGGAAAACGCGCTTTTGAGCCACAGTGAAATAGGGGCTAAAATGGCGGAATCTATACCGGAGCTTGCCCCCTCGGCAGAGCTTATCCGTTTTCACCATGAACGTTTTGATGGCAGCGGTTTAATGGCAATGGCAGGCCTGGAAATTCCTTTGGGTAGCCGTATTTTTGCAGTAGCCTGGGTATATAATGCTCTTACCCGTCCTGACGGCAGTTGGTGTTTAAAAGGCGATGATGCCCTGGAAACTCTTTATCAATATAGCGGCACAGCTTTGGATCCTGAGTTGGTGGCTGCTTTTATAGGCATGATGAGCGGCGGCAAATATTTTGTGGATAATAAAGCTAAAAGCACAGTTTGGAACAGCTGATTATAAAAATTTTAAGAGCAAATAACAGGCTATATAGTAGGTTTTAAGGCCTTTTCATATAAGCAGATATTATTTTATGTTAAAAGGTATATGATAATATGATATTTTGAATTGTGCTGTCATTCTGAGCGTAAGCGAAGGATGGCAGTTTTTTGTGTTGCTGATTCCTTTTAGGTGCTCTTAAAATTTCTTTATATAAGTAAATATGGTTTTATATAGAGGATGCTGTGCTATTTTGAGGGTAAGCGAAGAATCTTAAATGTTCTTCAATGCCTTCAAGATAACAGGAAAAATATAAGTTAAATTCAGAATGATGGCTTTTTGTAAAATGCTGCCTTTTGTTAAGTTTTTTTATTTGGATTTGCCGAAAAGCACAATTGGCTTTATAATATATTTAAGCAGATATCAAGGCAGTTTTGGAAGGGAAGCGAAAATCATCATGAAAGATTTTGTGCTGGTTTTGGATATGGATAATACCATTTTACGTTCAAATATTGATTTTGTGCTAATGCAGGAGCTGGTGGGGATTCAGCTTAGGGAATTCGGCCGTTTGCCCGCAAACTGGCAAGGCTTGACAACGGCTCAAATTATTGAGGAAGCTAAAAACCGAGGCATGACTTTTGAAGAAGCCAAGGATGTATGGTATACGGTGGGGGAAGTAGAACGTTTAGGTATGGCGGATGCCATTGCCGAATACGGCGCACGGGATGCGCTTGTGCGCCTTAAGGAAAGATTTCTTTTGATAGTGCTTACCAATAATGCCAATAAAGCAGCGGAGGAAGCTCTTGATCGTACAGACCTTTTGCCGCTTTTGGATAGGGTAATGGCCAGGGAAGAAATGGGCAAATTAAAGCCCGAGCCGGATGGTTTGCTTAAGCTTAGGGCCGAGTATTCGCAAATAGCTCCCAATAAATGGTTGTTTGTAGGTGATAGCTGGGTAGACGGTCTAGCAGCCATGCGGGTACAAATGCCTTTTGCCCTTTATGAGGGACATCGTAAAGAAAACTGGCAGGAACGTGATATACCTGTGCTTTTTCAGTTCGATGATTGGCAGGAAATAGAGGCAAAGCTTGCCGCCTGCGCTTTTGGCATATAAATTAAAAATTACCCTGCAAAATTTATTTTAGATTTTAATAAATTTGCTTAAATTAAACTTTAACCCAATTAGAAAACAAATAAAGATTACTAAAAAACTAATCATTGGTTTTATTGTTGCTGTTCATGCAGGCAAAAGCCGACAAATTCGTACAAAAATCTTTGCAAAAAACCTTGTTTTCATGTATAATATTAATATTAGGGATATTTTTTAAATATCAACTTTAGGGAGGTTTTTATGTCAGTAAAAAAGTTGCCTTGTAATGCGTCCGAATTGGAGGCAATTGCTAAAGAATTCGGCACGCCATTTCATATTTATTCCGAAAAGGCTATTAGGGAAAATGCTCGTAAGCTGCACCAAGCTTTTTCTTGGGCTCCTGCTTTCCGTGAGCATTATGCAATAAAAGCGCTGCCCAACCCATATATTTTAAAAATCATGCAGGAAGAGGGTTGCGGTGCCGATTGTTCTTCCCTGCCTGAACTCATTTTGGCGGATAAGGTAGGCATGAAGGGCGAGGAGATTTGCTTTACCTCTAATGATACACCCATTGCCGAATTTGCGGCAGCCAAAGAACTGGGAGCGGTGCTGAACCTTGATGATATAACCCATATCGATTTTATAGATAAGCAAATTGGGTTACCCGAACTTATTTCCTTCCGTTACAACCCGGGCCCCTTGCGTGAAGGCGGCAATGCTATTATAGGAAATCCCGAGGAGGCCAAGTATGGGCTTACTCATTCGCAGGTTTTTGAGGCTATTGAAATTTGCCTTGCCCGTGGGGTTAAGCGTTTTGGTATGCATACCATGATAGTTTCCAATGAGTTGAATGTGGAGTTTTTAATAGGCACAGCTACCATGATGTTCAAACTGGCTGTGGAAATCAAAAATAAAACCGGCGTTGAGCTGGAATTCGTTAATTTGGGCGGTGGTATTGGTATACCTTATAAGCCTGAGGAAAAAGATGTAGATTTGTTTACTTTCGGTAAAGGTGTTAAAGCCGAATATGAAAAGATTATGGTTCCTGCGGGGCTTGATAAAGTGCGGATCTGTCTTGAAAGCGGCCGCATGATGACGGGACCTTACGGCTGGCTGGTTGCCAAAGCCATTCATACCAAGAGCATTTATAAAAATTACATAGGTTTGGATGCCTGTATGGCGCATTTGATGCGCCCTGCCTTATACGGCAGTTATCATCATATAACGGTTTTGGGCAAGGAGGACAAGCCTCTGGACCATATTTATGATGTAGCGGGTTCTTTATGTGAAAATAACGATAAATTTGCGGTGGACAGGGCCTTGCCTGAAATCAATATTGGTGATACCGTGGTAATACATGATACCGGTGCGCACGGACATGCCATGGGCTTTAACTATAACGGCAAGCTGCGCTGTCAGGAGCTGTTATTGCGTGAAAACGGCAAGGTGGAGCTGATAAGAAGAGCGGAAACGCTTGATGACTTGTTTGCAACCTTGGATTTTAGCAATCTTTAAGCAATTAAAGCCGCCGCAAATTTTCGCGGCGGCTTTGTTTTTTCTGGGAATGGCTCTATAGCAAGGGTTTCCGGGGTATGGGCCAAGATGAGCAGTAAACCTGAATTTTTAGAAAATTGTAGTTATGTTTAAATAATATTGCATATT
>DGYV01000013.1:7645-8145 GCA_002398485.1 Peptococcaceae bacterium UBA4997 | reverse complement strand
ATGTTTAAATAATATTGCATATTTCAGCAATATAGGTTATTATATATAGTGTGTGTCCTTAATTTTTAATTAAAAAGGTTAAAAACCTTTTGCTTTTGGGTTCACTGCAGTGTAACAAGAAAGAGGAAAAGCCGAATTGAAAAAAGGAGGAATTTCAGCTTTCTTTATTGTTTTTCCATTGCATGGAAATGGTTTCTGTTTAGTAGAAAATGGCTACTCTGAGGTACATTAAAGTGTTCACAAAAGCTCTGTGTTGCCTTAAACAGGCTTATTTTTTAGGCTTTTTGCGGTAAAGGTTCTGCTTGCAAAGTTTGCAAAATGAGAGTAAACTTTTATTGGATACACTGTTAAAAGCCGTGCCTTTATTAAATGGCTTGTTATGGCAGTGTAATTATTATTAACAGCCAACTATCACAACTTAAGAATTGCGTTTTGTTTAAGCAGGCCTTAGGTGCAAATATTTAAGGAGGAAAAATGATTATGGATTATGATAAATTGGC
>DGYV01000013.1:5660-7395 GCA_002398485.1 Peptococcaceae bacterium UBA4997 | reverse complement strand
ATCTCCCGGTGTTGCCGAGCCTTGTCGTAAAATTGCGGATAACCCGGATGATGTTTATAAATATACTTCCAAAGGCAATTTGGTTGCCGTTGTATCCGATGGTACAGCTGTTTTGGGCTTGGGTGATATAGGTGGTCTTGCCGCTATACCTGTTATGGAAGGTAAAAGCGTACTTTTTAAAGGCTTTGGTGATGTAGATGCCTTTCCCATTTGTTTGAATACCAAGGATGATGAAGAGATAATTGCTACCGTTAAAAATATAGCACCCTGTTTTGGGGGCATCAATTTGGAGGATATAGGCGCTCCCCGTTGTTTTTACATAGAACGCCGCTTGAAAGAAGAGTTGGATATACCCGTATTCCACGATGACCAGCATGGTACGGCAGTTTGTGTTTTGGCAGGCCTTATCAATGCCTCTAAAGTGGTAGGTAAGGATGTTAAAAATCTTAAAGTGGTATTGAATGGGGTAGGAGCTGCCGGTGTGGCTATTTCAAAAATCCTTCTGGCATATGGCATTAAGGATGTAGTTTTAGTAGATCGCTACGGAATCATCAATAAAAATGAACCTAAAACTATGTTGAATTGGGCGCACGAGGAAATGGCACAAATAACCAACCTTAAAAATAAAAGCGGTGATTTGGTGGAAGCTCTTAAAGGTGCAGATGTATTTATAGGGGTATCTAAACCGGGCTTGGTTACTAAGGAAATGGTGCAGACCATGAATGAAAAAGCTATTGTTTTTGCTATGGCTAACCCCACGCCTGAAATCTTCCCCGAGGAAGCTAAAGCCGGCGGTGCTGCCGTAATAGGTACGGGTCGTTCAGATTTTCCTAATCAGGTGAACAATGTTTTAGTTTTCCCCGGTCTTTTTAAGGGGGCTCTTTCCGTAAGGGCGCGGGATATAAACGAGGCCATGAAAATGGCAGCTGCCGAGGCGCTCGCTGCTTATATTCCCGAAGCGGAACTGAATACGGAAAATGTTATCCCTCATGCGCTTGACCGTAATGTAGCGGCAGTTATAGCCGAAGCTGTTGCCAAGGCTGCCAAAAAAAGCGGTGTAGCAAGGGTATAGCCGATAAGTATTGTTATGAGATAAAGGTTTTGCCTTAAGGCAAGCAAGGAGTTTTGTTGTATTAAATTAATTGGAGGGGATTAAAATTAGGGAATTGTCTTGCAAGGACGTTTCGGCAGCAGTAGAGAAGCTGTGTATTCAGGCTTGCTGCATTTTGCCTAAGGAAATAGAGGAAAGCTTGGTTGACGCCAAGGAGAGGGAGGAATCTCCTTTTGGTGAGTTCATTATTGACCAGATCCTGGAAAACGCTGCTTGTGCCAGGGAACAAATGATGCCGCTTTGTCAAGATACGGGCGTTGCCATAGTTATGGTAGAAATGGGCCAAGAAATGGTGATCAATGGCGGTAATTTAACTGATGCCATCAATGAAGGTGTGCGCCGTGGCTATAAAAAGGGTTTTTTGCGCAAATCTATGGTTGACGATCCTATTTTTAACAGAAAAAATACTCTTACCAATACACCTGCCGTAATTTATTATGAATTGGTGCAGGGCGATCACATGAAGATTATGCTTTTACCTAAGGGCGGCGGCGGTGAAAATGTTGGCGCTTTGAAGATGTTGCGTCCTGCCGATGGTTTGGAAGGCGTTAAGGATTTTGTTCTGCAAACTATTAGTGAGGCGGGTGGCAAGCCTTGCCCTCCTATAATTGTGGGGGTTGGTGT
>DGYV01000013.1:2298-5470 GCA_002398485.1 Peptococcaceae bacterium UBA4997 | reverse complement strand
GGTGGTACCTTGGATAAGGCTGCTGTTATGTCTAAAAAAGCGCTTTGCCGTTCCATCAACCAGCCTAATCCGCATCCTCAGTATGCTGCTTTGGAATCGGAGCTTTTGGAAAAGATTAATAGTATGGGTATTGGCCCCCAGGGTTTGGGTGGCAGGGTAACAGCTTTGGCTGTACAAATAGAATATTTCCCTACCCATATGGCCAGTCTTCCCGTAGCTATAACTGTAAACTGCCATTCTGCACGTTTTGCAGAAATAACTCTTTAGGAGGTGTGTTATGGTATCGCTTAAGGATAATAACTCTTTTAAAAAGCTGAAGACTGCTCAAGGGCAGGTGAAGACTATACCGTTGACTACTCCTGTGGATCAGGAATTCTTGTTGAGCCTTAAGGTAGGAGATGTTGTAAAAATTTCCGGTACTGTATATACGGGGCGCGATGCTGCCCATAAAAATATGACAGAGGCTTTGGCAAAAGGTGAAAAGCTGCCTATGGATATTGAAGGGCAGATTATTTACTATGTTGGCCCCGCACCCGCCAAGCATGGTGCTGTTATAGGTTCCTGTGGGCCTACCACTGCTTTCAGAATGGACCCTTATACTCCACAGCTTTTAGAAGCAGGTTTGAAGGTGATGATAGGTAAAGGCCCTCGTTCCCCTTATGTGGTGGAGGCCATGAAAAAGCATGGTGCTATATATTTAGCCGCGGTTGGCGGAGCGGCAGCTACTATTTCAAAATCGGTTAAGAAAGCTGAAATAATTGCTTATGAGGAATTGGGACCTGAGGCTATTTATAAATTTGAGGTCCAGGATCTGGTTTGTTTTGTGGCAGTAGATGCTTACGGTAATGATCTTTATGAAGAAGGCAGGGCTAAATACAGCCTGGAAAATTAATATTAGCTAACAAGTTTTATTTATATTTATAAAAAGTTAACAAAAAAGCGGTATTCCTAAAAGGAATACCGCTTTTTTGTTTGTAAGTGCAGATTAAAATACTTTAAATTTAACTTCCTTTACTTTACCTAAAAGTAAAATTTCATGGGCATCATATTCCCGTTCCCTGATAGTAGGGTTTTCCGGGTGCAAAATTATTTTATTACCATATTTATAAAAACGGTTTATCAGGGCAGAGGCTTTATTTTTATGGTGTAGGGCTATCACTATATCTCCATTTTGAACAGAGGCACTTTTATCTACAAAAACTATATCTCCTGCAAAAATACGAGCGTTGATCATGGAATTTTCGTTTACCTTGAAAGCATAATCAATGCTTTCATCCTCCACCCATTGATAGTTTTCTATATTATCAACATCAAACATTGGGCTTTCCGCAGCAATTCTTTTTAGAAGCGGCACTCTTTTTTTATGGGTAAGGGTTTCCAATACTATTCTTTCCCCTGTGCCTTCTGCTGAGGTTTTTTCGGATTCCAAACCGTAAAGCCATGGTGCGTCTACCCCAAGTGCCTCCGCCAAAAGGTAAATGTTCTTTGGTTTGGGTTCGTAATCACCTGAAAGATACTGGCTGATCGAAGATTTGCCAATGCCAGTACGTTCTACCAAATCTGCTTGTTTGATTCTGCGCAGGGACATGGCTTCCCTTAAGCGCTGGGCAAAAACTTGGCTCATCTTTTTTCCTCCTTGAATAATAATTTTTTGGATTAAGACAAATTCAAGGTAATTTTTTACAATTTTACTGTTTTGCTGAGGATATTCTATCATAAAAGTTCAGAAAACACAACATTTTAAGGATTTATATGCCAAAAGCCCTCGAAAAAATTGTTTTAACCAAGAAATTAGGCTCAAAAAATCATCTTGATACCAACAAATTTCCCCTTGTAAACATTGGCTTTGCTCTGCTATATTGATTTTAGTTTGGAAAAGCAAACGAAAATCAACAATGCGACAGAGGCTATTATTTTTTTCACATAACGGTTCAGGAAGTTGAACAAAAATCATTGTCGCCAATAAAGTAATTTTATAAGGAGGGATAAGCAAAAAACTTTATTTTAACAGAAAAATATTAAGTTTGAAAAATTTTATTTAAAAGGGGAAGTTTTTAATGGATAAGCTATTCAAAAGTATGGAAAAACGCTACTTATCTGCGGAAATTAAGATTTTTACGGATTATCACTGCCCTGTTTACCAATATAGAGAAAACACAAGCGGCTTTTATGAAAAAGCCAAAAAAAAACAAGCTGCCTGTGGCTTTGGCGGTAAGGGCTTCTGGTTATATTGAAAAGACAAAATTTGAAAGAGGTGTAAAAAATGACTAAAGAACGTTTAAGGCAACTGTATTTTTTGACTAAGGAAATAGAGCTGAAGCGTCAGCAGTTAGAAAAGCTGAACAACTTTGCCGCTGGTGGCGTGGCTGTTTTAACGGTTGGCTCTAAAGGTAAGCAAAACACGGATACCGTGGGTAATACGGCTTCCCGTATGGCGGATTTAAAAAAAGAATTGGAGGATGCTCTCTTTTTGTACTGGCAGGAATTTTTAGCTGTGCATGGTTATATCAAAGCCATTCCAAGTGGTGAGATACGCTATATTTTTCAATTGCGCTACATAAACGGTCTTTCCTGGCAGCAAATTGCCAACCGTATTGGGGTTTTGGATGAAAGCTCTCCCCGCAAAAAGCATGACCGTTGGCTAAAACGGGAATTTGCGAAGGAGGATGCCAATGACTGCGCCTAAACAAATTAAAAATGAACGGGATGAGGCAAGCCAGAGCCTTGTTTTGCGTAAGCGTGACGCCAAAGGTCGTTTTATTGCAAAGCTTGAGCTTAAAAATAAAATTGAAACAGTTGACATCAAAAATGCCGCAAAAGACAAAGCCTTCTTGATTAATGCCGATGTGGGATTGCTCAAAACGAAAAAGACAAATAAAAGCTTAAGCAAAACAAGCTGTTCCAAAAAGGATGCCGCGGCGGAGGTAAAGGCTATTTTGAAAGCCGCTACTCCTGAAGCAGCAAGGCTTTTAATAGAAATAATGCTGGATGAGGAAAGGCCTTTGGGCACAAGGCTTGATTGTGCCAATAAAATTATTGAGCGTGTTTGCGGCAAGGCAGGGCAAAATAGCAATACCGCAGGCAATGAGGTTTTCAAAATAGTGCTTTCGGACGAAGTGAAAAAATATGCCAAATAGCTAAACAAGGGGAAAAATAAAAATAAAGCTAAAGC
>DGYV01000013.1:1005-2071 GCA_002398485.1 Peptococcaceae bacterium UBA4997 | reverse complement strand
TAAAGCTAAAGCAAAATTTGGGGGGAGGAGTTTATGAAAAATCTTTGTATGGGCATACCGAATGAAAAGCAGAAACAGTTTTTTTTGGCGGAAACACCTTTTGTAGCATATGGAGGCGCGCGCGGTGGCGGCAAAAGCTGGGCGGTAAGAAAAAAAGCTATGCTTTTGGCCCTGCGTTACGCAGGCATAAAGCTGCTTTTACTGCGCCGAACTTACCCCGAACTGCGGGAAAACCACATCCTGCCTTTTTTGAAGGAATTGCAAGGCATAGCTTTTTATAAAGAAAGCCAAAAAGCCTTCACTTTCATTAACGGCAGCCGCCTGAAATTTGGTTACTGTGATACGGAAGCGGATGTGCTGCAATACCAGGGGCAGGAATTCGACATCATCTTCATTGACGAAGCCACCCAGTTTACGGAATATCAGTTCAACGCACTTACGGCCTGTTTGCGGGGAGCCAATAATTTTCCCAAACGTTTTTATCTTACTTGTAATCCCGGAGGGGTAGGGCATGCCTGGGTAAAACGTTTGTTCATCGATAAAAGCTATACGGTAACCGAAAACGCGGCCGATTACAGCTTTATCCTCGCCAAGGTTTACGATAATAAGGTTCTCCTGGAGCAGGATAAAAATTACCTGCGTATGTTGAACAATTTGCCCCAAGCCCTGAAATCTGCCTGGCTGGATGGCAACTGGGACGTTTTTGCAGGACAGTATTTCAACGAGTGGAACCGTGAGCTTCATGTGGTGCAGCCTTTTATTATCCCTGAAAATTGGCGCCGATATTTCAGCATGGATTATGGGTTGGATATGCTGGCAGGTTATTTTATAGCTATGAGCCCTGAGGGACGGGCTTATGTGTATAGAGAAATTTATGAAAGCGGGCTTATTATAAGTGCTGCCGCCGCCAAAATTCTTCAAGCTAGGCAGGATGAGCAAATTTATTCTTACATAGCACCGCCCGATTTGTGGAACCGCAGGCAGGACAGCGGCAAAAGCGCCGCCGAGATCTTTGCCACAGCAGGTATACGCTTGAGCCGTGCCAATAATGACCGCGTTATGGGTT
>DGYV01000013.1:505-825 GCA_002398485.1 Peptococcaceae bacterium UBA4997 | reverse complement strand
TGGTATAACCTTAAAGAATGGCTAGCTCCCATATTGAGCGAGGAGGGGGCTTCGGCTTCCCTGCAAATTTTTGCCAACTGCGTGAACCTTATTCGCACCTTACCTTTATTGGAATACGATAAGGTGATCCCCAATGATGTGGCGTGTGAGCCGCACGAGCTTACCCATGCCCCTGACGCTATTCGCTATTTTTTGGCGGGGCGTCCCGCGCCTGCTTTGCCTAAGCCAAAAGAGCTTAAGCCTGCTTTTGGTGCCAAAAGGGTTAGTGCTTCCAAAAGCTTAGGCTTGGGTGATAAGCTGAAAATATTTTAAAATTTTTT
>DGYV01000013.1:0-186 GCA_002398485.1 Peptococcaceae bacterium UBA4997 | reverse complement strand
AAATAACAAAGAAATGCTGCATGGCTATAAGAGCCTTGCCAAGTATTTTACTACGGAAACAGAGCCTACAAATGTATACTGCCTTTACCAAAAAGGGGTGGAGCATCATAATCGTATTGGCCTTTATAGCAAAAGCGCCGAGGCCTACCGTATGTTTTTGGGCAATCAGTGGGAGGGCATTGAAGG
>DGYV01000057.1:25128-33231 GCA_002398485.1 Peptococcaceae bacterium UBA4997 | reverse complement strand
GGGCGCTGCCCCACACCCCGAGCTACGAAAGGAGCGTTACATGAAAAAACAAAAGGATAAAACCTACGCATTCAGAATCAGCTCGGCTGACCTGAAAAAGATAAAATCTCAAGCTAAACGAGCAAAATTGACCGTAACAGATTATTTGACCACCTGTGCGCTGAATAAAGAAATCACCATAATCGATGGGCTGGATAGCGTGCTCTCTGAGCTGAAGGCACAGGGCAGAAACCTCAATCAGCTGACCATTCTCTCCCACCAGGGTAGAAGCTATCCCAGCCAGATCGAAAAACTCACCGATGCCTATGGCGATATTTACGCCGAGCTTAAAAAATTGCTGGAGGTGGTCTGATGGCAACCTTCACAAGAATCAAAGTCAAAAAGCAGTCCTGCGGACGGATGCTGGGCGCACTTTCCTATGTGCTTCAAGGCCATAAGGTTGGCTTCGATGGTGGCAGAGTGGAGAGCGGCGTCAACTGTTTGCCCTATACCAGCTACCTCGAAATGATGACTACCAAGGAGAAATTCAAAAAAACAGGCGATGTCTGCTTCTACCATTTTGTCCAGTCCTTCTCGGAGGAGGAGAAAATCACACCATGGCAAGCAAATGAGGTAGCAAGAGAACTTACCGAAAAGCTGTTTCCTAATTACGAGTGTGTAGTGGCCACCCACAATGATACAGACAACCTGCATTCCCACATTATCGTCAATTCGGTCAGCTTCAAGGATGGAAAGAAGCTGCATCTGCCGCCTACTTCCATCCAAGAAATGCGGCAGGCCAATGACCAAATCTGTATGGCGCACGGCTTATCTGTACTGGAGCCTTATGATGGCAGAAAGAAAAAACGCAGGTTGACACCTGGCGAATACCGTGCTGCAGAGCGTGGAGAAAGTTGGAAGTTTGCTCTCATCAAGGCCATTGAGGAAGCCCTGCTCTACTCAACAGACAAGGACAGCTTTATTCAGAATATGGAATACGAAGGCTATTCTGTCCGATGGGATCACCACAAGTATATTCTGTTCACCACCCCGGAGGGCAAAAGCTGCCGTGACCGCAGCCTTCATGATGAGACCTATCTCAAGGATAATTTTGAAAGACTATTCGCTTACCGTGCCGAGCATGGTTTCACCCCTCTGACACCGGAGCCGCCGGAAGGCTGGCTTGGACAAATAGAGCAGACAGGCTGTTTAACAAGTGACATCATATCGTTGGGCAAGAATCTGGAGAGCACGGCAAATGTTCCGCCGGCCATTCCGCCACAGACTTGGACGGACAGCAAGCAGCGCCAGCGAGAAGCCCTGAAAAAGCTTGCACAGGGTCACAAGCTTTCCGGGGAGCAGGAGCAGGAATATGTACAGATCATATAACCCCTATCAAGGAGAAAGGAACGCTATGGACAGAGAACAAAAAATCGCGCGCCATTATTTAAACACCGGCATCCTCGGTGCCTACGAAACAGCTGGTGTTGCCCATGAGGAAGAAGCGAAGGGAAAGCTCGCCCCCTGCTTCGATGATGCCACTGTGTTCTTTGGCACCGATCAAACCATCGCACAGCGCACCATGGTGATAGAAGAACGCCGCTTTCGTATCTGCTCAGTATTTCCCGCAGATACCGACTGCACGCCAACGGATAAACTTCTGGGGCTGATTGATAGCGAGCTGAAAAAAGAAGCGCATATTGCGTGAATGCGATAGACTTGCGGCAGTCGGTGCAGTATGATGTGTAGTACCGTACCGGTTTGCCTCAAGAATAGGAGGATT
Source organism: Peptococcaceae bacterium UBA4997 (assembly GCA_002398485.1). Taxonomy (GTDB): domain Bacteria; phylum Bacillota; class Dehalobacteriia; order UBA4068; family UBA4997; genus UBA4997. The sequence goes on along the minus strand of DGYV01000057.1, from coordinate 31,469 downwards.
TACTATGGCAAACCAAGAAAGATATACAATTTTATATGCAAGACTTAGTCAAGAGGATGACATCAAGGGCGACTCCAACAGCATCGTTAACCAAAAGCATATGCTGGAGAAATACGCACAGGAAAACGGCTTTTGCAACACGAAGTTCCTATATGACGATGGATTTTCAGGCACCAACTTCAATCGGCCTTCTTGGAACGAGGTAATGGCTCTGATTGAAAATGAACAAGTGGAAACCCTTATCGTCAAAGACCTGTCCCGTTTAGGCCGAGAGTATTTGGAGGTTGGCAGGCTGACCGAGCTGGTATTCCCAAGTTGCGGCGTCCGCTTTATCGCCATCAATGACGGCGTAGATAGCCTGTACGAAAGCAGCAATGATTTCACGCCCATGAGGAACTGGTTCAACGAACTTCATGCGAAAGACTCCAGTAAAAAGGTGCGTGCGGTGAAGCGAATGCAGGCTGAGCGTGGCGAAATCCTTGGCGGCAGGCCCCCCTATGGCTATCGCAGGGATGAAACGGTGCGCAAGGGTATCGTTCCTGACGAGGAAGCCGGAGAGGTGGTCAGACGCATCTTCAGGTTATGCGCCGCAGGTAAAGGCCCCAATCAAATCGCCCGGATTCTCACCCAGGAGCAGGTGCTCAATCCAACCAATTACTATTACCGTAAGACCGGAGCATCACACAAATCGCTGGATACCACCATGCCATATCGCTGGACGTCAAGCTCCGTGACCGCCATCTTAAACAACAGAACCTACCTCGGGCATATGCCGGGACTGCGAACCACCACATTATCCTACAAGAACAAAAAGGCTGTTTACCATGATGAATCTGAGCAAATTCTGGTTGAGAACACACATGAGGCATTGATTACGCAGGAGCAGTGGGATATGGTGCAGGAGCTTCGACAGCGTAAAAAGCGCACACCCAAGCAGATGGAAGATCCTAATTTATTTTCTGGATTGGTGTACTGCATCGACTGCGGAAAGCCGCTCGTTCTGCACAGGGCGCACACCATGGATGCCATTAAAAATAATTTCATGTGCTATACCTACAAGAAAAAGGGCAAGGACATTTGCTCCTCCCATTACATCCGTGAGCAAGACCTGATTCATATCATCCTTGATGACCTGCGCAGAGTCACCCATTTCGCCAGACAAAAAGAAACCCTCTTTGCAGAGTATATCAACCGCAAAAACTCAGTGGAGCTTCGCAGGGAGATAACCGGTTTGCAAAGAGAGCTGGATGCAGCAAGACGCAGAGATGCGGAGCTGACAGCACTATTCAAACGACTCTATGAAGATAATGTGCTGGGGCGGGTGACCAATGAGCAGTTTCGGATGCTGTCCGCCGATTACAATGATGAGCAGAAATCTCTCAGGGTTTCTATTCCCACCAAGGAAGCCAGACTGCAAAAGCTGATGGACTCCTCCTCCAACGTGGATGCCTTCATTGACAAGGCTAAGCGGTATACCGAGATACAAGAGCTGACTCCCGAAATCCTGCGGCTGTTTATCTCCCGGATTGAGGTAGGCGAAAAGAGCACTAAATACTCTCGCACGGCAGAACAGGCAATACGAATCGTCTATCGGGATGTTGGCATTATGGATAACGTCCAGCCTGCAGAAGAAAATGGCGAGCAAGAACACATTGCATAAGACAGAACAGGGCGGACAGCTTTCGCCGTCCGCCTTGCATCTGAACCCCAGTCCACAATCTGTCCCTTTGAACGAGAACAGAAAGGTTCAAGCCCTTTTATTTTACGCTTGATTTCAACTATCAATACCTTAGAACTTATTAAGTTTTCGGTATCCATTAATCGGCCGCCACATTTTAGATAATTTATATGTTTGTAAACGATATTGCGGTTTGCCCGTTTGTTTCCAAAATACTTTAGGATTTTTTATAATTGGATAATAACATCTATTGCAGCAACAGTTTGAACAACAGCATCTTGCTATCATACAGCATATACATTCTTCTTTTGTAGTGGTTGAACATGTTGCAGTTGTACAAGTAGTTGTATGCGTTGTGGTTGTGGTTGTGGTGGTGGTAGTTGTGGTAGTTGTGGTAGTAGGCAGTAATTCTGTAACATTTTCCAACTTGAATTGTAACAGCATTTGAAGTTTGATCATATTTTTTATTGTTTCGTTAACACTTTTATTTACAGCTAATGCATCTTGCAAATTTGTATCTTCAAAACAGCAATCATTTAAAACAGTTAGAATTTTACACGTTTCAGCATCCATTAATTTAGATAAGCTAATTTCTTCAAGTGCTATAGAAATCAATAATAAATTAACTGCATCCTCTGAATTTACAGTTATACAAGGATCAATATCCGGAATATTGGGAAATGACATTTTCCTCACCTCATTTATAAACAATCAATATAAGTGATCTCATATAATATAATATGTATTATAATCAATATGTTGTACAATAAAAAATGATTATAAATAATATTAAAAATGCTTTTCCCATATATTTTTTTATTACTAACAATTTAATGGTTTATTGCATAGGATATAATATACTCTTACGAAAGGAGGTTATTTAATGACATTTCCCAACATACCCGATGTAGATGCAACCATAGATATTACCACTGAAGAAGCTATAAATTTGTTATTAGCTTCAATAGCATTTGAAGAGTTAGGTTTAGCTCATATAATAAACGCCGAAGCTGAAAAAATTCAATATGTTCTGGGAACACTAGACGGACAAACCCTCCGTCAGGAAGTATCACCTACAATAGATGAATTACTGGATATCAATAATTCAGTAAATAAAACCTTAAGAAATGTAATCAAAAAAGAAATGCTTCTCCAGTTCAAACTGGAAGATACGCTTACTATTTCAACAACAACTACCAGTACAACAACTACTACTACAACTACTACTACCGAATAGGTGTAAACCTGGTAAAATAAATATAATTATGAGCAGTTAAGTTAGTTCTAACACTGGCTTAACTGCTCTTCTTATTACTTTAATCATGTTTCTTATAAATTGTTATAACTATTAACATATATAATAAATTTATCATATTATATAGCGTAGAACAAGCTGTACAAAGTACAAAAGGAGGTTATTTAATGACATTTCCCAATATACCCGATGTAGATGCAACCATAGATATTACCACTGAAGAAGCTATAAATTTGTTATTAGCTTCAATAGCATTTGAAGAATTAGGTTTAGCTCATATAATAAATGCTGAAGCTGAAAAAATTCAATATGTTCTGGGAACAATAGATGGACAAATTCTTCCTGAAACACCACCTACAATAGATGAATTACTGGAAATCAATAATTCAGTAGATAAAACCTTAAAAAATGTAATCAAAAAAGAAATGCTTCTCCAGTTCAAACTGGAAGACACAATTACTTTTTCAAAAACAACTACCAGCACAACAACTACAACAACTACTACTACCGAAGAACCCATTGCTTTAGGATCAGCCTGGTCTGTTGGAACCAGATTTGGAGAAGGAATTGCTGAATATACTACTTTAGAGAGTACTGAAAATGAAAAAACCGTTGTTCTTGGAATGGGCGCAACCTATATTCCCGTTGGAACAGTATATATACTACGTTCAGGCACTACTTTATTTGTAACTATTTCAACAGCATATCCTTATTTAATGGATTTGGTACATCTTTATGCTGATGATGTTGTGCCAACTAACAGTGCACCGGGATCTTTCCCTTATAAATACCCCGATCCCTATCCTGCAGGTTACTTTACAACACACACTTTCAGTGTTGATACAAGTGGTTTTACCGGAGATACTATTTATATAGCAGCTCACGCACAAATCCTTCAACAGGTATAATGCATTATAGATAATAGCTTAATTAATACCCTTAATTAATTTAAGGGTATTAATTAAGCTTATTCTTCTAATAAGGGTTGTAGTTGATTATACCAAACCCATTGAGGGCTAAATTTTTGACGTGATAATGTTTTCGCATAAAGAACTGAATTGTCCCTTATCATATCAACAATTCTCAGTGCATGTTCTTCCAAATAAGTTTGTTCGTTTGGCCTATATGTTTCTTTGGTATCAAAACCAAAGTTACGGGCATCCCATCTCATAAAATATGCTTTGAACTTTTTTCCTATTTCTTCAAGTGCGGGAACAGCTTCATTTAAAACCAAAAAATTACCTCTGCTTGCAGCTTCAACAACAGTCAAACCAAATGATTCCGAATAAGAAGGACAAATAAAAAGATTAGATAATGTAAATAATTCAAAAACTCCTTTTCTTGGAAAACCCTTTGGATAGCCCAAATCACTTGTAAATGCTAAATCAGTTTCCTCTAAACCATAAAAATATGCTATTTTTCTTATGGCCGCTTTATATATATTCGGTTGAATATCCATACATGGAAAATCGCAGAATACTACTTTTACGGTCAATTCTGTTTTCTTTTTTATAGCACCTGCCAATGCTGCAACCTTTTCGAATTTTTTACCTGTAGTAAATCTACCGGGATATACAATTAATATATCAGGGCTAAGTAAATCTGTTTGACTATGTATGGATATAACATCATCACTCATGTAGGAAATTAAATCTAAGCTGTTGTAAACGACTCTGCATTTACCTTCAGGAACATTATACTGCTTGGCAAGTGGAGCTATGCCTGAGTGTGTAGGATATACATAAATAGTATTTGGCATAGGAGTATACCTGCATGAAAAAGGGTATTTAGGATTGGGCGGCCGATTAACGGGAGCGGAATGAGTTATGGCAATAAATTTTATATTGGTTAGTTTTTCCTGAACTTTTCTTATTGCAACATTATGCATCAAATGCCAGCCTTGATAGTGGATATCGTGCATTACACATATATCCACATCAGATAAATTAGCTTCCAAATCATTTGCAACCACTTCAGCTTCTTCAAAAAAAGTTTTGTGAACTTCGCCATCAGGCTGAGAATAATCATACCAATGAATTTGTTTATTATTAAGTTTGTTGGTTATTTTTACCCATTCTAAGCGTTCATCAGCAAATATTCCTTGTCTTTCGCCATCGGGACAATCTTCAGAAACAAGCATTTTAGTTTGCACTCCGGCATTCAATAACATTGTTAAGTGCTCAGCAACAACATTAACCAGGGAATATGTATTACTAAGCCCATTAAACATAGTAAAAATAGCTATTTTCATAAATTATAACCCCCTTTTATAAGATTATATGCTAAATTGTTAAAAAATTATTCAACATTATAAATCTATTTAGGGTTAGCTTTATTTATGTGCATCATATAAAGCTCATATATTCAGTTTCTAATCAATTAAATTTTAAATTTGTTATAAAGTTATCTATATAGATAACTTTATATTTTTATATGGGATAAACTAATTTAATAAATAAATTTTTTCTTTTTATAAACTTGCATTTAGAGAGAACAAAAGCTATAATTATCTAGTATATAAAATATAGATTGCTTATTTTATTACTTTAATATTTTTAATATGGGGGTGTAGCTCAGTTGGGAGAGCGCTTGCTTCGCATGTAAGAGGCCAGGGGTTCGAATCCCCTCATCTCCACCAATAAAAAAGTCATATATGAGGATTTGAACTCATACATGATTTTTTATTTTATCCGTAATAAAATCAGACAAAGGTTATGTATATTTGATTTAGGAGGGCAACGAATGAAAAATAAAAAAAGAATGTTAATTGGCGGAATATTTATATGTTTAGTATTCATAACTAGCTGTATGTTTCCTTTCTTAAATTTAACAAAAGAAACTCCAATCAAAATGGAAGTTGTCAACTGGTTAGTTATTGTCGTTTCAATTATGTTTTACCATAGCATTGGACAGTCAGAAGCGAAATTATTTCCTAATAGTTCTGCAATGTTTATAATTTTATTCAATTTGATTGCTACTATTGTAGGAATGGGAAGCCGATTTTTACTCGAATTTGGAGAAGTGTCGAATACTTACAATTTCACAATTCCAAACATTATATTGCATATCTTAATATCTGTGGTGTTGATTTCAGGAACTTGGCTGTTTTATAAACAATTAGCTAATAAAAACTAAAAGCAGTTAATGGTGAGATTATGAGCATAATCTCTGGGGATGATAGTTCAAATCCCAATTTGAGAATCGAATGATATCCGAAATTGACATAGCTTGCACATCATAAATACTAACCTAATTATATAAAAATCAGGTTAGTATTTTTTTAGCATTAACTGGTTCAATTATTGTTTGAGTTTTTAAGCAAGTATGTTAATAAAAAAAGTGAACATCGTCATATAACAATGACGATGTTCACTTTTAAGTATTTTGGTGAGCCATCGGCGACTCGAA
>DGYV01000057.1:18079-24923 GCA_002398485.1 Peptococcaceae bacterium UBA4997 | reverse complement strand
CTACCGACTGAGCTAATGGCTCAAATGGCTGGGGCGGCTGGATTCGAACCAACGAAATCCCGATTCCAAAGACCGGTGCCTTACCACTTGGCTACGCCCCAATATGGGGTGGATAAAGGGGATCGAACCCTCGTGTGCCGGAGCCACAATCCGGTGCGTTAACCGCTTCGCCATATCCACCGTATTTGCTTGCAAGTTATTGCAAGCAAATATTATCATACCAAAATAGGCTCATCTTGTCAATAAAAAAAGTACCAATATTTATAAAAAACTATTGGTTTTTTGTTTAACAAAAGCTAAAAAAGAGGAGCAACTTTATTCTGCCCCTCTTTTAGTTAATTATGTCAATAATTAATACAAATTTTTTTAAGGTGTAATTGTAATTTCCTTACTTGTATTATTCCAATCCGTTTTTAAACCCAATTGATTATTAACATAGCGTAAAGGCACATAGGTAGTGCTGCCTTTGATTATAGGTGTAACATTAAGACCAGCTATAGTTTTACCTACAGTCATAGTAAATGAAACAATTCCGTTACTTATAGTTATCAGCTTAGTTTTGCTGTTATAATCAACAGTATAGCCCATACTTTCGGAAATAAAGCGTATAGGTACCATAGTAGTACTGCCGGATAAATATGGGGTAACATTTATATTTGAAGTAGTACCATCTAAAACAGCCTTTGAACTACCAATACGCAAAACTATCTTATTGTATTTGGCTACAGCCGCTTGTCTGAAATTAAGTGTATAGGTTTGAGTTGTATAACCATCTTCAGCGGTTACCACAACTTTAACAGTTTTAGTTGAGGAAAAATATATTTTGCTTGAAGTAGTGTTATTATTCACTGTACTGCCATTTACCTTAATATTAGCAGAAGTGTAATTCAAGGTTGGCGTAATACGAGCATAAGTAGCTCCTGCAGGTATGGTAATAGTATAGCTTGTGTTGGTTTTACTGAAAGTGCTTGACCAATTAGCCGTACCATTATCTAAAGACACGAAAAGACTCTTTAAGTAAGCATCTTTAGAAGTACCGCCACGATAGATTTTAACCGTATAATCCTTGTAATTGGAATAGTTAGATGCATATACCCTAACAGTCCAAGTATTTTCTCCTGAACTAAGCTTTATTGAATTACTGTAATAACCATCGGAAAGCTTATAAGCAGCATCCTTAGTTATCAAAAAAGCTATCGAGTTGCTATCATCTTGATCCCATCTTAAAGCCGCATAGGTTTGATCATAATCAACAGATACTTTATATGAAGTTGTAGATGGTGAAAAATCCGAAGTAAAACCAACTACGCTCTGTTTAGAGCTGCTGGAACTGGTTCCTGCCCTCACAAGCAGCTTCCTCGCTGAAGTATTGGTATCACCTGATCTACTGGAACGGTAAATTTTTACATAATATTTAGTACTATAAGAACCACTGGGGGAAGTAACCACAATAGGGATAGTGTTGCCGCTCGTACTTGTGGATAAGCTTACAGCGTTAGACAATGAACCACTTGTTACCGTAGTACCATCTACCGTAATTACAGCATTACTATCGGCCGCTGTAGCTGTGATCCTTGCATAATTAACGGAATTAGGCACTGCTATATAATAAGTATTGGTATCCCTATCAAAAGTAGGCATTAAGTTATAAGTTGAACCTGAACTGGTGGAAGAATTTGTAGTACCGCGAACCGCCAAAGCTCTTAAGGTATCATCATCTGAATCTGTGTTGGCTCGTTTTATATACAATGTATACCTGTTAGTAGTATAACCGTTTTGTGCTTTCACGTGTATATAATATGTATTAGTTCCGTAAGAAAGGTTAAGAGCAGTTACACCCGTAGACCAATAAGTACTGGATGCAGCTGGAGTAGAACTGCTGCTGCTTACATAATAAGTAGCAGCCGAAATTTTAGGATTTACTGTTACACTCACACTGGAAGCACCATAAGGTACATTTATTGTGTAGGTACTGCTGCTTACTGTGGCAGTATAGTTTTTGGAGCTGTACCTTGCCACAACACTGCTTAAAGTACAATCAGTGAGGCTTGCACTGCTTAAAGTAATGTTCAATGTATAGGTTTTGGTAGTACCATCACCTGCTGTAACCACAACAGGAACACTTGTAGCAGTACCATTTGTATTAAGACTTACAGCTTTATAATCACCACTGTTAACATTACTGCCATTTACCGTAACTTTTGCCGCACTTGAAGAAACAGTAGGACAAATATAAGCTGTGGCATTAGAAGCCGTCATATTATAAGTAAGCACATCTTTATTGAAGCTACCTAGTAAATCCGTACCTGAAGTTGAACCGTCCTTTACCCGCAACGCGGAAAGAGTGGCATCAGCAAGCTCCGTACTTGATAGTTTTGTTATTTCTACTTCATAATCAGTACTTTGAGTATCGCTTCTTACTTGAATAATAAAAGCATTTGAAGAACCTGCGGTAAGGCTGTTTATATTGATATTACTCCATGTCATTGTATTTGAACCACTAACAGTAGGTGTTCCATAAGCACAAAACATGGTAGCATCCGAACTAGCCGTTGTAGCGGTAATATCAATAGCACCTGTATTTTCCGCAACAATCCCCTTGTAGGTATTGCCTGTTTTAGTTAAAGTTATTTCAGAACCACCTGTAGTAACCGTTGCTAAAACGCTGCTAAGATCAGTATTTACTCTTACTATATTTATAGTATATGTATTTGCACCATCAACTACTATCTCAATAGGATTTGTGCTAATCTCCATAGAAGAACCACTTGCAACTAAATAACCACTTACAGTTATGGTAGAAGCGGTTGGAGCTATAGGTTGAACGTTAATACTGCCCGTACCCCAATATTGGTTCAATTCAACTGTTTCAGTTGTACCGGGAGCTGAAAAAGTAACAGTTTTAGTTTGTCCATTGGCACTTAGATTAACACTTGTTAAATTTGCGGCATCTGCCGCAAAAGCTACCCCACTGAATACAAGCATTACCATAACCAGTATTAATAATAAAATGCCTATTTTGGTGCTTTTTAAATTCATTGCCAACACCTACCTTAATTTTTATTGTTCCATCTTACAATACTTTTTAATTATGATCCTTTTTAAAGAGCATACTAAACTAATATTTAGACTGTATAAATTTAAAAAAAGTTCGTTTATTTTACATATTTTTTCCTAAAAATTTAATTTTTCCCTTTTTTATCTATTTATATAATTATTATAGCACAAAAAATGTTAAACAATATATAGTATATAGTTCATATTTATTGATTTTTAAGGACATTGCACCAAACCTTGTGCCCAAAGGCACCCCCCACAAGTAGGGAAAGTATTACCGTAGCAATCTTCCTGATTATCTTCCAAATAAGTGCATTCACCACAAGTAACACATGGAGAATATACAAAATCCCTTACTTTTTTTCTGAATTCACTGTATTCTTCACCATACCAAATTTTGCTTAAGCTTTTGTCATTATCATTTATATTTCCAAAGCTTTTTCCTGTAATATGTCTTTCCACATTATTAAGGTAGGTTTTGCCATCATGCAAAAGTGCCATGCAGGGGCATATTTCGCCATCCCAGCGCACAAAGCTTTGCCCTTCCTGTACAAAACGGCAATAATTTTCCCTGCGCAGCATGGGTATATCCATATGACTAAAAGTAGCATGGCTGTTATATAAAGCAGCCATAACATTGGTAGTATCCTCATTCCAATCCATTAAAGGTAAGTCCACATGCATAACCAAGGGATCCCTGGGCTGGCCATGATTCAATAAGACCGTTCTGTCATAAAGTGCTTCATTTACCATTTCTTTAGTATAAGGTATAACATGAGTTACCTTTATTTCTCTTACACCCAGTTTTCTTGATTCCTGTATCAGTTTGGGCAATTCCTTGATATTTCTCTTCATAGCTACAAAAGCAAGCCCCAACTGTAAAGTTTCACGCGCCAAATATTCATTCAGGTCATAAATATGAACATCAAATATACCGCGTTCTATTTTGGCTTCACATAGGCCCTCTAAATTTTTATAAAGATTATTTGCGGTAGCCCCCTGCCTTATATCCTCATAGCAAACCGAAAAAGCACCGTCTACCGATACCCAAAGCATATTCAAGCCTGCGTCTATTAGCTTGCCGCTCATTTCTTTGGTCAATAAAGTACCATTGCTTATCATTTCCACACGCAAATCCCTTTTACACAAGGCAGTAATCATCTCTATTAAATCCGGATGTGTTAAAGGCTCGCCTATACCGCCCAAAAAAACCGTTTTCAGTTCAGGATGATTAGGTAAATCCTTAAGCACTTTGGAAAAAGTAGCCTTAGACATATGGCCAATGCCTTCATTCTGCCAATTCTTCCTTGTACACATAGTACAGTTCAAATTACAATGGCTGGTTATTTCCAAATAGAGTTTTTTTAGATCATTTTTTTCAACTTCCAAATTACTTTTATTTACAATAGCTTCTTTTGTTTCAAGGTTCAATCAAAACACCTCATATAAAATAAACTTAACCCCTGCTAAAATTTAAATAAAAAATTTTTAATATATCTGATGAGGCTTTTTCTGCCAAGTAGCCAAAAGAGCTATACCTTGTTCATTATCAATACATTCAGTTTTAATACCGCTGTAAATAAAATTTGTAATGGCTTCTTGTTCCAAAAGATGCCCTTTACAGCCAAAACGCGCGGCTTCTATACTGGTAGTGCTGTAATAAACCTCTTTTATATTGGCCCAGAATATAGCTCCCATACACATATAACATGGTTGGCAGGATGCATAAAGCACACAGCCACTAAGATCATAAGCAGCCAAATTTTTACAGGCATCACGAATTGCCATTATTTCTGCATGAGAGGTAGGGTCATTATTGGCAAAAACCATGTTCCTGCCTATACCAACAACATTGTTATCTTTTACTATTACCGCACCAAAAGGCCCACCATCACCTGTAACTATATTTTTCATACCCTGGGCTATGGCCATTTGCATATAAGTATTCATAAAATCACCCCCTTATTTAGCTTAAAATAAAGGCTGTTTATTATATTATAGCACCTTTATATAAGTTTGGCTTAAGCTTATTTTCTTTTTACTTCATAATTATAAAAAAGCTGCTTCAGCCGCCTTAAACTATTTTTGGGGTAATAAATGTACAGAGACACCATAAACGTTTTCGGCCGCCTCAAATACTGCCTCACTGAAGGTTGGATGCGGATGTATAAGATTGGCTATTTTATCAATAGTCATTTCATTAGCTATTGCCAAAGAAAGCTCACCTATCATATCGGTTGCTCTGGGGCAAAGCATGGCGGCACCAATAAGCCTTCCTGTTTCTTTTTCACATATCACCTTAACAAAACCTATTTCCTGTTTTTCGATCATGGCTTTGCCATTGGCGCTCATAGGAAAACGGCCAGTGATTATTTCAATACCCGCTCTTTCCGCATCCTCCGTACTCATACCTACAGTAGCAATTTCAGGCGTTGTATAAATACAATTGGAAATAGTATTAAGGTCAATGCTAGACTGTACTCCTGTTATTGCTTCCACAGCATATATAGCCTGTGCCGATGCCAAATGAGCCAGTTGCACACCACCCAATACATCACCTATGGCATAAATATTGGGTATATTTGTGGCAAATTTTTCATTCACAAGTATTTTACCATTTTCTGTATATACGCCTAATTGTGCTAAACCAAGGCCATCTGTATTCGGCCGCCTGCCTATAGCAGTTAAAATCATATCTGTTTCAATACAATGCTCTTTAGCTTTGTGCTTAAAATAACATTTAAGCTTATCCCCTTTTTCAATTCGGGTTACAAAGGACTTTAAATTAAGCTTGACTCCCTGGCGTTTAAGCATCATAGTCAAATGCCTGGATATTTCTTTATCAATGCTTGGGATAAGGCTATCAGCTATTTCAATGATGGCAACTTCGGCATCAAGAGCGTTATAGATGGTGGCAAACTCCACACCTATAACACCGCCGCCGATGATAGTTATATGTTTGGGAAAATTATGGCTACCCTCCAAAATTTGATCACTTGTCAAAACACAATTACTTTCTATACCGTTTACATCAGGTAAAACAGGAACTGAGCCCGTAGCTATCAAAATTTTATCCGTAAAAATTTCACAATCAGCTTTGCCTGTTACTTTTACCCTATCTTCAGCCATCAATACAGCCATACCATTATAAATATGGATATTGTTTGCCTTTAACAAAAATTCTACACCATCACGCACTTTTAACACGGTAGCATTTTTATATTCATGCATTTTATTAAAATCAAAAGCTAATTCTTTAATATTTATACCTATATCGGAAAACGCTTTGGCTTCACGGTAAAGGTTAGCTGAATACAGCAAAGCCTTGGTGGAAATACAACCACGGTTCAAACAAGTGCCGCCAACATGATCTTTTTCTATAAGCGCAACCTTTAAGCCAAGCTGAGCCGCCTTGATTGCCGCCATATATCCACCCGGACCTGCTCCTATTACTGTTAAATTATATTTCATTACCTAAAAACCTCCCAATGCAGTACCACTAAGCTGAAGCTATTATTTTTATAAAAAAGGCTTTGCATCTAATACCTCAATTTCCCGCAAAAATTCAAATAATACAAATGTTTCTATTTAAGCTTAAATGCCTTAGGCAAAAGCTGCCCCAGGCTTAAAAGTTCGTATTCGTTGGGCTTTTGGGCAACTATTACCAAAAAATCCTCACCGCAAAATTCCGCCATAACTTGGCGGCAGATCCCACAAGGATAAGCAAGACCCTCACCACCAACAATAGCTATTGCCTTAAACTCATGACTGCCTTCAGAAACTGCTT
>DGYV01000057.1:17485-17921 GCA_002398485.1 Peptococcaceae bacterium UBA4997 | reverse complement strand
GAAACTGCTTTATCAAAAGCTACCCTTTCCGCACAAATAGTAGCGCCATAAGAAACATTTTCCACATTTGCCCCAGTAAAAACTCCATCATCACAGCTTAATAACGCTGCTCCAACACAAAAACCGGAATAAGGGGCATAAGCATTATTACGAGCCGCCTCGGCTAACGCAATCAAACGAGTAATATCTTTTTTATCAATAGCCATTATGTTTATCTCCTATCCCTTAGCCAAAGCACTGCTTCCTATCCTTGATGCCCCTGCCTCCAAAAAGGCCCGCGCCTCCTCAAAAGTACGGATACCTCCCGCAGCTTTTATTCTTAAATTCTCTGTTATGTTTCTTTTAAATAAGTATATGTCTTGTAAATCAGCACCATTCTTACCAAAACCGGTAGAAGTTTTAATAAAATCTGCCCCGCTTTCACTAACTATGCGGC
>DGYV01000057.1:12723-17293 GCA_002398485.1 Peptococcaceae bacterium UBA4997 | reverse complement strand
CTATGCGGCACATGGCTGTTTTTTCATTTTCAGTTAAAAAACAAGTTTCTATAATTACTTTAAGCACTTTTTCTTCACACAATTTTTTGATAGAGCTGATCTCATCCAAAAGCAGCCCTTTTTTATTATCTTTTAACCAACCTAGGTTAATTACCATATCAAGCTCATCCGCTCCATTAAGCAAAGCTTCTTCGGCTTCCTTCAATTTTATATAAGAAGTATTATAACCGTTGGGAAAGCCAATTACCGTGCAAACAGAAAGTTTGCCCGCCAAATATGAAACAACATCTTTAACATAAGCGGGTGCTATACATACAGAAGCCACTTGTGCGGCCATACCTTCATCACACAGCTTTTTAATTTCAGCCCAAGCTGCGGTTTGGCTTAATAAAGTATGATCCACATGGCTCAATATATTTTTTTTATCCATTATTTTTACTCCTTATACGGCATAAATATTGATGTTCCAAGCCGGTATGGCAGGATGACGCCTTAAATAAATATGATAATTAGGATTAAGCTCTTTTATTAACCAGGGTAACTGGAATATATCCTCATTGCGGTGATAAGCGGATACCAAAAGCTTGGGCTTGAATTTATTTATGGTACTTTTGGCCCCAATAAGAGCATTTTTTTCCGCTCCCTCAACATCCATTTTGATATAAGTTACAGGTTCACCCTGCAAAAGATCATCCACACTTTCAACCGCTATTTTTTTACCTTTTTTGCTGTTCAATGAAGAATTCCGACCAGCCAAAGCACTGCAAAATAAACTATCCTTTTCGTGCCATGCCCCTAAATTATAACATTCAACATTTTCATATTTATTATCCATTACTCTTTTTTGTAATTTAATAAAATTTTTATAGTCAGGCTCCAAGGCAATTATTTTTTTATAACCATCCATAAATTCAATAAATTCTTCAACTGTATCGCCCGTATAGGCTCCAAGATCCAAAAAAGTTTCCTTGTTGCCTAAATTCAAAATCTGCTTATAGGCATGTACCAACGGGCTTGCCGAGCTTTGCAAATATTTTATTTTACCGCTTAATTTATAATTTAAGATATCCTCGAAAACTTTTCGGGAAATATCATCCTCAAAAACATCATAAACCCTTTTTATTTCGTTTTCATGCGTTTTATAATACTCAAAATTCCACAGTCCCCCACCTACCACCGGCACATCAGGCACATAAAGCTCCTGCTCTTTGGATATATTGACAATCTTACTTATAACATCTTCTTTTTCAGTGCCAAAAGCTACCAAAACAATAAAATTCGTATATTTACGGCAAACATCACTGTATTTAAGCACATGGTAGCCCTTAAAGGAATGGCCGCGCACAAATTCATCACTGGCAAAAACAGCTTTTAATTTTATATTGTAATGCGCTAACACCGCCATAATCTTATCAGCTCCGTTACCCATGCCATAAAGTACAATCGGCTTAGTGGATCCGGCCAAATATTGCCATAGATCAGTGCGCTCCTGTAAAAATTCCGGCACTTTAATTCCTCCTACTTATACTAATTAATATTATAGAACAAAAGTATAATGCTTGGCAAATAAAAAAGCGGGCTATAGCCCGCTTTTAACTAATCTTCGTAACTTTTTACCAACACTTGGAAATATGCTTTGGGGTGATCGCATACAGGACAAATTTCAGGAGCCTTGTTACCAAAATGAATATGCCCGCAGTTTGCGCATTTCCAGGCCACCAGTTCGCCTCTTTCAAAAAGCTTACCTGCTTTAACGCTTTTAAGAAGCGCCCTATACCTTTCCTCGTGTTCTTTTTCTATTTTTGCTACGCCTTCAAAAAGTTCGGCAATTTGAGTAAAACCCTCTTCACGCGCATCCTTGGCAAAATTAGCATACATATCAGTCCACTCATAATTTTCACCCGCAGCAGCATCCTCTAAATTAGCGGCGGTATCGGGAATACCATTATTCAATAATTTGAACCAAATTTTAGCGTGTTCTTTTTCGTTATTTGCGGTTTCATCAAATATATCACCTATAAGGTTATATCCTTCTTTCCTTGCTTTGGAAGCATAATAACTATATTTGTTTCTGGCCTGGCTCTCACCTGCAAATGCTGCAAGCAAGTTTTTTTCGGTTTTACTGCCTTTCAATTCCATAATTAATCCTCCCTGTTTATCAATGTATTTTTTTATTAATAATGATTACTAATTTAATACAAATAATATCATTTTAGATGCTTTTTGTCAATATCATATCAGCCTGAAAAACCCTAAATAAAACCGCTGATAATGCTTTAATTATAAAAACCAGCTAAAACAGCTACCTATGTTTATAATAAAACAACAAGGAAAGCTATAAATATTAACTATTCAAGGCTTCCCTTAGTTTATTATATTCTATCAATGACTATTGTTTTATTTACAGTTTAATAGCAGCTCTTTGTTTCATAAATTCCATTTCCCTGTCTATATCGCTCTGGATTTCTGCCAAGCGTTCTTCCCTATCCTCACCTTTGAGCATTTTACTGAAACGCCCCTGGCCACTTATATATTCTGCCATAGGTAATTTTGGTACTTTACCTTCTATTAAACGTTTGGTGGGAGCACTTAAGGTAACATTACCGTATTCAGCTTCCCAAAGTAGCCAAGCACCGCTTTTTACCGCCATCCTGCTCATTTCAATAGTTTGATGCGGTGCAAACTGCCAGCCTGTATAGCAAGGTGCCAAAACTTCTATATATTTGAAGCCTTTAGTGTTTTTTGCCTTAACAACCTTATCATATAAGTCTTCGGGATGTGATAAGGAAGCCGTGGCAACATAAGGGATATTATGCTCCAGCATAATCATAGGCATGCTTTTCCTAGGTTCCCTTTTGCCTTTGGGAGTAGTTGTGGTATAGGCATACCTAGGGGTAGCGCCGCTGCGCTGTACACCTGTATTGCTGTAGGCCTCATTATTGTAGCAGAAATGGATAAAATTATCGTTCCTTTCTGCCGCGGCAGATAAAGCCTGCAACCCTATATCATAAGTTCCGCCATCCCCTACCCAGTTGAATACAGTGGGCAGCTCGCCTTCGATTTTACCTTTCTTTTTTAGGCTTTCAAAGGCATAAACCACGCCTGAAGCCGAAGAACCTGCTGTTGCAAAGCAAACATTAAGGGAAGGCCAATTATAGGCTGTGGCGGGAGTCATCCCCATACTGGCAACAGTACAGGAAGGGGTCAATATACAAATAGCATTAGGCCCCAAAGCCTTGCCAATTATTCTTAAAGCTAAAGTAGCGGGGCAGCCGCCGCAGGCTCCGTTACCGCTTAAAACAAATTCATCTTTTGGTAAATCTTTTAATTTTGTAGTCATATTATGCCTCCAACAATGCCAAGATAGCTTGTGCCATAGCTTGCCAAGTTAAATCCAAACCACCTATACCGATAGTTTGATTAAGCACACGCACATCATTGCGTTTATCATATAAAGCGGCTTTACAATCATTGAACAATACCCCGCCTTCCATACCAAAGGAATAGTTGCGGTCAAGTGTAATCAAGGTTGTATTCTTAGGTAAAATTTTTCTTAAATCCTCTGCGGGAAAAGGACGGTATAAGCGTAAACGTAAAGCCCCAGCTTTTATGCCTTGTTTGCGCAAATGGTCAACGCTTATTTCCACTTCGGAAGCCATGGAGCCCATTGAAAGCACCACTACTTCTGCGTCTTCAATTAGGTATGGTTCAAAAACATCGCCATCCCACATGCCTGTATATTCTTTATAATTCTCAGCCGCTTTTTTGACCAAATCTATTGAAGCCAATATATCACGGGCTAAGGTTTTTCTGAATTCCGCATATTCTGGCGGCATGGTAACATTACCGAAAGAACTGGGGTTTTGGGGGTCAAGACGCCAAGTTGGCTCGTATTCAGGTAAAAAGGCATCAATATCTGCCTGTTCGGGCAAACGGATAGGAACCATAGAATGCGATAAAATAAAACCGTCAAAATTCACCATTACAGGCAGTTTAATTTCTTCCGCAACTTTGAATGCCTGAAGAACAGTATTATAAACCTCCTGTACGGAAGCGCAGTAATATTGCAGCCAACCTGTATCCCTTTGAGCAAGGCTGTCGTTATGATCTGCCCAAATCGTCCAGGGCGCAAAAACAGCACGGTTAGCGTTAGCCATAACTATAGGCAAACGCCCGCCCGAAGCCATATGCAAAACCTCATGCATATATAAAAGGCCTTGTGAAGATGTTGCAGTAAAAACTCTTGCACCTGCCGCCGACGCACCGGCACATGCCGCCATAGCACTATGCTCACCTTCCACAGGCAAAAAACGGCAATCCAAAGTTCCATCTTCTACCATTGTGGCTATTTCTTCCACTACACTGGTTTGAGGAGTAATGGGATAAGCCGCCACTACATCCACCTTAGCGCTGCGGGCCGCTAAAGCTACCGCATGACAACCAGTATCAATAACAGTTTTCATATTATCCCCTCTTATTCTTCCCTTATCATTGCAAGAGCATTAACAGGGCATTCCGCCACGCATAAACCGCAGCCCTTGCAATAGGCATATTCTATTTTCAAAGTATC
>DGYV01000057.1:9629-12533 GCA_002398485.1 Peptococcaceae bacterium UBA4997 | reverse complement strand
GTATCTTTATCTATTACTGCTTCAGGGCAGAATATCCAGCACCTTAAGCATTTGGTACATTTATTATGGTCAATAACCGGGCGTTCGCTGCGCCAAGAACCTGTATTGCCGCTTACCCCTTCCTGTGGCCAGGATACAGGGTGGATGGCAGGAACATTTGCTTTATCAATTTTGTTTTTCATTTTCCTACCCCCTATTTTTCAAATTTTTTAACTGCTTCATAGCCTATCAAAGCAACTTTGGCATTTTTTTCACCAATCTTGCCTGTCCAACGCTCAGTTAAAGTTTGGGAAACAACTTCAGCTTTCAAACCCGCAATTTTACAAACTGCACCGAACATGGGAATATTTATGAATGGTGAATCGGCTGCCATCAAATCGTTTTCTATAGCTATGCCTGCAGCATCAACATAATATAAAGTCCTGCCTACATCCTGCGGATGCGCTGTATTCATAATAATTCCGCCATCTTCTGCTATACCTTGGTTTTGTGCCAATTCCAGCAAAGTTTCATTCATTATAACCAAATAATCAGGTTCAACAGATTGGCTGCGGATACGAATTTTGTTTTTATCTATCCTTACCCCTGCTTTTACAGCAGAACCCCTACGTTCCACACCAAAAAACGGCAGTGATTGAGTTTCATAACCAGCGTTAAGTCCCGCAGACGCAACCAACTGCGCCAATGTTACCACACCCTGGCCACCATAGCCGTGAATACGCATTTCCAACATCTTTTCCATTTTGTTCACTCCTATATTTCTAAAAGGTTTAACCTATTTAAGCAGTTTTCGAATATAATTCACATAATGCGGCAACACGATACCCGGTTCGGCCAAATTATGACACCAGCGTTTCAGCCACTCCATAGAAAGATAACCTTCGAATTTATCTGCTTTAAGCATATTTACCGCCTGGATAATAGGCAGATCACCATAACCCATCATTTGATATTCCACTTTACCATCATCCGTCATCAAAGAATCTTTCAAATGGATATATTTTATATAAGGCTTAAGCCTACTGTAGGTAAGATCTATCGATTCATTAAAATAACGGTACGGATGGTGTACATCCCACAAAACCGCAACTGCAGGGCTTGCCACCTCCTCCATCAAAGCAACCATATTGGCAGAATCCGCAAAATAACCGTTGGTTTCAACTAATAAAACTATACCATGATCCTCAGCATAAAGTGCAAGCTCTTTTAGGGCTTTTACTATTTCGGGAACATTAATTTTATTTGAAGGCTCAGGTAGGCTGTCTGCCAATACACGAACATATTGCACACCCAGTTTTTCGGCAAGCTCTATATATTCCTTACCGGCAGTAATATGCTCATCTATTTTATACTGCTCATTTAAACGTACAGCAGAAGACAAGGCCGAAATTTCCAAACCCAGCTTAAGCAACTTGGCTTTTGTTTCATCGATATTATCGGGTTGAAATATTTTCGCATTGGGTATGTGCAGTTCCCTACCTATACCACGAATTTCAATACCATCATAGCCAAAATCCTTAGCAGTACTTATAATTTCTTCCCAGCTCCAGCCCGGACATCCTAAGGTAGAAAATGCTATTTTCATTCAAGCTACCCCCCTTTATATTTTTCAACAACTTTTAAGCCGTTTCTATATTGGCAGCATCATGCAGATTCAGTTCTTCAATAGCCTGCTCACGCATTTTATATTTTTGAATTTTACCGCTTGCCGTAACAGGAAAACCTTCAACAAATTTTATGTATTTGGGCACTTTATGACGTGCCATATTGCCTCGCACAAATTCTTTAAGCTCATCTTCGGTTAAGGCACAGCCTTCCTTAATGATGACCCATGCCATTATCTCCTCACCATAAGCAACACTGGGAACACCTATTACCTGCACATCACTTACCGAGGGATGAGTATAAATAAATTCCTCTATTTCCTTAGGGTAAATATTTTCACCACCGCGAATGATCATATCCTTTATTCTGCCTGTTATTTTATAATAGCCATTTTCATCCACGCTTGCCAAATCACCGGAATGCAGCCAGCCGTCCTCGGTAATAGCCTGAGCAGTAGCTTCAGGCATTTTATAATAACCCTTCATAATATTAAAACCACGCGCCATAAATTCACCGGGTGTATTGATTGGCACTTCCTCACCTGTTTCAGGATCTACAACTTTACACTCAATATGTGGTAAAGCTCTGCCTATAGTAGCAACCCTGCGTTCCAAAGAATCATCGGTACGGGTTTGCGTACAAACAGGTGAAGCCTCAGTAAGCCCATAGGCAATTGTGATTTCACTCATATTCATTTTATCAATAACTTGCTGCAT
This sequence comes from Peptococcaceae bacterium UBA4997, assembly GCA_002398485.1. GTDB lineage: Bacteria > Bacillota > Dehalobacteriia > UBA4068 > UBA4997 > UBA4997. The sequence goes on along the minus strand of DGYV01000057.1, from coordinate 10,212 downwards.
AATCGCTACAGGACAAGGTGAACCTGCCATAATACCTGTACGCATGGTGGAAAAATCAAAATTATTGAATTCGGGATGTTCCAGCATGGCAATAAACATGGTTGGTACGCCATGCACAGCCGTGCATTTTTCCTGCTGAAGAGCCCGCATAACCGGTAAAGGCTGAAAATATTCTATAGGCACCATAGTAGTTCCATGAGTTACACAGGCTAAAACTGCTAATACACAGCCAAAACAATGGAAAAAAGGCACAGGAATACATAATTTATCCGCAGTACTGAACTTCATGCAATCACCTATAAAACGGCCATCATTTATTATATTGTAATGCGTTAACATAACTCCCTTAGGAAAACCCGTTGTGCCTGAAGTATACTGCATATTGATAACATCATGCGGATCCAAACCCGCCTGTATATCACTTAGGGTTTCATCACTTACAGTTTCAGAAAGCTTATACAGATCCTCCCATTGGAACATACCTTTTTGACGTTTTGACCCCACATGGATGATATTCTTCAAAAAAGGCAAATTTTCAATATTGACTTTACCGGGTTCCACATCCTTCAATTCAGGATACATC
>DGYV01000057.1:1878-9432 GCA_002398485.1 Peptococcaceae bacterium UBA4997 | reverse complement strand
AATCCCCACATAATCGCTGTCTTTAAAACCATCTATCATAACAAGCGTTGTGGAATCACTTTGTTTAAGTAAATATTCCAGTTCAAAAATTTTGTAATTAGTATTTACAGTAACCATAACCGCCCCTATTTTGGCGGTAGCAAACATAGTAAGCAACCATTCGGGATAATTTGTAGCCCAAATAGCCACATGATCACCTTTTTTGATACCCATGGCCAAAAAACCCTTTGCAACCTTATTACATAAATCCCTAAACTCACTGTAGGTTTTACGAAATGGTCTGTCAGTATATAAAACAGCATCCTGTTTAGGATAATCATCTGCCATTTTATCCAGCAAATCACCTATTGTAATTGACCAAAGCTGCTCCATTTTCACACCTCACGCATTAATAATTAGCTATTTCTTATAATACTACATTTAATAATAATAACTTCCAAACACCTTTTTTGTCAAGACAAAATGCGATATATATCACCAAAAAATGGCCTGCAAAATGTCATAATCCTTTAAATCCTAGCATAATAATAAGAATATAGTCAACCATACGGCAAAGGAGTTAATTATGCCTAAAACCATTTTAAATGTAAAATTTAAATTGCCGCTATTGGTGGTTTGCTTGTTTTCACCGCTTTTATTGGCGGAATGCGTAAAAATTTCCTCACCCAACCCTGCCGTAGTATTGCAAAGCCTTTTTTTACCCATATTCCAGCCGCCCAATTGGCTTTTTATATTTATATGGGTAATTTTATATCTTGTAATGGGATTCAGCCTTTATATGATTTTAATTACAAACAAGCTGAATGATCATTCCAAAAATGTAGCTGTTGCCTATTTCTTTTCACAGCTAGCTTTAAGTTATTTATGGTTTATAGTATTTTTTGCTTTTCAATACAGAGGGCTTTCCGTGCTTATAATAGCTTTCCTTTTAGCCTTGGTAATTGCGGTATGGAAACGCTTAAGGGCTATAAGCGCTTTTACCAGCAGGCTGTGGCTTTTATACATAATATGGCTTAGCTTTGCGGCCATTTTAAATTACAGCATATGGATCATAAACCTATAAATAAAAAAGCTGCTGCCTTAAGGCAGCAGCTTAAAAAATAACTAAAATCAAATAATAGTTGCACCCAGCAAATTTTTACAATGATCAATGGCAAATTGATGGTTTTCAGATGTTGTACTGCAGCAGCCTTTTTCTAAAATCGCAATTTTATAACCTTTGCCATAGGCTTCTATTGCAGTATGTAATACACAAATATCTGTGCATACACCTGCAAGCACTACCTCCGTAACATCACGGGAACGCAACCAAATATCCAGCTTGGTACCAATAAAAGCGGAAAAACGCATTTTTTCAAAATAAGTAGTTTCGAAAGGATATTCGTTACTTATTTCAGTCCATTTTTCAGCTACCGCAGGGTACAAAGCCGAACCATAAGTATTCTTGATATTATGTGAGGGGAACAAGGCTGTTTCAGGGTGATATGGATCTCCCTTGCCGTTTTTATCAGGCTCTTGGTGTACATCATTGCACACAACCACAAAGTTGCCCTCAGCAATGGTTTTTTCCATATAATCGCATACTACAGGCACTAAAGAAAGGGTTGTGGGAGCGCAGGATAAAATACCATCAGGAGCAATCAAATCATTGCTGTAATCAATTAAAATAAAAGCTTTTTTACTCATTGGTAAGCCCACCTGCTTTCTGTTAATTTATACTGTACATTATAGCACTACAGGTAAAGCCTTACAATATAAACAGGCAAAATTAACTAAATATTCCCAAAATAAATTATATCTGCCTTAAGCTTGCCTTCCTCTATAAAAAAAAGACCAAACGAAGGCCTGGGGTCTTTACCACGCGGCAGCTTACAGGAACCAGGGTTAAAAAGCATTATGCCATCCCGTTCCTCTTTTAAGGGCTGATGAGAATGCCCAAACACCACTGCATTTACTTTTTGACTTGCAAAAGCCTTAAGTGCACGGCTTGGCGTATTATCACCAATACCATCGCCATGAATCAGGCCTATGCTTACTCCATTTATTTCAACAATTTTTTTTCTGCCCCAGCTTTCAGCTCTGTTTAACCCATCACAATTACCCGCTACTATATCAACAGGCGCAATTTTTTCCAAAGCCTGCAAAAAGCTTAAATCACCCACATCTCCGGCGTGCAAGATTTTACTGACACCCATATGCTGTAAAAGTTCAAGAGCTTTGGGCAAAGGAGCCCCACCAATATAATGGCTGTCTGAAATAACACCTACACGCATGGACATTTACGCTCCTCTCTGTCTGTTTATTCTAAAAATTTCCTATAAAGAAAAAGAGCCCCATTAAGAGGCTCTTTTCTGACGTAGTTTTATAATCTAACCACATTAGCCGCTTGCGGGCCACGGGCACCTTCAACCTCGTCAAATTCTACTTCCTGACCTTCATCCAAAGTTTTGAAGCCTTCAGATTGAATAGCGGAAAAGTGTACGAATACATCACCGCCAACTTCCCTTTCGATGAAACCAAAACCTTTTTCAGCATTGAACCATTTTACTTTGCCTTTCATGTGAAACCTCCTATTGTGTTGAATCTTCTCCTGTATTATAGACTATCTAAGCAAACTTTTCAACACTATTTCAAATTTTATTGCCTTAAATAATAAAAATTTTTTCCAAAAATTTATATTAATCTTACAATTTTAGGGTTTTTAATGCTTTATTTTATCAAAATGCTTGCTTTTTGCCCTGATAGAGTGTATAATACATATCACCTACTTGTTTCGCATACCCAGGATTTTTCCGCTTCCTTCTAGGACATGGATGCCACGGTAACAAAGACAATAGGAAAACCTATGAAGGAGGTTCAATATAATGACTTTTGAAGACAGAACTTTAACCTGTAAGGAATGTGGTGCTGAATTTACTTTTTCCGCATCTGAACAAGAATTCTACGCCGAAAAAGGTTTCCAAAACGATCCCGCTCGCTGCCCTGATTGCCGTGCAGCCCGTAAACGTCAACGTAACAATACCCGTGAAATGTTTACTGTTACCTGCGCTGACTGTGGTGTGGAAACCCAAGTTCCTTTCAAACCCGTTAATGATCGCCCTGTATATTGCAGAGATTGCTATCAGAAACACAACGCTTAATCATCTTAAGCAAATAAAAAGCAGCCCAATGGGCTGCTTTTTTTATTGTACTTTTTATTTAGCCAAAATCACTTTTTCCCACGCACGCTTTCAAAATCAAGCTCCCCTGTCAATTGATCGATCAATTCAGAGGAAGCTTCAGGCTGCTCAATTAAAGGAAAAGCTTTACCCATATTTTCATATTTAGCAAGGCAAAGCTTACGGAAGGGCAGTAATTCCACTTTTTCAATACAGCTGAACTTTTCAATGATTTTCCTCAAATGTCCTATATTTTCCGCATTATCATGTTGGCCCGGTACTATTACCTGCCTTAGCCAAACAGGTTTAGCAACTTTTTCCCTAATAGATAAAGCATTGAGCGGCACAGCCATGGAACAACCCACTTTGTTTTGATAATCTTCCGTATTGGTAAATTTGAAATCCAAAATCAATAAATCTACTTCAGCAATAACTTTTTCGCCAAAATAATCAAACACGAAGCCACTTGTATCCAAGGCTGTATGAATACCTTCTTGTTGGCAAGCCCGAATAGCAGCCAATAAAAATTCTGCCTGCCCCAGTGGTTCACCACCAGAAAAAGTTACCCCGCCGAATTTACCGAAATAAACCCTGTATCTGTTTATTCTTTTGAGTAAGTCTTTTACGGAATAAACTTTTCCACCCGCAAAGTCATGTGTATCAGGGTTATGGCAATATTCACAGCGCAAAGGGCAACCTTGTAAAAAAGCCACAAATCTTACGCCCGGTCCATCCACCAAGCCCATGGTTTGCAAAGAATGGATACGGCCTATTTTTTCATAAATATTTTTAGAAAATACATCATTTAACATTTATGCACCTTCAAACAATATTTTTAATATTACATTTCATTATGGAAGGTCCTGGCAATAACTTCACGTTGCTGCTCACGGCTTAATTTAGTAAAATTCACGGCATAACCCGAAACCCTTACCGTTAAATTAGGATATTCTTCAGGATGTTCATACGCGGCTATAAGCTGTTCCCTGTTCAAAACATTTACGTTAAGATGATGTGCTTTCTGCCTAAAATAACCATCCAATACGTTCACCAGGTTTTCTATCTCCTGTGCCTTTTCCTTACCCAAAGCATCGGGAACTATAGAAAAGGTATTTGAAATACCATCCCTACAGCAAGCATAAGGCAGTTTGGCAACAGAATTCAAAGAAGCTAAAGCTCCGTTTTCATCCCTGTTATGCATAGGATTGGCACCCGGTGCAAATGGTTCGCCTTTTTGCCTGCCATCGGGCGTTGAACCGGTTTTTTTACCGTAAACCACATTACTGGTAATAGTAAGAACGGATAATGTATGTTTGGCATCCCTATAGGTTGGGTTTTTCTTTAATTCCGCATAAAAATCTTCAACTATTTTTACCGCCAAGCTGTCTACATCGTCATCATCATTACCGTATTTGGGGAAATCCCCTTCTACTTCAAAATTTACTATCAAGCCACGGTCATCCTTAACCGTTTTAACTTTGGCAAATTTAACAGCACTAAGTGAATCGGTTAAAATAGATAAACCTGCAATACCAAAAGCCATAAAACGTTCAACTTCGGAATCATGAAGGGCCATTTGGATTTTTTCCAGCGCATACTTATCGTGCATATAGTGGATAACATTCATGGTATTTACATATAAACGGCAAAGCCATTCACGGTAAACCACAAAACGTTTCATTACCTTGTCATAATCCAAAAGCTCATCTTCATAAACATTCATCTGCGGACCTATTTCAAGGCCTGTGTTTTCATCCCTGCCACCGTTCAAGGCTATCAAAAGCAGCTTGGGTAAATTACACCTTGCTCCGAAAAACTGCATTTGCTTGCCTATTTTCATGGCTGAAACACAGCAGGCAATCGCATAATCATCACCATATTCAAGGCGCATCAAATCATCGTTTTCATATTGGATAGAATCTGTATCTATTGAAACCTTGGCACAATACTTTTTAAAATTCTCCGGCAGATCCTTGCTCCAAAGTATAGTAAGATTAGGCTCAGGCGAAGTACCCAAATTATAAAGTGTATGCAAAAAACGATAGCTAGATTTGGTAACCAAAGGTTTGCCTTCTAATGTAATACCGCCTTCGCATTCTGTGATCCACATGGGGTCGCCACCGAAAAGCTCATTATATTCGGGAGTTCTTAAATGCCTGGCACACCTTAATTTCAGCACAAAATCATCTATAAGCTCCTGCGCACTGTTTTCATCAAGTATGCCTTTTTTGATATCTCTTTCTATATAAATATCAATAAAATTGCTTACCCTGCCCAAGGACATAGCGGCACCGTTTTGCTCTTTAATAGCTGCCAAATAACCAAAATAAAGCCATTGCACAGCTTCTTTGGCATTTGCCGCAGGCTTGGAAATATCAAAACCATACTGGTTTGCCATTTCCTTTAATTTGCCCAAAAAATCAATTTGGCTGAACAGTTCTTCGGAATGACGGATATTCTCCACATCCATAGTATTTTTGCCATAGTTGGCTTTATCATATTGCTTTTTGGCAATCAAATAATCCACACCATAAAGTGCTACCCTACGATAGTCCCCAATTATCCTGCCCCTGCCGTAGGAATCGGGCAAACCAGTAACAATACCTATTTTACGTGCCAGCCTCATTTCATCTGTATATACCCTGAAAACACCCTCATTATGGGTAGTTCTGTACATAAACTGTTCTTCAACCTCGTGCGACATTCTATAACCGTAAGCTTCACAAGCCTGTTTAGCCATACGGATACCACCAAACGGATTGATACCCCTTTTTAGGGGTCTGTCGGTTTGTAAACCAACTATGATCTCATTATCTTTATCTAAATAACCCGGCTCATAAGAAGCAAGAGAAGAAACTGTATTAGTGTTTATATCCAAAACGCCGCCAAACTCCTGTTCTAGTTTCTGTAAGTTATTAAGCTTTTTTAAAACCTTTTTGGTTCTTGCGGTAGCGGGCATCAAAAAATTTTCATCACCTAAATACGGTTGATAATTGGATTTTATAAAATTTGCCACATCAATATGATTACGCCAAGAACTGCCAATAAAATCATGCCATTCCTTAAAATTATCTTTCATAAAACATACCTCCTTAAATTGGTTTTTCACTTGCACCAACAAAATTTTACAATTTGAAACCAATCAACATCAATTTTTACTATTTATTATAGCCTTAAAAAAACTGGACAACCCTAAAATAGGATTGCCCAGACGGCCGGCCTTTACCAAACAGTACAACACTGTAGTAAACTCTACAATCATCCGTCAGCCATACTGTTTATAGCATAATTATACATTGCAAAATCATCTTTGTCAACACTTTCAGTAATAATTATCAATTAAACAAATTTTCAGAGTAATTATTATTTAAATCTCCAAAATTTTTGCTACTATAGCGGGCATTTCCGAAACGTCAACCACCGTTTTATGTAAAATAGGTTTATTTTCCACTTCGGCCAAAGCATAATGCACAGGCGTTTTTATAACTTCGGAAAGATGTGCCAATACCTGGGCTTCTGCCATTTCAGCAGCAGGCGCCGTGCCCTCTATCGCTTCCAAAACTGCTCTACCGAATTTATAAGGGCTGGCAGTAGAAACAATAACAACGGGTGTATCATCTGTATTTTCATGCATATAATCCTCACAAACTTTAACAGCCACAGCCGTATGCGGATCCAATGCATAACCATTATTTTTAAACGTATCACCTATGGTCTTTTTAACTTCTGCTTCTTCAGCATAACCGCCTACCATAACTTTTTGCCAGTTTGCTTTAACTTCCTCAGGCACCGTAAAAATACCCTTGGTGTTCAAATCATTAAAGCACCTCGCAACCATGTTACCATCGCCGTTGCTCATGGCAAACAGAAAACGTTCAAAATTACTGCTTACCAAAATATCCATGGAAGGGCTTGTAGTTTTTACAAAATCCCTGCGGCGGTCATAAGTACCCGTCTGCAAAACATCTGTAAGCACTTTATTGGAATTGGAAGCGCAAATCATTGTTTTAATGGGAAGCCCCATGGCCTTTGCATAATAACCTGCTAAAATATTACCGAAATTACCTGTGGGAACCACAACATTCATAGCTTCGCCTGCTTTTAAGGCATCTTGTTTTAACATTTGCCCATAAGCCCAAAAATAATAAATTATCTGCGGTAACAACCTGCCCCAATTTATGGAGTTGGCGGAAGAAAATTCTTTGTTCTGCAAAGCCAAGCGTTTTGCCATATCCGCATTACCGAAAATTTCTTTAACACCGGTTTGGCAATTATCAAAATTGCCTTTTACAGCAACCACATTAGTATTATTACCGTCTGTGGTGGCCATTTGCAAATATTGCGCGCGGCTCACACCATTATGCGGATAAAAAACGATAACCTTTATGCCATCTAT
>DGYV01000057.1:0-1685 GCA_002398485.1 Peptococcaceae bacterium UBA4997 | reverse complement strand
CCTCTAAAGCAGCTTTACCTGTATCGCCTGAGGTAGCAACCAAAATGTCCACCTCTTTTTTATCTCCTTCTATAGCAACAGACTGCACAAGCAGCCTGGGCATTATTTGCAAAGCCATATCCTTGAAAGCCGCTGTAGGGCCATGCCACAATTCTAAAATATACTTATTATCAGTTAAATGAACTAAAGGAGCTACCTCCGGGTTACGGAAATTCTGTTCGTTGTAGGATTCTTTAACTATCTTTATTATATCCTCAGGCATAAAATCGGTTAAATAAAGCTTCAAAATTTTTTCAGCTAATTCCTGATAGTTAAACTCTGCCAGTTCCTGCCAAGTACCTTGCCAGGCTGGTATTTCAACAGGCACAAACAGACCGCCGCAGGGAACCATACCGCTTCTTATTGCAGCAGCCGCATTCACCTCTTTATAATTATTTCTGGTACTTATATATTTCATCTTTTTTTGCTCCTTATCTTCAAGCGGTGGTTGTTTTGCTGTCAAACGGTAAATAGGCTTACCTTGTTTTCTGTAGCGGTTTTCATATTCCGTAGCAACGTCTTCAAATGCTGCCTGAAAAGGATAATCCCAATCTATATCCGAAACCCTGAACCCCTTATCCTTAAACTGCAAAAGTGAAAAACGGAACAGGTCCTCGTTATCTGTTTTAAAATTGATTTCCCCGTCGGGAGCCAAAATCTCTTGGTAAAGCCTCAAAAAACGGGGATGTGTCAAACGCCGTTTATGGTGTTTAGTTTTTGGCCAGGGATCAGAAAAGTTAAGGTATATTTTATCCACTTCCCCTTGGGCAAAAATTTCCGTTAACAGGGAAGCCTCCTGCCATAAAAAAGCCAGGTTCGTTGGCAACTCATCACCCAAACGCCGTACGCAATCATAAACCATTTCTTCTCTTAATTCCAAACCTATATAATTGTTATGAGGATAAAGTTTAGCCGCGGTAGTAATAAAAAGCCCCCTGCCGCAGCCTATTTCCAAAATTATTTTATTATCATTACCAAAATATTCCCGCCAAAGCCCCTTCTTTTCCGCAGGCTTCATTATGATTATGTTTTTATAATCCAACAGCTTTTCTTTAGTACCGGCTATTCTTCTTAAACGCATAAATACCCCTTATGCCCACAAATTTTCCAATGCCTCATCTATTTCAGGAACAGACATTGCCATATCCTTATTGAGTTTATAACGAATGGCATCATACCAAAACTTGGTTTTATCCGCCATTTTTTTGAATTTTTTGGAGTTAGCATCCTTACGGCTGCCACGTGCTGCCGCATTAATGCTTACTATATGGCAAACACCGGCCATTTTCAGCAGGCCTTCCTTATCAATATCAGCAAACTCTGCGGTCAAAAGATCTGTTACCTGCTTGTAATAATCACAAAACTCGGGAAAAGGGATTTCAGAATCCATTTGCAAATATTCCTGCATTTTGGCAAAAAGCGCTTCCATTTTTTATCCTCCTTGAATCAGGTAAAATCAACAAGTCAATTAAAAACTGAGCAAACCTGTAAGCCGGGTTCTGTCGTGAACGAACATCTATCTGGTATGCCTGTTGCCAAGCACATCTTGCGACCTTACCCGAAAACGAGGCGGGCCACCTCACGCGTTTTCCTATTCGGTCTTGCTCCAAGTGGGGTTTACCTAGCCGACTAGTCACCTAGCCGCT
>DGYV01000008.1:60259-66653 GCA_002398485.1 Peptococcaceae bacterium UBA4997 | reverse complement strand
CATCTGCATCTTGATATCCCGAACCCGGTTTATATCTCTCCTCTTATTGTTTTCCTTTTTTACCTGTAAAGTCTGCTTCTCGCTGCAAGCCACAAGCCTGCTTGGATCTATCACTTGTTCACCTTGAAAAATAGAACCATTAAATAGATCTGCAAATATCTCGGTGTCCGATAGTTCCTTACAGACCCCGGCATCCCGGGCACTCAATTTTATCCCCCTTTTTTCCATGCATTTCCTCCTTCTCTCGCATTGCTGGGAGAATGGGAACATATGGAAAAAGGAGATTTGCAATATCTGTTGATACAAACATTGTAATCTATAGTATTTGCTATTTCAATGCTATTTCACTATACATATACGGATGAAAGAAACCATGGTACGGCCGGCTGCAGTTTGTATAGGAAAATATTACCAAAAGTGAAAGGACAACGAATATGAAAAAGTTAATAAGAAATGCCCAGGCAATTGTAAGCTGTGATGAAAAAGATACGGTTTATAGGGACGCCGACCTGTTAATCGAGGGGCAGGAAATTCTCAGTATCGGAAAAAACCTGTCTGCTGAAGGTGTGGATGAAATCATCGACGGAAAAAATAAGTTTATCTACCCGGGACTGATCAATACCCATCATCATTTTTTCCAGACTTTTATCCGAAATACAATAAAAGTAGATTATCCTAATATGACCGTGCCGGAATGGCTGGATAAGATTTATCCGGTATTTAAGCTGGTCGACAATGATGTGATTTACTATTCCTCTCTGGCGGCTATGGCTGATCTCCTGAAGCACGGCTGCACCACAGCTTTTGATCATCAATATTGCTATACGAAGAAAACGGGAACCGGACCCGTGGATAAACAGATGGAGGCCGCCCGTCTCCTTGGGATCCGCTATACCGCAGGGCGGGGAACTAACACGCTGCCCAGAAGTGAAGGCAGCACTATGCCTGAAGAGATGCTTGAGACCACAGATGAATTTATCAATGACTGTCAAAGGTTAATCGAAGAATACCATGATCCGGAACGGTTTTCAAAAAATCAGATTGTGGTCGCTCCCTGTCAGCCGCTGAACTGCTACAAGGATACTTTTGTAGAATCTGTAAAGCTGGCCAGAAGCCAAAAAGTACACTTGCATACACATCTGGGAGAAGGCGAAAATGAAGTCATTTGTCAGCGCTGGGGCATGAGAAGCTTAAACTGGTGTGAGGAAATTGATTTTATAGGAGAAGATGTGTGGTTTGCCCATGGCTGGGAGATGAATGATGATGAGTTAGACCGCCTTGCAAAATACAAAACAGGAATTTCCCATTGTCCTGCACCTGCAGTTCTTGGCGGATTCCCGATTCTGGATTTAAAGAAGTTTAAAGAAAAGGGAGTTCTTGCAAGCTTAGGCTGTGACGGTTCTGCAACCAACGACAGTTCCAATTTACTGGATTCTTTACGGATGGCATATTTAATGCAGGCATTTCACAGCAAAGAGAGAGGCGGCTGTATTTCACCATATGAATTATTAAAAATTGCCACAACAAGCGGAGCTAAAACTCTGGGAAGAACGGATATTGGTTCCCTGGAGGCTGGTAAGGCCGCGGACTTATTTATGATTGATACTAATAAACTGGAGCTTACAGGAACCTGGCATGATCCTGCAAACTTACTTGCACGAGGCGGCGTAACAGGACCTGTATGGCTGACAATGGTAGGCGGAGAGGTTGTTGCAAGGGAAGGCCGTTTAGTTAATGTTGATGAAGAAAAGCTGGCATTTGAGGGAGAAAAGGTGTGTACAGAGGTTCTGCGGAACAACTGCAACGCATTTTAAGATGTATTTTAAGATGGAAGAAAACAGGTGAAAAGCATGAATTTAAAAAGGGCAGATATGAAGGTTTTATTGAGCAGCACGCTTAAAATATGTATTGGCTTATTTTTTACAGGAATCGGAACAGCCATGATGTATCTGGTGAACTGGGGAAGCGCTCCTGCAGCTACCATTGGTGACGGAGTCCATGCAGCATTTCATTTAAGCTATGGTGTTGCAGGAATTGCGGTTAATATATTTTTTCTCGTAGTCTTGTTCTTCCTGGACAGGAAATTAATCAGTATAGGAACTATATTAGCGACGTTTTTTATGGGGATATTTATTGATCTTGGTCTGTTTATCATTCAGCCGTTTTATGTAGATTCCATAGCTGTGCCGATGAAAGGAATAGTTCTTCTTCTGGGTGGTATAATAACAGCAATTGGACTTGGTTATTATGTTGGAGTGAACTTTGGAATCGGAGCAATTGACGGAATGTCGGTTGCACTTAACAAAAAGTTTGGAATTCCTTTTACAGTATGCCGCTGGGGAGTTGATATTATTATCACTATAGTGGGCGTAGGTTTAGGCGGAGCCTGGGGAATCGGAACTGTGGTTTCCGTTATAATTACAGGGCCTATTATGCAGGTTGTTATTAATCATATGCATAAAAACGTAGTTGAAACAGCTGGTGAATGATATAATTGATATGCTGTGGAAATGGTAAACTGTATGGAATAAGGAAGAAACAACAGGTGGAATATGGAGTTTAAGACGTTTAGCATAGGAGAAATGAGCAAATTATTCAATTTAAATGTTCAGACACTGCGTTATTACGATAAGATCGGTTTATTTGTGCCTGAATACAGAGATGATAATAATTACAGGAAATACAGATTTGAACAGTGTTACAAATTAGCAGCAATATGTCACATGAGGCAGGTTGGTTATTCTTTAAAATTAATTGCTGAGATTATGGACAGCAGAAATGTAGAAACCTCCATGGCAGAAATGCAGAATCGATTATTTCATATTAATAAAGAGATTGAGCATCTAAAGAATATGGAAGATGTGCTTAAGCGGAAAATGAATTTTATCGAGGAGCAGTTACTCTATGCGGAAGATTCAACCACGGTCATAAGGGAGTTTGAGACACGTTATTATCTGCCTATTGGAACAGAGGAGCTTCTATATAAAGACAAATCCTTTTACTTAAATCCAACCATTGTATTCTACCATAATACGAAGCGAAAATTCGGGGCATATCTTGGAACAGAAAAAGAGTTTCACTTAAAAATGGATCAAATATCAGAGATCAAAGCCGGAAAATATCTATGTGCATGGCACAAAGGAAACTACAGCAGTATCTGGCAGCATGTAATGGATATAAGGAAGGAAAACAGGCATTTAAATCTTGGGAACTGGTCTGTTCATTTTAATATAATAGATCAGTTTGTAGAGAAGAATGGAGATAACTTTCTTACTATGATACAGATACCGATTACAGAGAGGCGGGGAGTGGGAGATAGAAGTTGAAGAATATGGAAAAACAATTTGACATTCCCCTTAAAGCTGTGTTATATTATATCGGTATGAAAACACGCCGTTGCCCAGCATTCTGGAAACTCCAACCAATGCTTGGTACCCGGTAAGAATTGAATAATTAAAGGAGGAAATCATCATGATTTCAAAGGAAAAGAAAGCAGCAATAATCGCCGAGTACGGCAGAAAGCCTGGCGACACAGGATCACCAGAAGTACAGATCGCAATTTTATCTGAGAGAATCACAGAATTAACAGAGCATCTGAAAGTAAACGTAAAAGATCACCATTCCAGAAGAGGACTTCTGATGATGGTTGGACAGAGAAGAGGACTTCTTAACTATTTAAGAAAGACCGATCTTGAAGGATACCGTGCGTTAATTGAGAAATTAGGAATCAGAAAATAACAACAGATTTAGGGTGGAGACGTCTCCACCCTATCTGTCTATTAAGAAAAGAATGTTATTCAGTAGAAGATTGATCGAGATTGCTGATGTACGCGTAAAAAGCAGAGCCAAATACATGGTTTCTGGCGCAAAAGTGCTTGCACTTTTTCACCAGAAACCATATATTTGGCGAGCAACCGCGAATGAGGAACTCCGTTCCGAATTTGTGGTTGCCCATCATCTGCCGGAGGCAGATGATGCTTGTTACTACCTAGCCATCACAAAGTGCGCCCCCTCGCCCCTACGGGCCGAGGCAGCCCGTCTCTATATGTGTTTTAAGGAGTGTATATTTTACGCGCAGATCAGTAGTTTCGGCCTCTTCTACATTAAAATAAAACATTAAAAAGATCAAAGAAATTCAAAGTAAATCAAAATCCAAAGTAAAGGAGACCAAACCATGTACAAATCATTTAGTATGGACCTTGCCGGCAGAACCCTGACCGTAGACATCGACAGAGTAGCCAAGCAAGCAAGCGGCGCAGCCTTAATGCATTACGGAGACACCGTAGTATTAGCAACAGCCACAGCATCAGACAAGCCAAGAGAAGGCATAGATTTCTTCCCATTAAGTGTAGAATACGAAGAAAAGCTCTACTCAGTAGGAAAAATCCCAGGAGGTTTCAACAAGAGAGAGGGAAAGGCATCAGAGAACTCTGTCCTTACCTGCCGTGTTATTGACCGTCCAATGCGTCCTCTTTTCCCAAAAGATTACCGCAATGACGTAACCTTAGACAACATTGTTATGTCTGTAGACCAGGACTGCAGCCCAGAGCTGACAGCAATGTTAGGTTCTGCAATTGCAACCAGCATTTCCGACATCCCATTTGATGGACCATGTGCAACAACCATGATCGGGCTTGTAGAAGGTGAGTTGGTAGTAAACCCAACCCAGTTCCAGAAGCTGGCATCTGACATGGCATTAACTGTAGCTTCCACCAGAGATAAAGTCATCATGATCGAGGCAGGTGCTAACGAAGTACCAGAAGATATCATGATCGAAGCTATTTTCAAAGCACATGAAGTAAACCAGGAAGTAATCAAATTCATCGACACCATTGTAGCTGAGTGTGGCAAGCCAAAACATTCCTACGTAAGCTGTGCAGTTCCAGAAGAATTATTCACAGCCATCAAAGAAATCGTAACTCCAGAAGAGATGGAAGTTGCAGTATTTACCGATGAAAAGCAGGTAAGAGAAGAAAACATCAGACAGATTACAGCTAAATTAGAAGAAGCATTTGCAGACAATGAAGAGTGGCTTTCTGTTTTAGGCGAAGCCATCTACCAGTACCAGAAGAAGACAGTCCGCAAAATGATCTTAAAAGACCATAAGCGTCCAGACGGCCGTGCTGTTGACCAGATTCGTCACCTTGCAGCTGAAACTGATCTGCTTCCAAGAGTTCATGGTTCTGCTATGTTCACTCGTGGACAGACTCAGATTTTAAATATCTGTACTTTAGCTCCATTATCCGAAAGCCAGAGATTAGACGGCATCGACGATCTGGAGACAAGCAAAAGATACATGCACCACTATAACTTCCCATCCTTCTCAGTAGGTGAAACAAGACCTTCCAGAGGACCAGGACGCCGTGAAATCGGACATGGTGCATTAGCAGAAAAAGCATTAGTACCAGTACTCCCAACAGTAGAGGAGTTCCCATATGCAATCCGTACAGTATCAGAGACAATGGAATCCAACGGTTCCACATCTCAGGCAAGTATCTGTTCTTCCTCTTTAGCATTAATGGCAGCAGGTGTGCCTATTAAAGCAGCAGTAGCAGGTATTTCCTGTGGTCTTGTAACTGGGGATACAGATGACGATTATATCGTTCTTACAGACATTCAGGGTCTGGAAGATTTCTTCGGAGATATGGACTTTAAGGTAGGCGGTACACATAAGGGTATCACTGCAATCCAGATGGATATTAAAATCCATGGTTTAACAAGGGCTATCATTGAAGAAGCTATCTACAGAACAAGAGATGCCAGATACTATATCATTGATGAAGTTATGGCAAAGGCAATCGCTGAACCACGTAAGGACGTTGGCAAATATGCTCCTAAGATCGAGCAGATCACCATTGATCCTCAGAAGATCGGCGATGTAGTAGGAAAACAGGGCAAAGTTATCAACAAGATCATCGAGGAAACAGGCGTTAAGATCGATATTTCCGATGAAGGCAATGTTTCTGTATGCGGAACTGACAGAGTCATGATTGAGCGTGCACTTCACATCATCAAGAGCATTGTTACAGATATCGAAGCTGGCAGTATAATGACTGGTAAGGTAGTCCGCATTATGAACTTCGGCGCATTTGTTGAGCTGGCACCTAATAAAGACGGAATGATTCATATTTCCAAGCTTTCCGATAAGCGTGTAGCAAAGGTTGAAGATGTGGTTAATATCGGCGATGAAGTAACTGTTAAGGTTATTGAAGTAGATAAGATGGGCAGAATCAACTTAAGCATGAAGCCAGGCGACTTAGCTCCAAAGGCTGAAAACGCAAAAAAAGAAAATAAAGAACAACCTGTTCAGGAATAAAATTTGAATTTGGGGTTCGAGGATTTCACTGAGGGGTTCGACCCTTTTCAAAAAGGGTCGACCCCCTCAGGTAAATTT
>DGYV01000008.1:57837-60117 GCA_002398485.1 Peptococcaceae bacterium UBA4997 | reverse complement strand
GGGTCGAACCCCTCAGTGAAATCCTCGAACCCCATTTTTAAAAAGGAGGCATTATGTCAGAGATTTTCTACAATGGAATATTCTATACAGGAGAGGAATCTGCAGCGGACTCTGTTTCCTCAAACAACGATTCTATAGAAGCCATGGCAATAGAAGATGGAATAATAGTAAAAACAGGCACCAAAGCAGAACTTGAAAATTGGGCAGATGAAACCGCAGAATGGCATGATCTTAAAGGCAGATTTATAGTCCCTGGCTTCAATGATTCCCATATGCACATATTAAATTACGGCCGTACGTTAAGGCTTGCCAATCTGGCGGAAGCCACCGATTCTCTGCAGCATGTAATAGAAGAACTCCAAAATTATAAGAATACAAACTCTCTCAGCCCGGAAGCGTGGGTTGTAGGCTGGGGCTGGAACCATGATTATTTTCAGGACGAGAAGCGTTTTCCTGACAGAAATGATTTGGATAAAGTATCCAAAAACCAACCAGTTGTAGCAATCCGTGCCTGTGGTCATATCGCAAGTGCCAATTCAGCTGCACTTAAAATAGCGGGTGTTTTAAAAGGCGTGGCCCAGCCGGAGGGGGGCTGCTTTGATGTGAATGAAGATGGTGAACCTACGGGTGTTTTTCGGGAATATGGTGTTGATCTAATCAGCAGCTTCATTCCCCCTCCGGATAAAAATGAAATAAAAGCCTGCCTTCTGACTGCTATGAAAAAACTGAATTCCTATGGAATTACCTCTGCTCAAAGTGACGATCTGGCAGCATTTTCGGGAGTTCCTTATGAAATGGTTCTGGAGGCATATCAAGAACTGGAAGCAGAAGGGAAAATCACTGTAAAGGTTTATGAGCAATGTCTGCTGTCCAATATGGATACTCTTAAGAATTTTGTGGAAAATGGTTATCACACAGGAATTGGAAGCGATTTCTTCCGTATCGGACCTCTGAAAATATTATCAGATGGTTCTCTTGGCGCCAGAACGGCATATTTAAGCCAGCCTTATGAAGACGATAAGATACATCCTGATAACCGGGGAATTGCTATATATAATGAGAAGGAACTGCATCAGCTTATTTCCTTTGGTCATTGTCATGGAATGCAGGTGGCAGTTCACGCAATAGGAGATGCAGCAATTGAAATGGCGGTCAGCGGCATACGAAAGGCTCAGGAAGAATATCCTGAGCGGAAGCTCCGCCATGGGATTGTTCATTGCCAGATCACCACTCCAAAGCTTTTAGATGATTTTAAAGAGCTGGGACTTCACGCTTATATTCAGTCTGTATTTCTTGACTATGATAATCATATTGTAGAATCCAGAATTGGGGCTGAACGGGCTTTACATACCTATCAATTTAAAACATTGCTGGACATGGGACTATCTGTATCCAACGGTTCTGACTGCCCTGTGGAAATACCGGATGTTCTCAGAGGGATTCAGTGTGCAGTTACAAGAACTTGTCTTGACGGCAGTAAAACATTTTTAGAGGATCAGGCACTGACTGTTGAGGAGGCATTAAAAACCTATACGATAATGGGTGCAAGAGTAAGCTCTGAAGAAGAGAAAAAAGGTCTTTTGGTTCAGGGAATGGCCGCTGATTTTACAGTGTTGGACAGAGATATCAGGTGCTGTCCAGCAAATGAAATCAAGGATGCAGCTGTATGTGAAACTTATGTAAATGGAAAAGTAGTTTTTGTGCAGCCATAGAGTAAAATTTTACCAGTTACCAATGGTAGAAAAAGGATTGTTGGTGCAATATGTTTGAAACCAGTGCCCAGCCAGTCCTTTTTTATTGCAAAAAGTAAAAATTTATCTTTTATTTGAGGGTTAGTTGTGATAAAATATTCCTGTATTTAAAATCCATAAGACTGAGAGGAACGACATGGCAGGACAACTTTTACAAAAAGTAAGAAATCAAGGTCCTTTGTCACAAAAGACAAAATTCCGCATTCTTGCCCTGATGCCGATTTATTTTATTGCCGCCGGATTGGTGCTGCAACCCGTTGATGAGATATGGAGAGGAATTCTCACCATTATCCGTGAGCCTGATTTTTTGATTACAGACTACATTTCCATTGGTGGTATTGGAGCTGCCTTTGTTAATGCAGGCGTATTAACACTCTTATGTATTGGGATCGTATATTTTCTGGGAATGGAGATGAGTGGGCACACCATTACCTCCTGTTTTCTTATGTTTGGCTTTTCCTTATTTGGGAAAAACATTCTTAATATCTGGTCTATCCTGCTGGGAACTTGTTTATATTCCTATTATCAC
>DGYV01000008.1:57142-57642 GCA_002398485.1 Peptococcaceae bacterium UBA4997 | reverse complement strand
ATTATCACAAAACTTCAATAACAAGATATATCTATATTGGCTTTTATGGAACCAGTTTATCGCCTATTATTACCCAATTAATGCAGGCTGCGCAATTGCCTGTGGGGATCAGGCTGCCTCTTGGTATTCTGGTAGGTTTACTCATTGGTTTTGTATTGCCGCCTCTGTCAACTCACACCCATTATTCCCATAATGGCTATTCCCTGTATAATGTAGGGTTTGCTGCAGGAATTATAGCCACTGCAGTGGTGTCTCTGATGAGATCCTTTGGAATTGTGACAGAATCAAGACTTATCTGGTCTACAGGGAATAATCAGCTGTTTACCATTCTATTAATGGTTCTTTTTGTGGGAATGATTATTATTGGATATATAGCATCAGACAGAGTGTGGACACAGTATAAGGATATATTGAAAACCTATGGAATCGGAGCTGACTATGTGAAAAGCGAGGGATTTGCCCCTACTCTGTTTAATATGGGAGTCAATGGAATTGTATCC
>DGYV01000008.1:56567-56907 GCA_002398485.1 Peptococcaceae bacterium UBA4997 | reverse complement strand
CGCAATATACTGCCAATTATGCTTGGAGTAATTCTGGGAAGCTATGTGAAGACCTGGAATATTGCTGATCCAAGTGCAATACTGGCTTTGCTTTTATCCACCACTCTTGCTCCTGTTGCAGGTGAATTTGGTATACTTGCTGGTATACTGGCAGGATTTCTACACTCCTCCGTAGCACTTAATGTAGGCATTGTTTACGGTGGAATGAATTTATATAACAATGGATTTGCAGGGGGATTGATCGCCATGTTTCTGGTGCCTGTGCTACAATCCTTTAAAGATCGCAGAGCCAGAGCGAAAACCCATGTATCATTGTAATTTTTACCTGAGGGGTTCGACC
>DGYV01000008.1:50132-56379 GCA_002398485.1 Peptococcaceae bacterium UBA4997 | reverse complement strand
TTTACCTGAGGGGTTCGACCCTTTTTGAAAAGAGTCGAACCCCTCAGGTAAATTTATGCAAAAATCTGTTTAGTAAGTATGGAAATTATATCTGAACATGATAGAATAGTAAGAGTACAATTGATTACCGTAGTAGATTACAGGAGGAAGCGTAATGGGATCAGAATTTGTAAAACTGGGGATCATCGGAATTGGCAATATGGGTTCAAGTCACGTAAAGAGCATTTTAGAAGGCAAAACACCGGATATCCGTCTGGTTGCAGTGTCTGACAGAAGAGAGGCAAGAAGACAGTGGGCAAAAGAAACTCTAAGTGAAGATGTGGCTGTTTTTGAAGACGGAAATGATTTGATTGAAAGCCGTATCTGTGATGCAGTGCTGATTGCAGTGCCTCATTATCAGCATCCGGAATTGACTATGCTTGCATTTGAATACAATCAGCATGTATTGTGTGAAAAGCCGGCAGGTGTATACACAAAACAGGTTCGGGAGATGAATGAAGCTGCTGCTAAATCTGACCGTGTATTTGCCATGATGTTTAATCAGAGAACCAACTGTCTATACAGGAAAATGCATGAGATGGTTACCAGTGGAGAGCTGGGAGCAATGAAACGTATGAACTGGATCATTACAGACTGGTACAGAACCCAAATCTATTATGATTCAGGAGAGTGGAGAGCTACCTGGGCTGGAGAAGGGGGCGGAGTGCTGCTGAATCAGTGCCCTCATCAGATGGACCTTCTTACCTGGATTTGTGGAACACCTTCTAAGGTGAGAGCATTTTGCCATGAGGGAAAATGGCATGATATTGAAGTGGAAGACGATGTGACTGCTTATCTGGAATTTGAAAATGGTGCAACCGGTGTATTTGTAACTTCTACAGGAGATGCGCCAGGAACCAACCGTTTTGAAGTGGATATGGAGAGAGGCAAGCTGGTATGCGAAGATGGTAAACTGATTCTTCATCAGCTGGAAGTAAATGAACGGGAATTCTGTAAAACTGCTACAGGCGGCTTTGACAAGCCTAAATGCACAGTGATGGAAGTGGAAACTGATGGGAAGAATGAACAGCATCCAGGAGTGATCAATGCATTTGCGGATAAGATATTAGGTAAGGGAGAACTGGTGGCTTCCGGTGAGGAAGGAATTAAGGGACTGACTCTTTCCAATGCTATGCATTTGTCAAGCTGGCTTGATGAGACATTGACGATTCCTTTTGATGAGGATTTATTTTTGGAAGAACTGAATAAGAGACGGGCGCTTTCCGGGAAGAAAGAGGCTAAGGATATTACATTTGAGACAAAGGGCAGCTACTAGACACTAAGCCTTTGGGAAAGGAATCAGAAGATATGGAACAGTTTATAATCAGTGGATTTGCAGATGAAATCAGTCCTGATCTGGATACGCAGATCAAGGTGATCAAGGACCTGAATATGAAATTTATCGAATGCAGAGGAGTCAATGGGAAGAATCTGATTGATTATTCTGTAAAAGAGGCAGAGGCAATAAAGAAGCAGCTTGATGAAGCAGGAATCAAACTGTCCTCTCTTGGTTCTCCAATTGGTAAAATACAGATTACTGATGATTTTGAAGCTCATTTTAAGCAGTTTCAGCATGCTGTGGAGATCGCTGCTGTTATGGATACGAAGAATATCCGTATGTTCAGCTTTTTTGTACCTGAGGGTACTGCAGATTCTCATGAAAGTCAGGTGTTCCGTCAGATGGAGCGTATGGTGGATTATGCAGCTTCCCATCATGTGGTTCTGCTTCATGAAAATGAGAAGGAAATCTACGGAGATGTGGCAATCCGCTGTAAAAGATTGATGGAACGGTTCTACAGTGACCATTTCAAGGCAGTATTTGATTTTGCTAATTTTGTTCAATGTGGTCAGGATACTTTGGAAGCATATGATATGCTGGCTCCTTATGTAGATTATATTCATATTAAGGATGCAAGAAAAGAAGATGGCTTTGTAGTGCCGGCCGGCATGGGTGACGGTAATGTGGAAGTGATTCTTAAAAAGCTTAAGGAAAAAGGTTTCCATGGATTCCTTTCACTGGAACCTCATCTGGCTGACTTTGTAGGATTTGCTGCGCTGGAGAATGGCAATGCAGAAGAGAAGAATGTGATTCCGGGTGAAACTGCTTTTGTTACTGCTTATAATGCACTGCAGAAGATTTTGAAGAATATATAGGCTGTTATTTTGAAATATAGTTTATAATATGACATAGTGATGTCAGGTAATCCATAGTAGAATATACATAGAAATTAAAAAAATATATGAGGAGGTTTTACTATGGATAGTAAGTTTTGTCAGAGCTGTGGAATGCCAATGGCTGCAGATGGAGAGATGTATGGAAGCAATGAGGATGGCAGTAAGAATGAGGATTACTGCAAGTATTGTTTTGAAAACGGAAGCTTTAGTTCAGACTCCACTATGGAAGAGATGATTGAGTCCTGTATTCCTTTTACTATGGAAGGAGGAGAGATGACTGAGGAGGAAGCCCGTAAAATGATGCAGGAATTTTTCCCTACATTGAAGAGATGGAAGCTGGCGTAATAAAATAGGTTTAATAAAACTGCTGCAAAGAGAGATAGTAAAATTGACTTTGCAGCAGTTTTTTGTAATGGTTTCTATATTGCAACAGTTTTTATTTCTCAAAGAATTCTGAAAAAATTTCGCCTTCCAATAGGTAGAAGATTCTATACACTCCTTATGAAAAAAAACTTTTATCTATAGCCCACCCCCAAAAACTGCAGGCAGCAAACTGGCAAGAACAATAATAATGGCTCCACCCAGCCTGGAAGAGATTTGAGCGAAAGGCATCAGCTCCATACGTTTAGCAGCTCCCAGAGTTGCCACGTCTCCAGTTCCGCCCATATTTGACATACACAGTCCTGCAGTAATTGCGCTTTCTACAGGGAAAAATCCTACTAACTTGCCAAATAGTCCTGCACCTAATATAGCTCCCAACACTGTGGTAAGAACCATAATAAAGTAGTTAAGACTAAAATTCTGAATAATAACACCAAGGTCTGTATAAACAAATCCAATGCCAAATAATACAGCAGGTAAAGTCAGCTTCATGCAGAATTGATACCATTGTTCTACATCTTTTTGCAATTTCTCTGGGAAGAGTCCGCTGATTTTACAAATAGCACAAGCTATAATGGTCCAGGCATAATAATGAATAGCTGGAATAAATTTACCAATAATAATACCAATGGTAAAAAATATTCCTGTAATAACCCATCCCCTTCCAATGGAAGCAATATCAGGAGCGGGGGTATTCTCTTTGCTGGTTTCCAGATCTTTTCCTTTCATTAGATTACCATTTCCTGTCATAGAAGGAAAACGTTCTCCTACAGAGTTCATAACTCCACCCATAACAATGGATACTGCGTTACCAATAACTACAGCAGGCATAATCAGTGATAGATAATAGGAGTTATCGTGTGCCAGTGTATTGGCATAGGTCTGAGCTGTCGGAACAGCACCGGCTGAGGTTCCGCCTCCCATAATAGGAAGTGAGATAAAGAGAATAGCTTCCCGCCAGCCATATCCCATTAGTTGACCGATAATGCCTGTAAGACTAAATGCAAATATAATCCCACCTGCAATAGGAATAAAATAGAGAGCACCGGCCCGAATCAACAGTTTTCGGTTCATTGTCAAAATACTTCCGCAGATAAGGGCTCCTACGATCATTCCGATATAATCCATATTTTTTATAAAATCTGTAATCAATGATGTGGTAGTTTCAGGGAAGATTCCCAGATACATAAGGACTGCAGAAACAAATAATGCAACAAAGGAGCCACCCCCAAGATATGTCTTAACAAAAGGAAGATTATTACCGATTTTTTCCAGTAAAAGACCCAGAATGGTACAAACTGTAAATCCACCCAGAAATCCTTTTGGGCTGCAACCCAGAAACATACCAATTAATGTGATAATACCATATAAAGTAAACCATTTTACAGGAATAAATCCAATCATCAGATTGTTCCAAAAATCATTTCTTGCTTTTTCTTTACTCATAATCAGTCTCCTTTATTGATCTACAACAGAACCATCAATATGTAACCTTGTATTAATTGTCCTTCTTTTATAGGGAAAGAGTATTTCTGCATCATCAACTAGTTCGATACCGATTCCGGGAGCTATAGGAAGCTCTGCAAATCCATTGGTAACTGTAGGTGTCCAGTTTACCATATCCTTCTGACTAAAGGATTTCATTTCAACTGCCTGACTGCTGGTGAATCGTTCTGTGGCTGAAATACCATCATGGTCAGGAAGCTCCTGTATGGAAAAGTTTTCAACACATGCAGCAACTTGCATACATGCAGCAGTGCTGACAGGACTTAGGGGATTATGTGGAACAATTAAAGCACCATGTGCTTCTGCAATGGCAGCGATTTTTTTAGCACCGCTAATACCACCGCACACACAGACGGAGGTTCTGGCATAGGACATGGCATTTCTGCTAAGGAGCATCTCGAATTCCTGAATGGTATGAATTCTTTCTCCAGTGGCTATTGGAACATTGGAATGTTGCGCAATATAGCCCATAGAATCCAGATTATCAGGAATCACGGGATCTTCTAAAAACATGGGAGTATAAGGTTCTACTTTGTGTGCAAATGCAATGGCTTCCCCAGGTTTCAGCCTTCTGTGAAGTTCTAGACACAGATCTACGTCATCACCTACTGCTTCTCTGATTAGACGGACGCGATCCACTGCGTTGTTTATCATATTAGCGTAGGATTCAAAATAAGGAACACTCCTGGGTTCATCCAAAAATGGAGATAAATGCCCAACTGCATTGTAACCTAAAGCTTTAGCTTTTATTACACAATTAATCAGTTCGTCTGTAGTTTCTCCGCTTACATGATAATATGTTCTTATCTTATCCCTACATTTTCCTCCTAGCAACTGATATACAGGAACACCATAATACTTTCCTGCAATATCCCAAAGTGCAATATCGATAGCAGAGATTGCACCCATAACAGCAGCACCTCTGAAGTGGAAGCAGCGGTACATATACTGCCAGTGGTGTTCAATAGTCAGAGGATCTTTTCCAATAAGATAAGTCTTAAATGATTCCATAGCTTCAGCTGAAGCATCCAGAAACCCCCATGCACCGGACTCCCCCAACCCGATGATTCCCTCATCCGTAAATACCTTCACATACAAGAAGCTATTTACTCTAACTGGTTTAACATCAATAATTTTCATCTCAATACCTTCTCCTTTCCCTGTAGAATGACCAGATTATAAACTGGTCTGACCAATTTGTGATTATATTATACAATACACAGAGAAAAAGTCAATTGGTCTGATATGATTTCTCTATTATTAACAATTGGTATGACCAAATATTATATAAATTAAACAAAAAACAAGAATTGGTCTTACTTGTTGTTGAAAAAAAGCCATTATTGTACTATAATAGGGAGTAGAAATGAATTACTTAAAAAAACAGAGGCTAAAAATATGGAAAGAAAAAAAGTACTGGTACATGAATCGTCTGTTAAACGAGTTATGGAACTTATTAAAGAAAAAGGGCTGAAACAGGGTGATAAACTTCCGGCTGAACGAGAATTGGCTGCTTTGCTGAATATTAGCCGATCAAGTGTGAGAGAAACGCTTCAGACATTGGAAGCTAATAATATTGTTTCAATACGAAGGGGAAGCGGCACTTATGTAAACATTTTTGATGATTATATGATCTCTCAATTTGATGATGCTGAGAAGGATGAACTAAGCTTTCTATTAATTATTAAAGATCTGCTTCAGGCAAGAATCATGATAGAGCCAGCAGCCATTGCAACACTGGCCTCCACAATTACGGAGGAACAGCTTGAGAATTTATATAATTATGAAGAAAAACAGTATCTGGATATTGCATTAAGCAAAACTCAATTAAATCCAGGGCTGGATTTTGAGCAGCTTTTAATAAGTATGCAGCCTAATAAGATTGTTACCAATATTCATAAGAATTTAAACAGCCTTTGGAAAGAATATATGAAGAATATGAATGCAGTTGCTTTATCTGCCTCCAAAAGACATGGTGATCATATTCAGATATTAGAAGCATTGGAATGTAGAGATGAACACAAGATTAAAAAAGCGGTATTAAATCATTTGTCTAAAAGCAGTGCAGGAATAGATAAGTTAATTCAAAGAATAGAGGAATAAAAAGAGAGGGCTGTAAAAATAATTTTTACAGCCCTAATAATTT
>DGYV01000008.1:49460-49948 GCA_002398485.1 Peptococcaceae bacterium UBA4997 | reverse complement strand
AATTTTAAATCATAGAAAACCTCTTATCCTCCCGAAACCTCTTCCTTCCAGGATTCCCCTCAACTCTATAAACAGTCCCTGCCCCCATATCACAGACAACCGACCACACCGTATCCTTCCCGGTTCGCCGGTCATACTGGCACATAAAACCGTATTTACCAGCCAGAAGATCCATGCAGTCCTCAGCAGTCATAGTTACAGCTTGCTTTGACAGCATATCCTCCATAGTCAGGTAACGCTCATCAGCCTGCCAGTTATCATTAAGCGCATGATTATATGGAATCATATCAGGAAGACAGAACATGTTAACTGCGGATACATAGGCATTAGTTTCTTCAGGACAATCAACCACAGTTTTCCTGGTATTACTTTCAACAAGTGCAATGGCACCACTTCGGTCAGCCAGTACAAAGGTATGGCTGGAGCCATTAGGAAGCCGCTTGAGAAGTTCAATTGCCTCCTTTACGTCCTTACATTGTTCCAGTACC
>DGYV01000008.1:49098-49259 GCA_002398485.1 Peptococcaceae bacterium UBA4997 | reverse complement strand
TTACATTGTTCCAGTACCAGCCGAAGTATCAGTCCTGCGTTAAGTCCGGGCCGAAGCACAGAAGGGTAAACAGAAGTCAGTCCAATTGCAAGCCCGCGCTCATTGATCCCATCCTCCATTTCCACAAATGCAGTAGTATTGCCTGTAAACCCATACCCCTG
>DGYV01000008.1:48328-48848 GCA_002398485.1 Peptococcaceae bacterium UBA4997 | reverse complement strand
GTACATAATTTTTCAATATTAGTTAGAAAATCGCTGTTTCTTCCGAAGAAGGTACCCTGCTTATTGCGGACTGCAAAACAGGAGCAGTGCTGCTGGGGCACAATACAGTACATGGTAAGAAGCACGCCTGCCAGCTTATTAAAATCGCATTGCTGTCCATCAGCCAAGCCCTGAATCTCTTCCAGAATGGAAGGGAACCACTGCCTGTAATACGGCAGACAGGACTCTGCATAATCCATTCTTTCTTGAGTAATTTCAAAAGGGACATTTTCCAGAATATATTTTCCTTTAGAAAACAAAAGGGAACCATATCGATACCCAATCTCATAGTGGGTTCCCTTAAATCTTGTATGATACATATTGTGAACTCTCCTTTGTTTTGAATTAGAAGAGCAGCGCTGTCTCTGTAAACAGGCTAACACAATAAAATTTTTATTACAAGCAAAATATTAATAAAAGTTGTACGCTGAATTGCATGAGTTATTCGAATTGTTCATACATTTGCTCAAGGGGTTCGACC
>DGYV01000008.1:40969-48133 GCA_002398485.1 Peptococcaceae bacterium UBA4997 | reverse complement strand
GGGTCGAACCCCTTAGGTAAAAATCCTAGTGTTCTTTTAATTTGTGAATCAGAGCTTCCTTTAGTACATGAGAAAAGTTAATGTTTTGCTCCAGAGCGGCATTGTTAAGCCAGACTGGAATTGTCAGTGTCTTTTTAACAGATTTCTCAAAATGTGCTTTGGCATATTCCTCAACATCAACAGCTACCAGATTAATAAATGCAGAATCCGCTGCAGGTACTACATCAAGTTCTTCAGCAACTTTTATATGGATATCATCCATATTAGAGGCGGCTGGAATCTCCTCTCCATCCATATGAAGGGTATGCAGATATCCTGCAAGGCAGTCCACAGCCATCTGCATAGCTTCTTCCAGGGTATCACCGCAGGTACCAAGCCAGTCTAGATCCGGGAAAATAACGGAATAGCCATTTTCATCTTTAAAAAAGCAAGCCGGATATACAGATAACATAGAAACACCTCCTATCTTTTGGTACTCTAATTATAACATGGAGCACGTATTGATTCAATACGTGCTCCAAAGATTCTATGTTATCTTATTGTCAATCTATAATGGATTTTAATGGGCTTTAGTAGCCTTTCATGTAGTCTCCGTGGGCCTCGATCAGCTCATCACACATAGCAATAATATCAGGTATATTCAGCTCAGCAGCAGTGTGGGGGTCCATCATGGCTGCCTGATAGATGGCTGCTCTGTCTTTGGTTCTGGCGGCTTCGATGGTAAGAAGCTGTGGGGAAATATTGCTCATATTCATAGCAGCCAGCTGAAGGGGCAAAGGTCCTACATGACAGGGGGTAATTCCGCTTCCGTCAACCAGACAGGGAACTTCCACACAGGCATCAGCTGGCAGATTGTCAATGAGACCGTGGTTGATTACATTGCCGCCGATTTTGTAAGGTTTATTGGTAACAATTGCCTCCATGATGTATGAGGCATACTCTAAAGAGCGTTCATGAGTTACTTTTCCGTCTTTTAAAATGTTTTCCTTATCCTGTTCCCATTCAGCAATCTGTTTGATACAGCGGCGTGGATATTCGTCTAAAGGAATCTGATAGTCCTCAATCATTTCCGGATAACGGCTCTTGATGAAAAATGGATTATATTCTGCGTTGTGTTCGCTGGACTCTGTGCAGTAGTAGCCAAGATGACGGATGTATTCATAGCGAACCATATCATTATGTTTTTCTTCTTTGTTTTTCTTGTCAGCAAGGCGGCGGATCTCAGGATACAGGTCATTGCCATCTTTATCGCGAAGTTCCAGAAGCCATGCCATATGGTTGATTCCTGCAATTAACTCTGTACGGCCTTCCAGTTTGTCCTCCATACCAAGACCTTTTAAAACGGTTTCAGAACAGGTTTGGACACTGTGGCATAAGCCGATGGTTTTTACATTGGTGTAACGCTGCATATATCCGGTGAGCATTGCCATAGGATTGGTATAATTTAAGAAATAAGCATCAGGACAGACCTCTTCCATATCCCTTGCAAATTCTTCAAGTACCGGGATTGTCCGCAGAGCACGCATAATTCCGCCGATTCCCAGTGTATCTGCAATGGTCTGCTTTAAGCCATATTTCTTGGGGATTTCAAAATCCAGAATGGTGCATGGATCGTAACCTCCTACCTGAATGGCATTTACAACAAAGGTTGCATCCTTTAATGCTGCCTTTCGGTTAGGAACTCCCAGATAGGTGGTGATGGTGGACCTGCCTTCATTTATATTTTTGTTGATTGCGGATAAAATAACATAGGAATCCTTTAACCGCTCCTCGTCAATGTCGTATAAGGCAATCTCTGCATTCTGCAATGCAGGGGTGCACATGCAGTCACCCAGTACATTTCTGGTAAATATTGTGCTTCCGGCTCCCATAAATGTGATCTTTAACATAAATACTCTTCCTTTCCTTTGAATATGATTGTAGTCTTTCTAAGAAAAGTATATAATGAGATGGAGTTTTGGAATAGAGAAATTGTTTCATAATAATTGTCATTTTGTTGTATTATGGTATGGAGGAAGGATTTTGAAGGTTTTATACTGTGGAAGAGAAGAGTGTGAAAGAGGACATTTTTTCGGACCTGCTGTAAGAACTCATTACTTGATTCATTTTGTGTTGGAAGGAAAGGGCATTATTAAGACAGAAGATGGTGTTTTTGATGTGAAAAAAGGAGAGGCATTTTTAATCCGTCCGGAAGAGGTGACCTATTATCAGGCAGATAGGGAGGAACCCTGGAATTACGCATGGATTGCTTTTGATGGAGAAGAAGCAGGTGTTATGCTGCAGCAATATTATCCTGATTCTCATAATCCTGTATGTGCTATGGGGGAAATTGACCAGATTGCCGGATATTTTACAGAACTCATAAAATCCTTTGGAAGTGCAAGAGAGAATAAGGAAAGAGTTCTTGGATATTTTTATTTGATTATGGCAGGCTTGATACGGACAGGGAAAAGTGGCGGGCTGGTGGATGAAGAGGGGTATTATAAAAGGGCTGTGTTCTTTATCTCTCATAACTACAGTTATCCCATTCAGATTCAGGAAATCGCTGATTATGTTGGAATTGACAGAACTTATCTGTACCGGATTTTTATGAAGCAGTCCGGTCGGTCACCTAAGCAGTATCTAAGCGGTTACCGTTTGAATGAGGCAAAGATTATGTTGCGTAATACAAAATACAGAATTACAGAAATTGCCTATTCCTGCGGTTATCACGATTCCTCCTCTTTCTGCAAGCATTTTCAGAAGGAAATGCAGATGAGACCTGCGGAATATAGAAAAAAGAATTCAATATAAATGCATAAGTTTATTAAGAATTTCTAAGGATGATTGATGACTGGAAAAAAACGTGGTAATCTGGAATTGTTTCATAACAAACACACATAAAATCGAAATGGAGGGCTTATGATATGGGCTGCCTTGGTAATTTATTATGGTTTATAACCGGAGGCTTTTTAAGCGGGCTTAGCTGGCTCCTTGCAGGGTGTCTCTGGTGTATTACAATTATAGGAATACCGGTTGGGCTGCAGTGTTTTAAATTTGCAGGATTAAGCTTTTTTCCATTTGGGAAAGAGGTTCGGTATGGAGGTGGAGCAGGATCACTGCTACTTAATATTATCTGGCTGCTTGTATCAGGACTGCCTCTTGCCATAGAATCAGCTATTTTGGGAGCTATATTATGCATTACCATTATTGGAATTCCCTTTGGTTTACAGCACTTTAAAATTGCAAAACTGGCACTGATGCCGTTTGGAAGTGAGGTTTATTGATGTTTTTTAGTAACAGAAAGACACCGGAGGAAAAACAGTGGGATGCGCTTAGGAAAAGCGAGGTCCGCTTTTTGGAAAAACAAAAGGAGAGCAATGCATCATTTATCAATGAAAAACTGGATAAGGTGGTGCCGGAAAAGCTTCAGAATACTCTGGATCTTGCCTTTTATAAGGCATTTCAGATGGTGTTTTTAAAAGGCACGGGCATGATTGAGAAAACCTATCAGAAGGATAAGAGAGAATTTACCTACAAGATGAATGCTTATGCAGTGGAACTGAAAAAGTCTGGAAAGACTATGAATGCATTTAATAAACATGCCCAGTCAGCCAATCTAAAAAACCTTATGGTATCGGGAGTGGAAGGGATTGGAACAGGGCTTCTTGGCATTGGAATTCCTGATATTCCCCTGTTTGCTGCTCTGATTTTAAAGAGCATTTATGAAATCGCTTTAAGTTATGGTTACAGCTACGAGTCAAAGGAAGAGCAGGTATTTATCTTAAAGCTGATTTATACCTCTTTAGATCATGGAGATGATTTATACAGAGGGAATGATACCATTGACCGATGGATTGAAGATGGTTTAAGGCAGACGGAAAAGGAGAAGCTGCTGAAGCTGACTGCCTACAGGCTTTCTGAGGAAATGCTCTATATGAAGTTTATACAGGGGATTCCCATTGTGGGTGTTGTGGGTGGAATCTCAGATTCTGTTTATTTGAAGAGAATTACAGATTATGCACAGTTGAAATACAAACGAAGATTTTTAACAGACAGAGAGAAGAAAAAGGATTAGATCATGTTATATCAGATTACAGACGGAACTGTGACAATTGGCGGGCAGCTGATTCTGTCACATATTAATTTTGAGATTAAGGGAAATGAAAAAATAGCAGTGGTTGGGAAAAACGGCGCAGGTAAGACAACGCTGCTTCGGCTGATTGCAGGAGAACTGGAGCTGGACAGAGACGATAAAAGGCAGGGAGTGGGAATTGCCTCTTCCAGAAGTCTGACTATGGGGATGCTGAAGCAGCAGGCGTTTTCTGATTTGAATAAAACTGTGGAAGAGGTACTTTTAGAAAGCTGCCCAAGCAGGGAGACATTTTCCAGAGAACGGTTTGAGTATGAGAGGGAATATGACATTCTCTTTACAGGCTTTGGGTTTTTAAAAAGCCATAAGAAAAAACGGCTTTCAGAATTCTCAGGCGGGGAGCAGACGAAGATCGCGCTGATTCGTCTGCTTCTGGAGAAACCGGATATTCTTCTTCTGGATGAACCTACCAATCATCTGGATATTAAAACCTCTGAATGGCTGGAGCAGTATATGCAGCAATACGAAAAGGCAGTGGTGATGGTGTCCCATGACCGCTTTTTTCTGGATCAGACTGCTGAAGTGGTCTATGAGGCGGCAGGTGGAAGGCTTACGAAGTATTCGGGGAATTATACTCATTACAGAGAAGAGAAGCTTAAGAGTATCAGGCTTCAGACAAAGGCTTATGAGCGGCAGCAGGAGGAGCTTGACCGGTTAAATCAACTGGTGGAGCGGTTTAAGCACAAGCCTAAAAAGGCATCCTTTGCAAGGTCCAAGAAAAAGGCAATGGAGCGAATGGAGCGGATTGCTAAACCTGAGGAAGATGATGTTCATATTTTTACAGGTTCTATTGACCCTCTGTTTCCGGGTAGTAAGTGGGTATTTGAGGCTGAGCATTTAAAGATTGGTTATGACAAACCACTTTTGGAACTGTCTCTGAGAATAAAAAAAGGGCAGAAGATTGGATTGTTAGGCCCCAATGGAGCTGGTAAGACAACATTTCTCAAGACTGTGGCAGGGCTGCTGCCTCCTTTATCGGGAGCGTATTCTCTTGGAAATAACATTACTTTTGGATATTTTGATCAGCATTCCGCTGAGATTGAATCTGAGAAAACAGTAGCAGAACATTTTCACGATTTATTTCCTGTTATGACGGAAAAAGAGATGAGAAGTGTTCTTGGAGCTTATCTATTTGGAGGAAGCCAGGCTGCAAAAAGAGTTTCTTCCCTATCTGGAGGGGAGAAGTCAAGGCTGGTGCTTGCAGAGCTTCTTACCAGCAGACCTAATTTTTTGATTCTTGATGAGCCTACCAATCATATGGATATTCAGGCGAAGGAGACCTTGGAGTCTGCATTTAAGGCTTATACAGGTACTATATTGTTCGTTTCTCATGACAGGTATTTTATCAGACAGGTGGCAGATTCTGTTCTAATTTTTGAAAATTTTTCGGCAATGTATTATCCGTTTGGATATGAGCATTATTTGGAGAGAAGCAGAAGAGGAAACGCGGGAGAAGGGCTTGCTGCACAGATGAAGGCAGAGGAACAGGCTCTTATTGCAGGAATCCGGGCAGTTCCTAAGGCAGAACGCCATCGATTAAGGGAGATTTCTGCAGAAGAGGCATATTTAGACTGGCGTTTTAAGGCTATTATGGAGAAAATGGAGCCGGCAGAGGAGTATTATGAAAGCCTTTGTGAGAGAAAACAGGAATTAACACAGCTGTGGCATTCCAGTGAAGGTTTCTGGAGTGGAGAGGCTTGGGACAGACAAGAAGAATATGACAGCCTTTCCGCAGAATGCCAGAATGCCTGGGAAGTGTGGAATGAACTTTGCTTCCAGTGGTATGAAACTGCTTATGAAGAGGATATTTTAATTTAACAGGAAAGTACGCTATCTTAAAGAAAAGCAGGAAAAGTCAGTTGAAAACTGTATTGCCCATTGTAAGAAATACCTTACTTGCGGTATATAAGTAAGTAGATCAATCAATGGCGTTTTATACGCAGCAGAGAGGGGAATACAGATGAACAGACAGAATCAGGGCTGGATTGCAGAGGCAACTGAGAAAATGCTTCACAAAATGGAATGGGTCAGTGAGAAGTCAAGGAACAAGATACCCTACACAACGGTAAATGGAGTCCATGATGACAGAAGTGCCGTGGAAGGCGGCATAGATGACGGAATCAACTGGTGGTGCAATGGTTTCTGGGGCGGTATGATGTGGCAGATGTATCATACAACGGGAGATAACCGGTATGCGGAAATCGCCAGAGTATCAGAGGGCAAATTAGATCGGTGTTTTAGTGACTTTTACGGACTTCATCATGATGTTGGGTTTATGTATCTGCCAACAGCTGTGGCTGATTATCATTTAACAGGGAATGAGGAATCGAAAAAACGGGGGCTTCATGCAGCCAATCTTTTGGCAGGAAGATTTAACCCTGTTGGTAAATTCATCAGAGCATGGAATGAGGATCTGACCGGCAAAGAAGACAGAACAGGCTGGGCAATTATTGACTGCCTCTTTAATATCCCTCTTCTTTACTGGGCAACAGAGGAGACAAAGGACCCACGTTTTAAACAGATTGCTATGCTTCATGCAGATACTGTCATGGAGAATTTTGTTAGACCGGACGGTTCAGTCCGCCATATTGTTGAATTTGATCCTGAAACAGGGGAATATGTAAGAGATTATGGCGGTCAGGGTTATTGTCAGGGTTCTTCCTGGACAAGAGGACAGTCCTGGGGACTCTACGGATTCCTTATGAGCTTCCGTCATACCGGGAAAGAGGAATATTTAAATACAGCTAAGAAAATTGCTCATTATTTTATTGCAAATATCCCTGAGGACGGGCTGATTCCTGTGGATTTCAGACAGCCTGCAAACCCACTTTGGTATGATGATACAGCTGCAGCCATAGCAGCCTGCGGCCTGTTAGAGATTGCAGCACAGGTTGGAGAGCTTGAGCAGGAGATGTACTTAAATGCAGCCTATAAGCTGTTAAAGGCTTTATATGATAACCACTGTGATTTTACAGAGCACAATGACTGTGTTCTTACCAAATGTTCCTCTTCTTACCATGCAGAGGATCATG
>DGYV01000008.1:34697-40756 GCA_002398485.1 Peptococcaceae bacterium UBA4997 | reverse complement strand
GATTATTTCTTCCTTGAGGCACTTTTAAAGATCAGAGGAAATGATTTCTACCTGTGGTAATCAACAGGAGAATCAGTGCTTTCTGTAGTGATCCCGATACTGGCTGGGAGTCATAGCCTGATACTTTTTAAACTGGCGCATAAAGTGAAGTTCACTGTCATAGCCGCAAAATTCAGCCAGTGACTGAATGGACATATCTGTAGTGCGCAAATAGAAGCATGCATTTTTTAAACGGGCAGCGATCACATCCTGCATACAGGATACACCAAACAGCTCTTTGTATAAATGCTGAAAATAAGAAGGACTCATGAGGACCATCCGGGACATTTCCCTGATGGTCCATTTTCTATGTGGAGCATTGAGAATTGCCATGCGAAGCTCATTCATTGCCTGATAGTTTTTGTTGGAGGTGGCTGCATCCGGTATTGAGTGAAGCTGGGAAGCCAAGGAGTAGAGGAGGGTTCTCATTAAGGAATCTAAAATCTCTTCTTTGTAGGGATTGTCGGAATGTTTTTCAAGTACAATGAGTCTGGCATATTCGGACAGATGGCCTACATAAGCTAAAGGGTGCGGTTTATTAAAGGGGATGTCAAGGCTTAAGAGAAATGGTAAATCTTGTTCCTCAAGGTCAAAATGAATCCAGTCATCATTGTAGTGAGGAGACAGACAGCCGTAGTGGACAGGGGCAAATTTATCATAGAGAATGGCTGTGTTTGCCGGTGTGTTAATGATCTTTCCCTCCACTTCAAAAAATGCTTCTGTTTTGATAAAGAGAAGCGTGTAGTCAGGTGACCCATTTGGTCTGCGCATATCCAGTGCAGACAGATGTTTGGAATCATAGCCGCAATTGTATATTGAAAACATAAAAATCCCCCTTTTCCTTGTATTGTTACATTATACTCCCCTTTCATGGTTATGAAAAGGGTAATTGGTTGAATTGTTAAAAAAATAATAAACTTTTTCCTGGTAATTAAGAAATCACCTAAAAGTTTTTAATAAAATTTCTCAAAAGGAAACAATAAACCATTAACTTCCTATATAATGAAAAGTTATCTAAAAAATATTTAGGTTGTTAATTAAATAATTAATATTGAAAAAGAAAATTGTTAATGTTAAGATTATTATACAGGTAATAGAAACGTAACTATTTATTAAGAAAAAAGAAAGGAGAAACACAATGGATCAAATTAAACTAAAAGAAAAATACCAGTTGTTTATAAATGGTGAATGGAGTGATGCTGAGGGAGGCGCCAGTCTTAAAACCTACAGCCCTGGAGATGGAAGATTGCTGGCGGAAATCGCAGAAGCTTCCAAGTCAGATGTGGACAGAGCGGTAGCAGCCGCCCAGGCAGCATTTCCATCTTGGAAGAAAACAACGGTAAGTGAAAGGGCAGTGATCTTAAATAAGATTGCAGATATTATTGATGCCAATGCAGACAGACTGGCTATGATCGAGACTTTAGACAACGGCAAGCCCATCAGAGAGACAAAAGCCATTGATATTCCTATGGCGGCTGAGCATTTCCGGTATTTTGCAGGCGTTATTATGGGAGAAGAAGGGACTGCAACTATGCTGGGTGAGAACACCTTAAGTCTGGTTCTTCAGGAACCTATCGGTGTGGTAGGTCAGATTATTCCCTGGAACTTCCCATTCTTAATGGCAGCTTGGAAGCTGGCACCTGTTCTGGCAAGCGGATGCTGTACTGTAATTAAACCTTCCAGCAGCACATCACTGAGCGTTCTTGAATTGGCAGACTTAGTGAAGGATGTATTGCCTAAGGGAGTATTTAACGTAATTACAGGAGCAGGCTCCAAATCCGGTAATGATATGCTTCAGCACGAAGGATTCCAGAAGCTTGCATTTACAGGCTCAACAGAGGTTGGTATTGACGTTGCATTAGCAGCAGCAAAACGACTGATTCCAGCAACTCTGGAATTAGGCGGAAAATCTGCAAACATCTTCTTCCCGGATTGTCAGTGGGATTTGGCTATGGATGGACTGCAGATGGGTATTCTCTTTAACCAGGGTCAGGTATGTTGCGCAGGCTCCAGAGTATTTGTTCATGAGGATATCTATGATCGCTTTGTAGAAGAGGCAGTGAAACAGTTTAATAAGGTAAAAGTAGGTCTTCCTTGGGAAGCTGATACTCAGATGGGCGCTCTTATTTCTAAGTCCCAGTTAAAGAAGGTATTAGGCTACATTGATGTTGCAAAAGAAGAAGGAGCTCACATTGCCTGCGGCGGAGAAGCTGTAACTGAAGGTGGGCTGGCAGATGGCTGCTTCATGAGACCTACCTTAATTACAGATGTAACTAATGATATGAGAATTGCTCAGGAAGAAATCTTCGGACCGGTGGCTGTGGTAATCAAATTTAAAACCGAGGAAGAGGTTATTGCCATGGCCAATGATAATAAATATGGCTTGGGCGGAGCAGTATGGACTCGTGATATCAACAGAGCTATCCGGGTATGCAGAGGTATTCAAACAGGCAGGATGTGGGTGAATACTTATAACAGTATCCCTGCGGGTGCTCCTTTCGGTGGTTATAAGCAATCGGGCATCGGCCGTGAAACCCATAAAGTTATTTTGGAACATTATACACAAATGAAGAATATTATGATAAACCTTTCCGAAGAACCTTCGGGTTTCTATGTTTAAAACCTATTGCGGAATAGGTTAAATAAGTGTTTCCCAAAGCAAAAGCCCTCTTAATGAGGGCTTTTGCTTTTTTATTATATTCTAAAGCAGCTTAAAGTCATTTTTATGGTAATCTATCAAGCCGAGAGCTTGCATATTGGCAAGCTCTCGGGAAAGAGCACTGCGGTCTACACTTAAAAAATCTGCCAATTCACCTCGGTTAAAGGGTATAGTAAAAATAAGGCTGCCTGCATTATCTGCCTGAGTGGTCAAATAGGTAAGTATTTTTTCCCGAATCGTTCTTTGGGAAAGGATGTTCATTTTATTGGTAAGGTAAATGTTTTTTTTGGCAATAACTTTAAGCAGGTTGCTAACAAGCGTGGTATGGAAAACACAGGAGGAGGAACATGTAGTTATTATACGTTTTACACTTATAAATAGTACTGTTGCGGGGGTAAGTGCCATAACGGTTACGGGGCTTTCCTCAACATTTGCGCAGGCCAAGGTCTCGCTGAAAATATCACTTTCATTCAATTTGGCAATAATAGCTCGGTTGCCCATAATATCTTCTTTTATTATTTGTATCGTGCCTTTTATAACAATGCCTACATCCTGTATATTATCGCCAGCCAAAATTATTACACAGCCGGCTTCATATTCCTGCTTGCGGGTACCAAGGCAGGAAAGCATAGCTGCCAGATTTTCAAACTCTATATTTCGAAAAAGCGATACATTTTTAAGAATATCCAAATATCTTTTCATTTCTTCACTCCTTGTTGCAAATGCAACATTATATTGAATCTTATTGTAGTATACTTAAGCCATAAAAACAAGGAGGTACTAAAAAATGAAAAGAAAAATCATCAAAATAGATACTGAATTATGCAATGGCTGTGGTTTATGTGCCAAAGCCTGCCACGAAGGTGCAATCGGTATTATAGATGGCAAAGCTAAGCTCTTAAGAGACGATTACTGTGATGGCTTGGGCGACTGTTTACCTGCCTGCCCAACCAATGCCATAAGCTTTGAAGAGCGTGAAGCGCTGCCCTATGATGAGGCAGCCGTAGCAGCCAGTAAGAGAAAAACTGCACCTGCCCCTTTACCTTGCGGTTGCCCAGGAACTTTGGCAAAAAGTATTAACCGCAAATCAGTTCCTGAAGTTGTTGAAAAAGCGGAAACGGGGGTAAGCTCACAGCTTAACCAGTGGCCTTGTCAAATCCATTTGGTACCCGTAAATGCGCCATATTTTAACGGAGCCAATTTGCTGATAGCGGCAGACTGTACAGCATTTGCTTACGGAAATTTCCATAATAAATTTATGAAAAATAAAATTACCTTGATTGGCTGCCCCAAGTTGGATAGCGATGATTATACCGCAAAATTTACGGATATTCTAAAAAACAATAATATAAAAAGTGTAACTGTAGTACGCATGGAAGTTCCTTGCTGCGGTGGTATGGTGGATGCCGTTATAAAAGCTTTGCAAAATAGTAAAAAAATGATTCCTTGGCAGGTTATTACTATATCCACTGATGGCAGTATATTGGAATAAAAAACTATAAAAATAATTTTAAGGAGGAAGAAAAATGGGAAACATGTTTTGCTTTCAATGTGAACAAACTGCAGCAGGTAAAGGCTGTGCAGGATCCGCCGGTGTTTGCGGCAAAAAGGCGGATACCGCTAAACTTCAAGATAAGCTAACAGGTGCTTTGATAGCCCTAGCCAAAGGTGTTAAAGAAAATCAAAATACACCTGCTATGAATAAGCTGGTTATGGAAGGCTTGTTCACAACCGTAACCAATGTATCTTTCGACGATGTATCCATAGGCGCTTTGTTTGCCAAAGCGGAAACCTTGAAACCTGATAAAACTATAGCTAACTATGATATGGAAAAAATTTGGCAAGGCGATGAGGATATCCGTTCCCTGAAATCCCTTATCCTTTTTGGTATCCGTGGTATGGCGGCTTATGCTTACCATGCGGATGTGCTTGGTTATTCCGATGCGGAAGTGAATGCATTCTTCTATAAAGCCTTAAAAATGATAGGCGATGAAAACTTAGGTTTGAATGAACTTTTACCCGCAGTTTTGGAAACGGGTGAAATAAACTTGAAATGCATGGCACTTTTGGATAAAGCCAATACAGAAACCTTTGGCAAGCCCGTGCCTACAAAAGTAACCACAAATATTGAAAAAGGTCCCTTTATAGTTATAACAGGACACGATCTGTATGATTTGCATATTTTGTTAGAGCAAACTAAGGATAAGGGCATAAATATTTATACCCACGGCGAAATGCTGCCTGCCCATGCTTATCCTAAACTTAAGGCTTACCCGCACTTAAAAGGCAACTTTGGTACTGCTTGGCAGAACCAGCAAAAAGAATTCGCAAATATTCCCGCACCTATTTTGTTTACAACCAACTGCTTAATGCCCGTAAAAGAAAGCTATGCTGATAGGGTTTTCACTACCGAGGTAGTGGCTTATCCGGAAATCAAACACGTTGGTAGCGAAAAGGATTTTACTCCTGTTATCAGTACAGCCTTAGAGCTTGGCGGCTATACGGAAACAAAAGCCATGACAGGCATCAACGGTGGTGATACCTTGACCACAGGATTTGGTAAAGATACAGTACTTGGTGTGGCTGATACAGTTGTTGGTGCGGTAAAAGCAGGCGCAATCAAGCATTTCTTCCTGGTGGGCGGCTGCGACGGTGCTAAAACAGGCAGAAATTATTATACCGAATTTGTGCAGAAAGCTCCTAAAGATAGCATTATTTTGACCCTTGCCTGCGGTAAATACCGTTTTAATGATTTGGATTTGGGTGAAATAGGCGGCCTGCCCAGGATAATGGATATGGGGCAGTGTAATGATGCCTACAGTGCTATCCAGGTAGCGGTGGCTTTAGCCAATGCTTTTGAATGCGGTGTTAACGACTTACCTTTAACCCTTGTATTGTCCTGGTATGAGCAGAAGGCCGTGTGTATCCTTTTGACCCTTTTGGCACTTGGCATTAAGAATATCTATATCGGCCCAACTTTACCTGCTTTTATTTCCTCCAATGTACTCAATATATTGGTAGAAAACTACAATTTGACTCCTATTTCCACTCCCGAAGCGGATTTGGCCAAAATTTTAGGTTAATCTTAAATATAAAATAAGTTTTTTACATGATTTTTGTTATGAGTGTGGTTTTATAGGGCGGCTGCCGCCATTAAACCGTATCGGTTTTTGAACAAAAGTTTATAATGGCGCCAGCAAGGCAAAACCCCCCTTAAAGTAAAGGGGGGTTTTGTGTTATATAAAATTATAAATTTATATAAAATACATAGTCGTACCAATATTATTATTATTTTACATAGCGCATACTGGTTTTTTTGAGTTCCTCTTCACTTACTAAAATATTATATTCGGCAATCTTA
>DGYV01000008.1:34179-34529 GCA_002398485.1 Peptococcaceae bacterium UBA4997 | reverse complement strand
AAATATTATATTCGGCAATCTTATTGGTTTTTGCAAAATCTAGTATAAAATTTTTTACTTCATCTTCATTTTTGCCGTGGACCATGGCATAAAGGTTGTAGGGCCATTGCGGCTGTGCTGCTCTTTCGTAGCAATGGCTTACCTTGGGGCTTTCCGCCAATTTACGGCCAACCTGTTTCATATGGTTTTCTTCTACCGTAAAAACTGCCATAGAATTGGCATTATAGCCGGATTTTTGGTGTTTCAAAATTACGCCTATGCGCTTTAATTGGCCGTTTGCTTTTAACTGTTTTAATCTTTTAACTAATTCCTTTTCTGTTATACCCAGTTTTTTGGCAATAGTTTGGTAA
>DGYV01000008.1:33876-34010 GCA_002398485.1 Peptococcaceae bacterium UBA4997 | reverse complement strand
GTTTTTTGGCAATAGTTTGGTAAGGATTTTCCGTTAAAGGCAAATCAGCTTGCAATTCTTTGATTATTTTTTCGGTAATATTATTCATTGTTCACCTGCTTTCCATATCGAAAAAAACGTGTAGCTTGAAGTTT
>DGYV01000008.1:32965-33664 GCA_002398485.1 Peptococcaceae bacterium UBA4997 | reverse complement strand
AATTCCAAAACCTCTTCAATATTATTGAATTTTTCTTTAAGTGCTGTTATGAAATCCGTTCGGGTTTTTTCATCCTTGGCGGTAAAGGTGAACCACATATTCAAGTGGGCAGATCTTCTGTAATTATGGGTAACATTATCATAGCTGTTTATATACTCGGCAACTTCATAAAAAATGTTTTCAGGTACATGGGCTCCTATAAGCATACTGTTAAAACCCATGGCATTGGTATCAAAAGTACCGCCCAGCCTTCTTATATAGCCTGCTTGGCTAAGCTTTTTTATCCTTGCTAAAATTTCACTTTTGCTTTTATTCATGGTGCCGGCAATTATAGCGTAGGGGTCTTCTTCAAGGGGCAGGCCTTGCTGCAAAAGGTTTATGAGCTTTTTATCGTCTGCATCCATTATTGTCATCAGTAATTTATTACCTCCTAAAGCACCATGGCTCTTCAGCCATATAGTTGCCTTTATAATAATAGGCTCTTGCCCTGCAGCCACCGCAAATATTGATATATTGGCATTTGCCGCAATTGCCTTCGTAATTTTTATAATTTCTTAATTTGGCAAAAATCTCACTGTCGCGCCAAATTTCATCAAACGGTTTTTCTCTTACATTGCCCACTTCTATAGGCAGGTAGGGGCAAATATTAACTTCACCTTTAGGCAGGATGCAGCAATAGGCTATACCGGCAAGGCAGCC
>DGYV01000008.1:32619-32779 GCA_002398485.1 Peptococcaceae bacterium UBA4997 | reverse complement strand
CGGCTGAACCTTTGTTCCAAGCCCATTTCTTTGGCCATCGGCATAAATTGAGGAGCACAGG
Organism: Peptococcaceae bacterium UBA4997; assembly: GCA_002398485.1. Lineage (GTDB taxonomy): Bacteria > Bacillota > Dehalobacteriia > UBA4068 > UBA4997 > UBA4997. The sequence goes on along the minus strand of DGYV01000008.1, from coordinate 32,718 downwards.
TAGGTTTAAGCTCCAATTTGGTGGAATGTTGTTTTTCCAAAATTTTTTTTATCATGCCAAAATAAGCCTGTGAACGCAGGCCTTCTTCCTCCATAGAAA
>DGYV01000008.1:32123-32456 GCA_002398485.1 Peptococcaceae bacterium UBA4997 | reverse complement strand
GCCTTCTTCCTCCATAGAAAGAGCCCTGCCTGTAGGGACTAAAAAGAAAGGGTGAATGGCGTGTACGCCCTTTTTTTCATAATGATCCACTATCTTTTCAAATTCATCCTGATTATTTTCGGTAAGGGTAAGGTTTATTTGTACCCTTAAGCCTGCGGCAAGCGCATTTTCTATACCTGCCTGGGTCAAATCGAATGCACCTTCTACACCCCTGAATTCATCATGATAAGTAGCATCCATGCTGTCTACACTTATGGCTATGCCAGCTAAACCGCTTTTTTTAAGTTCATTGGCAGCTTCCTTAGTTAAGAGGGTACCATTAGAGCCCATGGC
>DGYV01000008.1:27050-31962 GCA_002398485.1 Peptococcaceae bacterium UBA4997 | reverse complement strand
CTCTCCCGGGTCCATTTAAAGAACCTGCTGTTTTGGTTTTGGCAACAAGCTCATAAATATCTTCTCTTAAAAGAGGTTCACCGCCACTTAAAATCAAAATGCGGAAGCCTGCTTTTTTTATTTCATCTATCAGCTTTTTACCCTCTTCGGTGGAAAGCTCTTTTACGGTATCCTCATCGGGGCCGCTTTCTCTGTAGCAGTGTTTGCAATAAAGGTTGCACCTTTTGGTGGTATTCCATGAAATGAGCATTTTATTCTCCTTTTCCTAAACCCATAACCTATAAACCTATTTCGTCATCAGTAAGGTAACAGGCGGGGTCGGGTGCCCAAAAGTCGCTTGTGCTCAAAGCCCTTGCCCTAAAGTTACCGTTACATTGGTCAAGCCATTGGCATTTGGCGCATCTGCCCGTAAGGTATTCTTTACGGTTTCTAAGCTTTTGCAAAAACTCATTTTCCTTACTGTCCCAAATTTCGCCAAAGCTTTGGTTGCGTACATTACCCAAATTTATATCTCTGGTGAATTGATCTATAAAAACATTGCCCTCCCAATCCACCGAGCTTATGGCTATACCCGAACGGTTGCCGCCGTTTACGGTAAGCAGTTCCAAAACCGCTTTGGCTTTGGCTGCATCATGTTCTTTTAGGTAATTATATAGATAAATGCTGTCGCAATGGTTGTCTACAGTAAGTATTTCTGTTTCAATACCTCTTTTATGGAAATCTAAGGTTTTTTCTATAATATAATCCACAGAGGCTCTGGTTTCTTCATGCGTAAGATCCTCATTTTGAATTTGAGAACCTCTTCCTGAATAAACCAAGTGATAAAAACAAACACGTGGGATTTTTTCTTTTTCTATAAGTTCAAAAATTTTAGGAAGTTCTTTATAAGTTGTTTTGCCCAAGGTAAGGCGTAGGCCTGTTTTCTGGCCTACTTTACGGCAGTTCTTAAAACCTTGCAAAGCCTTTTCGTAAGCGCCTTCAATACCTCGAAACAGGTCGTTTGCTTCTTTTAGTCCGTCTAAGCTTATGCCAACATAGCTTATGCCAAGCTCTTTAATTTTTTTGGCTTTGGCTTCATCTATCAGGGTACCATTTGTGGAAATAACCATTCTTAAACCAATTTCCTTGCCATATGCCATAAGCTCGAAAATATCTTTTCTAAATAAAGGTTCCCCGCCTGAAAACAATAAAACGGGTACATTATAGGTAACCAAGTCATCCATAAATTTTTTTGCTTCATCAGTATTTAATTCATTGGGGGTGGGGGTATTTATGGCTTCCGCATAGCAATGGCGGCATTTTAAATTACAGGCCTTGGTGCAGTTCCACACCACAATAGGTCCTTTGCCTGCAACAGTGCCATGGGTTTGTCCGTGAGCTTTGGCATTATAGCGCAAGCTATCACCATAATAGGATTGATTCAAAAGTAACTTGGAAAAGCTTATCATAATACTTACCCCCAAAAAAATTATTTATAAAAAGTTTGATGAAAATTAGGCATTATGAGTAATTTTTTCCGTGATATAGGAAAATAATTATACAAATTTCCACATTTTACACCTCTTGTATTATACTATCAGTTTAGCAGGTTTTCAAGGATTGAAAATATAAGTTTAAAATAGTATAATATAGAAGGTGTAAAATACGCTTTTAAAAGTTTTGGTTTTTTTGTTTATACAACCCAATGTATAATTTTAACAAAAATATGATTTATTATAATGTCTTTATTGTTTTTATAATGATTTTTAAGTATATGGGGAAAATGGGGGATTCATTTTGAATGTTAAAATGGCAGGCATAGATTATGCCAATGCCGCAATCGATAAAAGAGAGGTTTTTGCTTTTACCCCTGCTCAGGCGGAAGCAGCCATGCGTGAGATTATTTTGAAATATGGTGCTAAAGGCTGTGTGATAATCTCTACCTGCAATAGAACGGAACTTTGGCTAAGTGAAGAATCTAAATGTGATACAGATTTGGTGGATGCGCTTTGTGCTCTTAAAAATGTTTCCCGAAGCGAATATGAAAGCTTTTTTGTGGTAAGGAAAAACGATGAGGCTTTTTTGCACTTGTGCCAAACAGCCTGCGGTATGAAATCGCAAATTTTGGGTGAGGATCAAATACTTACTCAAGTAAAAAAAGCGCTGGAACTGGCCCGCTCCGTCAATACGGCAGATACGGTGTTGGAAAAGCTTTTTCAAACAGCCGTAACCTCAGCCAAAAAAATCAAAACCCAGGTAAGGCTCACTTCTTACAATGCTTCGGCGGCTACCATGGCGCTTGCAAAAATACAGGAAGTTTATCCCACACTTAAAGGAATAAAAACCCTTATTGTAGGTAATGGTGAAATGGGCAGAATGGTTGCGGAAAAGCTTGTTGCTTTGGGGGCTTCCGTAAAAGTAACCTTACGTAAGTATAAGAACGGTGTTTATATTATGCCCGAAGGCTGTGCCGCCATAGATTACAGCAGGCGCTATGAAGAAGTTAGGGAAGCAGGCCTGGTAATAAGTGTTACCTCAAGCCCGCACTATACTTTAAGATACGACGATGTTGTACAAGCAACAGCGGGCAAGCCCAACAAATTGTTTGTTGACCTTGCTGTTCCCCGTGATATCGATCCTACAGTTGCTGATTTAGCCAATATAAACCTTATTGATATGGATTCCCTGGGTATACTGCCCGAAGATGAGCTTAATCAAAAGGCCTTGGCCCAGGCTGAACAGATCATCAAAAAGTATATGACCGAATTCAGAAAATGGTATAAATTCAGAGCTTTTGTGCCTGTAATAAATGACATCACAAGTGTTACTGCCGAAAAAATTTACGGTAATATCAAAAAAGAACTTGCAGAGTTGGATCTAACCGAAATCGAACGCAATCTTTTTGAAGAAAAGCTTTCCTGTGTTGCGGAAAAAGCCATAAGCGGGCTTTTGTTCGGTATTAAGGACAGCGTGCAGGAAGAGCAATGGGGTGAATGTTTTACCAATTTGGGAAAAGTAGTTAAGTAATGCTTTGGTATCAAATAAAAAATTTTAATATAACTGTTTGTTTTCAAGCAAGGTATTTCAATTGCGGAAGGATGTATGCTTTATGCAAAAACCTGTTTCTGCAAAGCAAAATGATTCAATAATAAAATCTAACGGGGAAAAAACGGCAGCAATTCCGTATTTCCCGTTATTTGTATCGCTGGCAGGCAGGCCTGTAGTGGTAGTTGGGGCAGGCAATATCGCGGCAAGAAGAATAAAAACTCTTTTGCAGTTCAAGCCAAATCTGCGGGTTATTGCGCCTTGCCTGAACGAAGAGGTATGGGAACTTGCAGCCAAACATGGCTTTAAGGTGGAAAAGAGGCCTTATCAAACAGGTGATTGCAAAGATGCTTTTATAGCAGTGGCAGCAACCGATGATAAGAGCGTGAACCAGGCAATAGGAAGTGAATGTAAAGAATATTCAATACCTGTAAGCGTTGCGGACAATCAAAAAGCCTGTACCTTTTTTTTCCCCGCCATTGTTAAAGAAGCCAATCTGGTCATAGGTATAACCTCAAGCGGTGAAAACCATGGCCAAGTTAGAAGAGTAGCCGCTAAACTGCGGCGTGATCTGAATAAAATTTTGGAATAGGGAGTATTTGGATGAAAAGAAAAAAACTTATAGTAGGCAGCCGTGAAAGCAAACTTGCGGTGATTCAATCTGAAATCATCATAGCTGAAATCAAAAAGCATTATCCTAAGATGGAAGTGGAATTGGTTACCATGAAAACCACTGGTGATATCATTTTGGATAGAACCCTGGATAAAATAGGCGGCAAGGGCCTTTTTGTAAAAGAGCTGGAGCAAGCACTTTATGACGGTAAAATAGATATAATCGTTAACAGCATGAAGGATATGCCTGCCCAAATAAACGATGAACTACCCATTATTGCTATACCCGAAAGGGAGGATCCGCGTGATGTGCTGGTTTTACCGCAGGGGATTACGGAATTAGACTTGGTAAAACCTGTGGGTTGTGCGGGTTTAAGAAGAAAACTTCAGTTCCTGGAACTATTTGGTGATATAAAAGTGGAACCTGTGCGCGGTAATGTGCTTACCCGTTTAAGAAAACTGGATGATGGTTTATACAGTGCTTTGGGGCTTGCTTATGCAGGCTTGAAAAGACTGGAGCTGGAACATAGGGTAAGCAGGGTTTTCAGTACACAGGAAATCATTCCTTCCGCAGGGCAGGGTACTTTGGCTGTACAAGGCCGTAAGGATGAGGATTGGGAATTCATCAAAGCCATAAATGATGCCGATGCCATAGATTCCAGCTTAGCAGAACGGGAATTCATCAAAGTGGTAGATGGCGGTTGCAGCTCGCCTATAGCGGCTTTTGCTGAACTTAACGGTACGGAAATAAAACTTTCCGCACTTTATGTAGATATAGAAACAGGTAAAAAAGCCAAAGGGGTATTGGCGGGCGAAAGAATAAATGCCCAAAAAATAGGCCATGATTTGGCATTGCGTTTACTCGCGGAGGTGAAATAAATGGCAGCAACAGTAGGTAAAGTATGGCTGGTAGGTGCAGGTCCTTCCGACCCCGGCTTGATTACTGTAAAAGGCCTTAATATTTTAAAAAATGCCAATGTTGTGGTATATGATAAGCTGGTGGGAACGCAGATACTTAATCTTATCCCTAAAAGCGCCCATAAAATAGATGTTGGCAAATCGCCGAACAATCATCCGGTGCCGCAGTCTGAAATAAATAAAATATTATTGGAGCAGGCTCTTTTAGGCAATAAGGTAGTACGCCTAAAGGGCGGGGATTCTTTTTTATTTGGACGCGGCGGTGAGGAACTGGAACTCTTGGCTGCCCATAATATTCCCTTTGAAGTTATACCCGGTGTTACCTCAGCAATTTCCGTACCTGCTTATGCAGGCATAA
>DGYV01000008.1:26702-26876 GCA_002398485.1 Peptococcaceae bacterium UBA4997 | reverse complement strand
TATGCAGGCATACCTGTTACGCATAGGAATTTTGTATCTTCTTTGCATATCATTACAGGCCACGCCAAAGCAGGTAAAGAACCTAATATAGATTTCACGGCCTTAGTAAATACAGGCGGCACCTTGGTTTTTTTAATGGGAGTAGCCGCTTTGCAAAATATTTGTAATGGTCTT
>DGYV01000008.1:11263-26503 GCA_002398485.1 Peptococcaceae bacterium UBA4997 | reverse complement strand
AATGCCTAAAAATATGCCGGCTGCCATTATTGAAAGGGGCACTACGGCAAGACAAAGAAAAGTTGTTTCTACTGTATCTTCCTTATATGAGGCGGCAATAGAAGAGCATATTCAAAATCCTTCTATTATCGTGGTAGGTAAAGTATGTACTTTCAGTGAGCAATTCGAATGGGTAAGCGGCAGGCCTTTACATGGTAAACGTGTAGTAGTTACCAGGCCTGAGCATTTATGTTCGGTGCTAAGTGAAAAAATCCGCTCTCTTGGTGGTGAAGCTATAGAATTTCCTTGTATCAAAACCCAGGCTTTGGCTGATCAAAAGCCTTTTGAAAAGGCTATGCAGGAAATTAGGTCATATAACTGGCTGGTTTTCACCAGCGCGGCAGGCGTGGAAATGCTGTTTGAAAAACTGGCGGAAACAGGAAGGGATATAAGGGAGCTTTGGGGCATTAAAATAGCCGTTATCGGCAGCGGTACCGCCAAGGCTTTTCAAAAAAGAGGTATTCGGGTCGATTATATGCCTACTACCTATAATATAACTCATTTGGCGCAAGGGCTGGCAGAAAGGGTAAAAACAGAAGAAAAAGTGTTAATTTTGAGGGCTTTGATAGGCTCCAAAGAATTGAACCGCATTTTGTTGCAAGCATCTGTAAATTATAACGATGTGCCAGTTTATGAAACGGTTTACAATACGGAACACTGTGAGTTTTCTCAAGAAGTCATCCAAAACGGTGATTTTGAATATGCGGCCTTTACCAGCGCCTCAACGGTAAGGGGTTTTGTGAATGCCCTGCCGGATTTAGTTTATAGTAAAATCAAAGCGGTTTGCATAGGTGAAGAAACAGCGGCGGAAGCCAAAAAATACGGCATGCAAATAATCGTAGCCAAAAAAGCTACCCTGGACGATTTGGTGGAAGCCATGCTAGCCCAATAGGATAAGCAAAAATTATTATATAAATTTCGGGAGGTCATTATGGAACTTACAATGAGACCACGCAGATTACGTACTAACCAAGTTATGCGTGAATTGGTACGGGAAACCAGAATAGCCAAAAGCTCGCTCATTTACCCTGTATTCATTAGGGAAGGCAAAAATATCATAGAGGATATCCCTACTATGGCAGGCCAAAAACGCTACAGCCCCGATACATTGCAAAAATGTGCGGAGGAAGCCTGTAATGTAGGAGTGAAAAACTTGCTCTTATTCGGTATACCTGAACATAAGGATGAAGTGGGTAGCTCTGCTTATGCTGAAGACGGTGCTTTACAGCAGGCGGTAATCAACCTGAAAAAGGAATTTCCCGAACTTAATATCATTACAGATGTTTGCCTTTGCGAATATACCAGCCATGGGCATTGCGGTATCCTTAAAAATAAGAATGTAGATAATGATAAAACCTTGGAAGTACTGGCCAAGGTTGCTGTATCACATGTTCAAGCAGGTGCAGATATGGTAGCCCCTTCGGATATGATGGACGGGCGTGTGGGAGCTATCCGCCAAGCTTTGGATAAAAACGGTTTTGCGGATAAAGCCATAATGTCCTATGCTGTAAAATATGCTTCCAGTTTTTACGGCCCATTTAGGGATGCGGCAGGCTGTGCCCCTTCCTTTGGGGATAGAAAAACCTACCAAATGGATTATCATAATATCAGGGAAGCCTTGAAAGAGGCGGAATTGGATATTCTGGAAGGCGCAGATATATTAATGGTAAAGCCTGCACTTTCCTATTTGGATGTTATAAGTGAAGTGAAGCAAAGCTTCAATTTGCCTGTTGCCGCTTACAGCGTCAGCGGAGAATATGCTATGATCAAAGCGGCTGCGCAGGCAGGGTTAATAGATGAAAAAGGCATAGTTGCGGAAACCGCTGTTAGCATGTACAGAGCAGGAGCGGATATAATCATCACCTATTATGCTTTGGAAATAGCCAAAATGATAGATGAAGGAAGGATAGGCTAATGCTTAAATCACAGGAATTGTTTAAAAGGGCCCAGGAATTAATACCTGGCGGTGTAAATAGCCCTATTAGAAATTTTCAATCGGTAAATTCCACACCCCGTTTTATTGAAAGTGCCAAAGGCGCAAGAATGTATGATGTTGAAGGCAATGGTTACATCGACTATATAGGTTCATGGGGGCCGCTAATCTTGGGGCATGCTCACCCTGAAGTGGTGAAAGCCGTACAGGAAGCTGCCGCTAAAGGCCTTAGCTTTGGTGCGTCTACCAAAGCTGAAATCAAAATGGCCGAGCTTATTTGTGAAATGATACCATCTATAGAAATGGTGCGCATGGTCAATTCCGGTACCGAGGCGGTCATGAGTGCTATCAGGGTAGCCCGTGGCTATACGGGTAAAAACAAGGTAATCAAATTTGAGGGCTGTTACCACGGTCATAGTGATGCTATGCTGGTCAAAGCAGGTTCAGGTGCTATGCTTACAGGTGTACCCAGCAGCCTTGGTGTTCCCGAAGCCTGTGCACAGGATACCCTTACTGCAACTTATAATGATCTTGAAAGCGTGGCCGCTCTGTTTGAGCAAAACAATAATCAGGTAGCGGCTGTAATAATAGAATTAGTAGCAGGTAATATGGGTGTAGTATTACCCGAAACAAGCTTCTTAAAAGGTGTACAGCAGCTTTGCCAAGAAAATAATGCCTTGTTGATAGCGGATGAAGTCATCACAGGCTTTAGGGTATCAAATGGCGGTGCCCAAAAGTATTATGGTATCAAGCCGGATTTAACTACCTTGGGCAAAATCATCGGCGGCGGTATGCCCGTAGGCGCTTACGGTGGCAAAAAAGAGATTATGCAACAGGTTTCACCTTTAGGTGCGGTTTATCAGGCAGGTACTTTAAGCGGTAACCCTGTAGCCATGGCGGCAGGTATAGCCCAATTGAATTTTTTGAAGAATAATCCGCAGGTTTATGAATATATAGCCAAACTTTCCCACACCTTATGTGAAGGCTTAAGGGATATTATAAAAAGGCACGATGTAAAAGCTGTAGTGAACGGTATAGGTTCACTTTCCTGCCTTTACTTTACTGACCACAAAGTAACCAATTATGCTGAAGCCAAAATGAGTGATACCGAAAAATACAGCAAATACTTTAATTTTATGTTGAGTAAAGACATTTATTTAGCACCTGCCCAGTTCGAGGCCACTTTTGTTTCCTATGCCCATACTGAAGAGGATATAGCTTATACCTTGGATTGTGCAGAAACGGCTTTGAAAACTATAAAATAAAACATTTAAGGGGTATAGCCTATGAAAGGTATTATAATTATAGCCCATGGCAGCCGCAAACCTGAAACTAAAACTGTATTTAAACAAGTAATGGCGTATTTTGAGCAGGAGCTTGCAAAGGAAAAAATTCCTGTTTCCGCTGTGGCCTATTGCTTTTTGGAATTTGCAGAGCCAAACCTTAAACAAGCTTTACATGATTTTGTTCAAAAAGGTATAGATGATATAAAGGTAATACCCTATTTCCTGTTTGAAGGTACACATACATTAGAGGATATACCTGCTATAATAGAAGAATTTTGTAAAGAACAGCCTCATATAAAAGTTGGCTTCGGTAGGGTTTTAGGTTATGATGAAAGGATTGTGCAAATACTTACAGACAGGGTAAAACAAATGTTATGAGATATAAGGTTATAAAACCGAGGCATAAAATTAAATTTATTAAGGTTAGGGGTGCTATGTAGTAGTTGTTTTCAACGAAATGGAGGATGCGGCTACAGTATATGCCGCTGTTTGCTAAGCTGGCCGCCGAATATAAGTAAAAGTTGTACCAATACTTACTACAGTTTATTAAATCTATGATGTAATTTAATCAATGCAATATAATGATTTTTCAGGAGGCAGTTATGAACTGGCAAGAGGTTACCATATATACAGCAAGGGCGGGCATAGAGCCGCTTTCAACCATGCTTTTACAGCTTGGTATTCCGGGCTGGGTGGTGGAAGATGCTGATGATGTTCGGGAATTCATTAATAACCCAAACCACACTTGGGATTATTTAAGTGATGAAGTTTTGTTTGCCCAAAACAAAACCACCAATTTAAAAATCTATTTGGCAGATAACTTGCAAGGTGCGGAAACCTTAACAGCCTTAAAAACCGCTTTGGCGGAATTAAAGCGTGAAGATAAAGAAAAATCTTGGGGCAGCCTGGAAATAGAGTTGGCGGATAAGGATGAAGAAGTTTGGCAAAATGAATGGAAAAAATATTATAAACCTTTTAAAGTAGGAGAAAAGCTGGTTATCAAGCCTTCCTGGGAAGAATATACAGAAGATGAAAACCGAAGGGTTTTGGAAATAGACCCCAATTCCAGCTTTGGTACAGGCCAGCATTATACTACCCGTTTATGTCTTGAAGCCTTAGAAAACAGTCTTAATGCGGGGGATAAAGTGTTGGATTTAGGCTGTGGCAGCGGTATACTTGCCATATCAGCCATGCTTTTGGGCGCAGCTTCCGCAACAGTTGTGGATATAGACCAATATTCCGTTGCTACAGCCATAGCAAATGCTAAAAGAAATGGCATAGCAGATGAGCATTATACAGGCTTTTGGGGAAATATTATAGAGGATGAAGGCTTGTGTAAACAAATAGGAGGCGGCTATGATATTATAGTTGCCAATATAGTGGCAGATGTTATTATAGCCATGAGCCCATTATTCAAGGAGTTTTTGCAAGATACGGGCAAAGTTTTGGTTTCGGGTATTATTGAAGAAAGGCTTGCGGAAGTAATAAATGCTTTAAAGGCAGCAGGCTTTAAATTAACAGAAACCAAAGAAGAAAAGGGCTGGGTAGCTTTAACCGCTGTAAGGGAGGATCTATGAGCCGTTTTTTTGTGGAAACTAAAAAAGACCCGCAAATAGGCGATGATATATATATTGAAGGCAGTGATGCCAGGCACATAAGCCTGGTATTGCGTAAAGCTGTGGGTGCAGAACTGGAAGTGGTGTGCGGCAATAGCCCTTTTATAGCGGAAATCATTAAAATCAACGAAAATAGGGTGGAATTGTTGCTGAAACAGGTTTTGCCTGCGGCCAAAGAGGCTGATTTACAGCTTTATTTATTGCAGGGCATTGCTAAAGGCGAAAAAATGGAGCTTATCATTCAAAAAGCTGTGGAGCTGGGTGTAAGCACAGTTATTCCTTTGGCTTGTGAACGCAGTGTAGTACAGCTTAAAGGTGATAAAGCCATAGATAGGCAAAAACGTTGGCAAAAAATAGCCGAAGCCGCCGCCAAACAATGCGGCAGGGATAAAATACCCGAAATTTTACCTGTGCAAAATCTGCAAAATGCCTTATTATGCTTGCCTGAAAATACTCAAATCATCATGCCCTGGGAATCTGAAACCGAAAATAGTTTGAGTAAGCTTTTAGCGGCAAAACCGCCTCAAAAAGCGGCGGTTATCATAGGCCCTGAAGGTGGTTTAACGGTGGCAGAGGTTAAAACGGCCAAAGCCAAAGGGGCGGAAGTTGTTACACTGGGTCCACGGATTTTGCGTACGGAAACGGCGGCTGTAAGTGCTGTTGCCATAATCATGTTTGCCTGGGGCGATATAGGGGGTAAAGCCTAATGCCTGTTCAGAAAACGGTTGCCCTTTATACTTTGGGCTGCAAGGTTAATCAAGAGGAAGGTGCCGCTATTTTGGGGTTGTTTGAAACCGCAGGCTGGCAAGTGGCGGATTTTGAAGATAAGGCCGATTTGTATATTATAAATACCTGTACGGTAACCCATTTGGCGGATAGAAAGTCTCGCCAAATGCTAAGACGTGCCCGTAGAAATAACCCTAATGCAATAGTGCTTGCCACGGGTTGTTATGCTCAGGTAGCAAAAGAGAAAATAGCCCAAATTGAAGGCGTGAACATGATAATAGGCACGGATGACAGAGCAAATATAGTAAACCTGGTGGAAAATTACCTGCATGAGTGTAAAAATGGACAAAAAACTTTTATGCAGGTAAGTGATGTAGCAAAAGCTACGGAGTTTGTAGCTATAAATACTGTAAATCCACATCAAAGCAGAACCAGGGCAAACTTAAAAATAGAGGATGGTTGTAATCAGTTTTGCAGTTATTGTATAATACCTTATGCTAGGGGGCCTGTGCGTTCCAATCCGCCGGAGCAAGTCTTGCTGCAGGCGCAGGCTTTGGTAAAAGAGGGGTTTAAGGAAATAGTGCTTACGGGCATTCATACGGGTGCTTATGGTACGGATTTAGCGGATAAAGTCAATTTTGCTGGGCTTGTGAAAAGGCTTGCCTGCATAGAGGGGCTGGAAAGGCTGCGTTTGGGTTCTATTGAGCCTTTGGAAGTTACGGATGAATTACTAAAGGTAGTTCAGGGGCACACTAATATATGCCCGCATTTTCATATACCTTTGCAGGCAGGGCAAGACGATATACTTAAAGCCATGCGCCGTAACTATACCACAGCTTATTACCGCAGCCTGCTTACCAAAATACGGTATATAATCCCCAATGTTGCCATCACTACGGATATAATGGTGGGTTTTCCTGGCGAAACGGAAGCTATGTTCCAAAGTGGTTTGGCTTTTGCTAAGGAGATGGCTTTTGCCAAAATGCACGTATTTCCCTATTCTGTAAGGGAAGGCACGCTGGCTGTGTCTTTGCCGAACCAGGTGGGAACAAAGCAGAAAACGGCAAGGGCAGCAGCCTTGGGCAGCTTGGCTATAGCATCTGAAAAGGCCTTTGCGGAAAATTATATAGGTCAAACCATAAAAGTACTTTGGGAGCAAACCGAAAAAAAGCAGGGAGGCCTTTATTATGTTGGTCATACGCCAAATTACCTGCCTGTTGCAGTTTGCGGTGAGCATAAACTGGGTACTATAGAGGAAGTGATGCTAAAATCTTGGCAAGACGGCTATTTGTATGCTTAAGGTTGACATTCGTCATTACAGGTAATATACTGGATTTATATTTTTATAAGCCAGCTATATTTTAAATAGATATGGAGGTTTTTTACATGAGTGATTGCTTGTTCTGTAAATTTGCCAACAAAGAAATAACACCTGATGTGGTTTATGAGGATGCCGATGTTTTGGCATTTAAGGATATTGCGCCCAAAGCTCCTGTACACATTTTGATTATTCCTAAAAAACACATAACCTCCATAGCAGATGCAGAAGCTGCGGATATAGCCTTGTTGGCTAAAATACAATGGGTAGCCAAACAAATAGCCAAGGAACAAGGCATAGATGAAAGCGGCTACAGGCTTACCACCAATTGTCGTGCCGATTCGGGGCAATTAGTGCCGCATTTACATTATCATTTATTGGGCGGAGCATTATTAGGTGATATTTGCTAGTAAAATACTTATATTTTACAATACTTACGGTTGACTAATTCCGAAAATTTAGCTATAATGGTCTAGAACTATACACTCTTGTATAGTGTTTATCCGGTGCAACTGAGGGGAGGGAAGACAATGAGTGAAGTACGAGTAGGTAAAAATGAAAGTTTGGATAGTGCGTTACGTCGTTTCAAACGTACTTGTCAGCGTTCCGGTGTTATGTCGGAAATGCGCAAACATGAACATTACGAAAAGCCTAGCGTAAAAAGAAAGAAAAAATCTGAGGCCGCAAGGAAACGTAAATGGAACTAAAGGCGTAATCCCCTTCTCAACATACAGTCATAAAAGCCTAACTTTTAAGTTAGGCTTTACTATTTTTAAACAGCACTCTTGGTGCTGTTTTTTATTTATCTTTGTGTTATCAGCGTTTTGGGATATCACTGCTTTAAAATAGCTTACTTAAAATTTTTTAGTATAATATCCAATGTAAAACAAAAAATCATTTTTCTAGAAATATAGGGAACAAGTATTGAATTTTTTTTGTCTATTGCTATGTAAAGCTGTTTTAACGTTTTTCATTTATTTATTTTAGCAAATGGTGTATAATATAGTTTAATAAACCGATTTGTTGATTACAAGAAGCGGAGGTATAATATGCCCAAAAAAATAATGGTCATTATGATTTGTTTATTGCTTGTGGTTTTTGGATCTTCAGCGCTTGCGGCACAGGAATTGGATGCTGTAAACAATGATGTTGTTTATCGGTTCAAAATCGCGGGTGATATCGATAGCGGTATGACGGAATATGTGGGGCGTGCTTATAGTGAAGCCTTGACGGCAAATGCCGACTATATGCTTTTAGAACTGGATACCTACGGGGGCTATGCTACTGCGGCAGTGGATATAAAAAATATTATAGCAAATTCACCTATCTATACTATATGTTATGTGAACAGTAAGGCCATTTCCGCAGGTGCGTTAATAGCACAGGCTTGTGATCAAATAGTAATGTCGCCTTCTGCTACCATGGGAGCCGCAGAACCCAGGCTGGGTGATGAAAAAGCGGATGAAAAAATAGTTTCCTTCTTTGCGGCGGAAATAAAGTCGGCGGCACAACAAAACGGCAGGGATGGTTTAACAGCAGCCGCTATGGTGGATAGTGATATTGCCATAGAGGGAATAATAGAAAAAGATAAACTTTTAACTTTAAGTGCAGCGCAGGCAGTTGAGTTAAAAATGGCAGACGGTATAGCCAATACGCTAAACGATGTTTTAGTAAAATATGATTTGGAAAATGCGCAAATAGAAAAAATAGATCTAACTTTCCAAGAAGCCATGTCTCAATTCCTTACCCGCCCCGCTGTAGCGGGTGCATTGCTTGCCATTGGCATAAGCGGTTTGGTTTTGGAATTGTTCTTTGCAGGTTTCGGAATAGCGGGTTTTATAGGCATAGTGGCGCTTACCTTGTATTTTACGGGTGGCTTAATGGCAGGCTATGCGGGTTGGATAGCGGTTGCCTTGTTCGTTTTAAGCCTGGTACTTATGGCCTTAGAGCTTTTTGTCATTCCTGGTTTTGGTGTTGCGGGGGTTTTAGGCGTTATAAGTTTGGTTGCGGCAGTGATAATGGTTGCACCAAGCTTTGGTGTAGCCATGTTGCAACTGGGCATAGCGTTAATAGTGCTGATAGCTCTTGTAGTTATAAGCCTTAAAGTAGGTAAAACCAGAAGGATTTGGAACAAGCTGATACTGCATACCAAAGAAGGTACGGATGAAGGTTATTTGAGCCAGCCGCCCGATTGGAACGGTTATTTGGGTATGATAGGTGTTGTGCTTACACCTTTAAGGCCAAGCGGCGCTGTTGATATAAACGGTTTAAGGGTAGATGTAGTTACAGAAGGATCTTTTATTCCCGTAGGGCAAAGAATAAAAGTTATAAAGGTGGATGGCAGCAGTGTGATAGTGCGTGCTATAGGTGATGACGAATAATATTAAAAATAAAAACAGGAGGTAAAAGTATGGGTTTTATTTCAGGCTTTAATATTGGTGGTTTAATTTTACTGCTTCTGGTTATTTTTCTGGTGCTGATGATTTTCAGTTTTGTACCTATACGTTTGTGGATATCCGCCTTGGCAGCAGGTGCCAAAGTAGGTATCATCGATTTGATAGGTATGCGTTTAAGAAGGGTAAGCCCCGCTAAAATAGTAAATCCCCTTATCAAGGCGGAAAAAGCGGGTTTGAATGTAAAAGTAAGCCAGTTGGAAGCCCACTATTTGGCGGGCGGTAATGTGGATAGGGTAGTAAATGCCTTGATAGCTTCCGAAAGAGCAAATATCAATTTGCCTTTTGAGCGTTCTGCCGCTATTGATCTGGCAGGACGTGATGTTTTGCAGGCCGTACAAATGAGTGTTAATCCCAAAGTTATTGAAACCCCCGTGATTGCCGCTATGGCTAAAAACGGTATTGAAGTAAAAGTAAGGGCAAGGGTGACTGTACGCGCGAATATTGACCGTTTGGTAGGCGGTGCGGGCGAGGAAACTGTTATTGCCCGTGTTGGTGAAGGTATAGTTACCACTGTTGGTTCTTCCAATAGCCATAATGAAGTATTGGAAAACCCCGATTCCATTTCTCGTACTGTATTGGCAAAAGGCTTGGATGCAGGCACAGCTTTTGAAATACTCTCTATTGATATAGCAGATGTTGATATCGGCAGGAATATAGGTGCCCAACTGCAAACCGACCAGGCAGAGGCCGATAAGAAGATTGCCCAGGCCAAGGCGGAAGAACGTCGTGCTATGGCTGTAGCTACCGAGCAGGAAATGATGGCTCAAATCAAATCTATGCGTGCTAAAGTTGTGGAAGCGGAAGCTGAAGTGCCGCTTGCTATGGCAGAAGCTTTCCGTAACGGCAGGCTTGGTGTAATGGATTATTTTCAGATGCAAAATATCCAGGCGGATACTAATATGCGTACAGGTATTTCTCAAGGGTCTTCAACAGATGCCGATAAATAAAGAGCTTTTTTTGAAAGCGGGGAGGTGATGCCTGCATGGAAATATGGGTCATTTTAGCCCTTATTGTAGCCTTGACGGAAATTTTTGGCAAGAAAAATCAAAAGAAACAGCCGCCTAAAACTACACAAAAGCCTGAAGATTACCAAGAATACAATTACGAAGAATATGATTATGATGAAGAACTGGGCAGGCAAAAACCTTCTGTTGAACCTGTTGAAAGGCCAATGCAGGAAAAGTCTGTAGGCCTACCTAAATGGCTTGAGGAAGCCATGAAAAAGGCGGCTTCGGAAGCTGCAGGTAAAGCGGAATGGCAGGATATGATACGTCCCGAACCTATTCAAAAAGAAAAACGTGAGCCAATAATTTTACAAGAGCCTTTAGCTGTTGCCTCCAAGACGGAACCAAAACCCATAATAAACAAAACTGTTTTGCCCTCCGCAAAAACGGCAACGGTAACTTTCGAACCATCACCAAAAGTATTTCTTGAAAAAATAGTTGAGGAGGAAAATACTCATCATGTTTTTGAAGGCAAAACTATGCAGGATATAAAACAGATCATAGTTATGTCGGAGCTTTTGGGGCCTCCTTTGGCTTTAAGGAAAAGAAGGCGTTTAATTTAATTTTTAAAAGTGTGGATGTAGTTTTTCTACATCCACACCTGTTGGTTTAAACCAAAATCAGGAGGACATTATGTTTGCGGTAATTACAGATGTTAAATATAAAATGTCGCTTGCTATAATTAGGGATTTGGTGGCAAGAGGTATCAATGTAGCAGTTGCTCAAAGTGATGAGCGTGGTACAGAAACTTTTATGGAGCCTTTGGGTTTTTATTCCAAATACCCTAAAGAAAGGGTTTGGTTGCCTAATATGAATATCAAGCCCGAAGACTATTTGGAAGCTATTTATGGTTTATGTGCAAAACTTTCCCAAAAAAACGGGGAAAAATGCGTGCTTATTCCCGTTGGTGCCAAAACCCTGGCTTTATTGGCCGAACCACAGGTTACAGAGCGTTTTCGTGAAATCTGTGGTTTATATATACCCAGCCAAGCACAATTGGATATGGCAAATGATAAAAAACAGGTAGTAGCTTTGGCAGAAAAGCTGAATATACCTGTGCCCCGTGAATATTCTGTAAAGCTTGGCCAAAACATGGAGGAATATTTCAATTCGGTACCTTTGCCTTGTGTGGTGAAGCCCGTGTGCGGTGAAAAGTTTGGCATCAAAGCCAAAGACCGTTATGCAATTTGCCACAGCAAGGCAAAATTCAAGGATCGCTTCAACTTTTTTTATGATTTGGAAAAAGATTACCCAATTGTTCAGGAATACTTGGCCGGTGGCGGTTATGGTATTTCCGTATTGGCAAAAGAGGGGGAAATAATAGATTTTATCTGCCACAAAAGGCTCAGGGAATACCCGGTTACTGGCGGTCCTTCAAGCTGCTGCATGCGCGTGAAGATAGATATTCTGGAAGGTTATGCAAAAAAGATGATAAAAGCCATGGATTACAGCGGTATTGCCATGCTTGAATTCAAAACCACTAAAGAGGGGGAGGATGGCATTTTCAAAATGCTGGAGATAAACCCCAGAGTTTGGGGTTCTTATAACCTTACCAGGATAGCTCAAACTAATTTTAGCTATAACTGGTTTGCGCTTGGTTATAACATGGCTAACCCTGAAAAGGCCATACACATAGAACCAAGCACTTATAAGTGGCAAACCAAAATGATTTACGGTACCAGCGATAAAATAGCTGTTATCGGTTATGCCAAAGCAGGTAAATTGAGCAAGGTTTTTGGCGGTATTGCGGATATGCTTAACCCTAAGGTGAAAGACGGTATAAAATCCAAAGGGGACAATAAGCCAGCACGGGTCTATTTTAAATCCCTTTTTGTCAAAGCCAAAAATAAGTAGCTATAAGTAGGTAAAAATATGGAAATAAAAGCCGATTTGCACATTCATACCAATAAATCCAATGATGGCGTACATAGCTTGCCTGAAATCGTTATGGCAGCTAAAGCCTGTGGTTTGGCTGCCATAGCAGTTGCGGACCATAATCTTTCTTACCTGCCTGCAAATTTCATGCATACCGATACGGAGCTTTTGCTTATTCCTGCTTGTGAGGTTTCCACAACGGACGGGCATATTTTAGGCTTGTTTTTGGACGAGCCTTTAGATATGGCAAAGCTTACTGCTAAAGGCCTGCCTGCAGGCCGTAAGGCGGCAGCGGAAATTAGTAAAAAAGGCGGTATAGTGGTAGCGGCGCATCCATTTCAAAAAGCAGGGCGTTTTCAGGAAAAACCTGATTTTTTCAAATATGTAGATGGTATTGAAACTGCAAATGCCAGAGCTTATTTTAAAAATCCCAATGCCAATCAGGAAGCTTTGTCTTATGCCAAAGCCCACAAGCTTTTGCAAACAGGCGGCAGTGATGCTCACTCCAAATATGAGGTGGGCAATGCCTACACTTTAATAAATACCGAAGAGATTAGCCTGCAAAGTTTGAAAACAGCAGTCAAAAACGGTGATTGTGTGGGGGTCATCCAAAAACACACCCCACGCAGGCGCAAAGGTGTATCCCAGTTTTATAAAGCCTGCCGTGGCAGAAATACCTTAAAAATTTGCCGCTCCATGGCCTATTGGGGTTATTGTGTAATGTTGGATATTATTAAAAAGTAATGGGGGAAATAAAATGTCTTTACTTACTACAGGCATAGGGCTTGCTAAAAAGACCAAAAGAAAATTCAAAAAAGTTATTGAAGGCAATAAGCCTGTTTATCTTTCCAAGGTAAGAAGGCTGGAACGCGTGCAAACTGATGAAAAAGTATGTGCGATGACCTTCGATGACGGCCCCATGAATAAGCCCTGTTCCAATGATATAAATGGGGCGCCGCTCACGCTTTCACTTTTGCAGAGCCTGGAAAAATATAAGGCTAGGGGCACTTTCGATATAGTTGGTGATACTTCAAATAACTACCCTGATGTTGCCGGCGAGCATGGTTCCGCTTCTTGGGGCGGTGTGAAATTTGACCATTATCCTGATATAAATGAGGATAAGCTGGGGGGCGCTGTGCATTGCCCGGAATTGGTAGCCCGTATTTTGTCTGGCGGCCACCAAATAACCAACCACACCTATTCTCATGTGCTGTTTGGCAAAAAGCCTTTGGTTTACGGTAAACGCACCTACCTGCAAAATGTAGATGAGGTAGTGGACGATCTGCAAAAATTACATGATCTCTTAAAAGAAAAATTTAATTATGAAATGAAATTTTCCCGTCCGCCGCATTATGTAGATAAAATAGAAGGTGGTTTTACAAGTTACGATGCCTATGAAAAAATGGGCTATCAATATATGGCAGCAAGCTATGATGGTGCAGGTTGGCTGCCCTGTGCCACTTATGAAGAGGAAGTCAAGGCAACCTATGAGCACATTGCCAAACTGCTTGCGGAAGATCCCAATGCTTTGTGTGGCCAAATAATTTTCCAAAAGGACGGCTATAATATGGCACGCCGTACCCCCATTGCCGATGGCTTGCCCCAACAATTGGAAATCCTAAACCAATACGGCTACAAAGTAGTAACTGTAGAAGAGCTTTGCGAATATTCGCCTTTTACTGATATAGGTAAAAAAGATGAAATATATGAAGCTGCACTTAAACTGGTAGAAAAGGGTTATGTTATAGTTTACCGTGATAATAAAATAAAGCCCGAAATGCCCTTGATTATGGGTGAACTTGCCATGATGCTGTGTGGTAATGAGGGTTTTGCTATACGCTTTGAAGCCTTAAAGAAAAACCCTGCCGGTTTTTTCGGTAATGTAAAAATAAAACATCCTTACAGCGGTGCCATTAAAGCGGCGGCGGATAAAGGCTATTTGCCTTTGCAGGGCAAAAAATTCAATATGGAAGCTAAAGTTAATGCTCAAACCTTTAACAATGCTTGTGAAAAAGCTTTCGGCAGGAATGCCGCGGTAAAGGGCAATGTTAT
The DNA here is from genome assembly GCA_002398485.1 of Peptococcaceae bacterium UBA4997. Taxonomy (GTDB): domain Bacteria; phylum Bacillota; class Dehalobacteriia; order UBA4068; family UBA4997; genus UBA4997. The sequence goes on along the minus strand of DGYV01000008.1, from coordinate 12,198 downwards.
AGACCATAAAACTGCTATCATTGCTTTGGCTAAGCTGATATAGATTTTATTTCAAGTATAAAAAAGCTGTTCATTAGGTTAAAAACCTTTAATGGACAGCTTTTGGATTACTTAAAGCTTATCAAAATATTATTACAGCCCGTTAACTATATTGTTTGGTCGTTCACCGTTAGCAACTTTTTGCATATTCAGCCAGGCATTATGGTGGGCACGCTCAAAGTCCTGGTTGGTAGTGCCGCCGATATGCGGGGAAAATACCAGCTTATATTGAACACTTTCAGGCAAATTCAAAAGTGGATGGTTTTTGCCTGTTGGTTCGGGGTATAAAGTATCCAGCCCTGCGCCTTTTATATTACCGTTTACCAGTGCATCAGCCAACGCTTTTTGGTCTATTATTTTTCCCCGTGCGGTGTTGATTAAAAGAGTATTTGGCTTCATTATTTTTAACATCTCGGCATCTATCAAATTTACGGTATCAGGCAAAACGGGCAAGTGTAGGCTTATTATTTCCGCCACGCTTAACAAATCTTTTAAAGGCAGAAAAGTTAAACCATGTTCAGCTTCTGTTTCGGCAGGGGCTCTTTTTATATCATAGTAGCTTATTTTACAACCGAAAGCATTCAGCCTTTTGGCGGTTTCCAAACCTATGGCCCCCAAGCCTATAAGCCCCACATGGCAAGAGCCCAGTTCTGTAATACCATCAAGGATAAAGCGAGACTTGGTTTCGGAAAGCCTGCCTAAGCGCACTTCTTTATCACCTTCCAAAAGTCTGCGCAAAAGCGCAAGCATGAGCAGTATGGTTTGTTCAGCTACTGAAGCGGCGTTAACCCCCGCATTATTACAAACATAAATACCTCTTTGGGCAGCGGCGTTAGTATTAATGCGGTCATAGCCTACGCCTTCGGTGTGAATAAGCTTAAGGTTGGGCATTTTGG
>DGYV01000008.1:4177-10990 GCA_002398485.1 Peptococcaceae bacterium UBA4997 | reverse complement strand
TTCGGTATAGGCCTTATCCAAAAACACTATTTGCCAGTTTTCGGGTATATCTTCAGGCTTACTATATTTTTTAACGCGTTTTTTTGAAGTTAGAATCAAAACTTTGGTCATAAAATCACTCCCTGAGCAATATTGTACTGCCTAGAAGCCTTTATTTCAACTTTTTAATTGATTTCATATGCGGCTGCTTTGCGCATACATTATTAAGGGGTGTTTTTATGTCTGTAAAATATAAGAAGAGCAAAGGTGAAAAGATCCGCACGGCTTTTGCCGATTTTTTGGAGTTGCCGGAAGAATTGGCTTTGGATCTGCCGCGTATAACTTTGGTTGGCAATTTACGCCTTGGGGTGGAAAACCATAAGGGTATTATAAAATATACGCAGGAAGAAATACGTTTGCGGGTACATAAGGGTATGGTTTCCGCAAAAGGCGTTAAGCTGCAACTGCGTAATTTAAGCAGCGAGGAAATACTTATAGAAGGCAATATCAAGGAAATAGGTATTTTTTTGGATGATGAGGGGGTATAGGTTTGCTTGCGCAAATTTGGGGCTGGTTGTTGGGTTATGTAAAAATCCGCATTACTAAAGGTGCGGAACCCTTGTTGAATTTGGCATTGCAAAGCGGCATCGATGTATATGATGTTATATGGTATCCCAATGGTACTGTAGAAGCCAAGCTGTACTATAAACAGTTGGGTGAACTAAGGCATTTGGCTCATAAATCCAAAAGTAGTTTCAGGATAGTTTACGGCAAAGGTTTTCACTTTTCCCTGAAATATATGAAAAAAAGGATCATGCTACCTGTAGGTATTTTTATTTTTGTGGCAGGTTTATATATACTTTCGGGTTTTGTGTTTTTTGTGGGTGTGGAAAGCAAAGAGGAACTTGTAGTATTAAAAGAACAAGAAATAAAACTGGTAGCGCAAGATTATGGAATCTATGCGGGTGCCAGGATTAAAGAGGCGGATTTTACCGCCATGGAGAAAGCCATTAAAAAGGCTTTGCCTAATTTGGCCTGGATCAATATTACTAGGCAAGGAACTATGATACATATAAATGTTGCGGAAAAAACCGTACTGGCTCCTGAAGATAAAACCAAAAGCCAAGGCTCTATATTGGCAGCTAAGGATGGCCTTATAGAGGAAATTTTGATCATGCACGGTGAGCCTAAAGTTAAAGAAGGCGATACCGTAAGCAAAGGCCAGGTGCTTGTGGAACCCCTTGAAGACGGTATAGCGGATGCCATTATCAAGGCCAGAGTATGGTACTACGGTTTTGGTGAGTGTTTAACTAAAGAGGAAATCACTCAAAACAGCGGCAAAATTATCAACGAATATTATTTGAGCAGCCCTGATAATGATAAGAAAATTTTACTGTGGGCGGATAAGAAAGCCCAAACAGGAGATAATTACAAGATAAATTTAGTAGATACCTCTGTACAGGGCCTTTATTTATGGAGGAATATACCTTTGCCCGTCGAAATAACTAAATTAAGTTATCAGCCAACATATACCTTTTACAGGGAAATAAGTGAAGAAGAGGCTAAACTGGAAGCCTTGGAACGTGCTGCTGCCGCTGTAAAAAAAAGTATACCTATAAATGCTGAAATAACCAAGGAAACCCAAAAGCTTTTAACGTCAGATGGGGGGATTTATCAAGTACAGGTAATTTGGGAATGTATTGAGGAAATAGGTATCAGAAAATAGATAAGAGAAAGTAGCCGCAATAAAGTGGTAAAAAGCTGTTGAAAGTATTATAATAAGGCTATGCAAAAACAATTTACTGGGAAGAGGTGCAGAATTTATTGGGAGGGATAAATTTGTCAAAAACACCGCTGCATGATGTAACTACAGCAAATAACCCAAAAGCCGAGGTTAAAATAACTATACCCAATAAGCACATTGTCAATATATCCGGTGAGCGTGAAGAACACATAAACTTAATCCAAAAACTTACAAAAAGCCAAATAATTGCCCGTGGTGGTGAAATAGTTATAAAAGGAACGCCTGAACAAACAGGTAAGGCTGAAAAAGTATTTCATCATTTATTAGTATTGGCGGAAGCAGGTATAAACATTACCTCTGCTTCCGTAAGTTATGCTCTTAATCTGGACCACCACCGGCAAAACCAGGATATGGGCGAGCTTACAAAAACAATTTATGTAACACCCAGGGGTAAACAAATAAAAGCTAAAACTCTGGGTCAGCGTTATTATATAGATGCAATAAGAAAGCATGATATTACCTTTGGCATAGGCCCCGCAGGTACGGGCAAAACCTACTTGGCAGTGGTTCAGGCCGTTGCCGCTCTTAAAGCAAAAGAAGTTATCCGCATAGTATTGGTACGCCCTGCTGTAGAGGCAGGGGAAAAACTGGGCTTTTTACCGGGTGATATGCAGGAAAAGGTAAACCCTTATTTAAGGCCAATCTATGATGCTTTGGATGATATTTTAGGTACGGAAATGGCCGCCAAATATATAGAACGCAATATCATAGAGGTAGTGCCGCTTGCCTATATGCGCGGCAGAACATTGGAGGAAGCGTTCATTATTTTGGATGAGGCTCAAAATACCACGCCTCCGCAAATGAAAATGTTTCTTACCCGCATGGGTATAGGTTCAAAAGCTGTTATCACAGGCGATATAACCCAAATAGATCTGCCTTCCGATCAGCGTTCAGGCTTGATAGATGCGGAAAGAAAGCTTAAGGATGTGGAAGGCTTGTCATTTTGTTATTTGACCCGTTTGGATGTAGTAAGGCATCCGCTTGTACAAAAAATAATCGAAGCCTATGACCGTAAATGGGTATAGGTTTTAAGCTTGGAGGTTATAATGGCGGATTCTTTAATTAAACCTGTTAAACCGTTAAAAAGTAAAAATAAACCAAAAACCAGGCTTTATCATTGGGCCTGGTGGCTTGTTTTTGCTGTGCTCACTTTTCTTATCCTGGCGCTGGGTTTTATACCCGAGCAGTTATCCTATAAAGAGGGGGATATTGCGGACAAGGATGTTTATTATTACGGATCCTCCACTACTTATGTAAGTGAGATACGTACTGCAGAAGCTAAAAAAGCCGCTGCCGCCGCCATAGGGCAAGTTTACAGCCGTAATGACGGTGTAGTGGGTGATATAAATAAAGCCATTGATGATATTTTTGCTAAAATCGATAGGGTAAAAAATGATGAGGAATTACCTACTTTAACAGCTAAAACGGAAGCACTGCAAAAGGTTTTGCCCGAAACCATAACTAATGAAGCTATTATTTATGCCTTAAAAGCTAATGAAAATATGATTTTAAAGCTTACCGAAACCTTAAAAGAGCTTGTATCTGCTGTTTATGCTGCTGATGTGGATGAAAACAGACAGGTAAATTTAAGTGTTGAGCTGATTGAAAATCTGAAAAAAGAAAACTTTACCTATCAGGCGGAAAACTTTATGAGAGGTGTATTAAAAGCTCTACCCTATTCCGCTAACCGTGTATATGACCAAGTGGCTACCCTTGAAGCGGTGGAAAAGGAAATGGCTACAGTACAGGCGGTACAGGTAACCGTAAAACCGGGCGGGCTCTTGATAGCAAAGGGCGATACCGTATCTGCCACAAATATTGAAACACTTCAGGCTTTGGGTATGCAGCATGACGGTTCTAAAGTCATGCCTTATTGGGGGCTTGCTCTTTTAGTAGCCTTATGCTATTGGCTGATCATGAATTATATAAACAAATACAGCAAAAAGCTGAATGCCAAGGAAACCAATATTATACTGCTTGGTCTTTTAATAAATATCAATCTCTTTATAGGTAAAATTTTTACTTTGATAAGTTTTTCATCAAATTGGCAAACCGATGCTATGATGGGCTTGCTTATTCCCATAGCGGCTTTTTCCATGCTGGTATCAGCTTTGATCAACCGTAATGTAGCAGTTTTTACAACCGCCATTATGGCTGTTTTTATTGGCATTTTATGTAATGGCCAGCTTTTTTATGTGCTTACAGCTATGGTAGGCGGATTTGTAGGTATATCTCAGGTATCCGGTATGGATGAGCGTGGCCGTTATGCCATAGCTTCAGCTAAAATATCGCTTGCCTATGTAGCAGTGGTTTTGGCGTGGGGGTTGATGTGGAATTATGAGCTTTCACTTATTGTTATAGGTATTATCTTTGGGGTTTTGAATGGCATTATTTCCATGATCATGGCCATAGGTTCTATGCCTTTCTTGGAGAGCGTGTTTAAAATAACTACTGTTGTAAGGCTTTTGGAATTAAGCAATTCCAATAATCCGCTTTTAAAGAAAATGATGATAGAAGCTCCCGGTACTTATCACCACAGTATTTTAGTTGCCAATTTAGCGGAAGCCGCGGCGGAAGAAGTAGGTGCCGACAGTCTTTTGGTAAGGGTGGCATCATATTTTCATGATGTTGGTAAAATCAAACGTCCTTATTTCTTTATTGAAAATCAAAAAGGCGGTGAAAACCCGCACGATAAACTGCAGCCCAGCTTAAGTACCCTGATTTTGACTTCTCACCCTAAGGAAGGTGCTGAGATGGCACGGGAATATAAAATACCGGAAGTCATCCGCGATATTATTGAGCAGCACCATGGTACGGGTTTGGTTTCCTTTTTCTACCACAAGGCTTTGGAAAACAATACAGGAAATGATGTCATAAGAGAAAGTGATTTCCGTTATCCCGGCCCCAAACCTCAAAGCAAGGAGGCGGCCATAGTACTTTTGGCAGATAGCGTACAGGCCGCGGTACAGGCTATGAAATCACCTACCAGCGGTCAGGTTGAAGGTAAAATAAGGGAAGTAATCAAGGGTAAGTTTGATGATAACCAGCTTACGAATTGTGCTTTGACTTTTAAAGATCTGGATGTTATTGCAAGTGCCTTTACCAAAGTTTTGGCAGGCTTGAACCATCAGCGCATAACCTACCCCGATCAATTGGAAAAAGAGCTGCAAAAACGGGGTAAGGAAATAAAGGGAGCGTTAAAAAATGAAGTTACGAATAACCAATCAGCAAAACAAGATGGAGCTGACAAACAAACAGGAGAGGCTCCTAAGAATGGTAGCAAGGGAAGCCCTGCAAACGGAAAAGAGCCGCCGCCTTCCGCCTAGAAGGCGCTTAGAGCTGAGTTTGCTCTTGACCACAGATGAAGAAATCAAGGAACTTAATAATCAATACAGGAACAAAGATGCCGCCACGGATGTGCTTTCTTTTCCCTTGTTTGAGGCGGACGAAAAGATCCCGCGTGACAGTTCTTTGGGTGATATAGTTATTTCGGTGGATACCATGCTCAGTCAGGCCGAAGAATACGGGCATAGTGCCGAAAGGGAAATGGCGTTTTTGTTCCTGCACGGCTTATTGCATTTATTGGGTTATGACCATGAGTTGGGAGAGCTGGAGGAGGCAGTAATGTTTGAAAGGCAGAATCAGGTTTTAAAAAATTTAGGCATCAACAGATAAGGCTTGTGGGGTAATTTTATGAAATGTTATTCTGAAATCGCATCTTTCAAATATGCCATTTCCGGTATTATCAACGCATATCTCAGGGAGAGACATATGCGTTTTCATTGTTGGTCGGCGCTTGCTGTTATTTTAGCCGCCATTTTATTGCGTATAAGCGCTTTGGAATGGGTGGCCATAATTTTTGTTACGGCAATGGTTTTGGCTTTTGAAATGCTCAATACAGCTTTTGAGGCTTTGGTGAATAAAGTAAGCCCCCAAATAAACCCGCTTGCCAAATATGTTAAGGATGTTGCCGCAGGCGCGGTGCTTATAATGGCTATAGCAGCGGCTGCAACAGGGCTTATTGTTTTTCTGCCCAAAATAATTGCTTTGTTTTAAGGCATTTATCAGAGAAATTTTTCAGTAAAGGGGTAATGCTATGCTGAAATTGAAAAGTTTGCCTTTGCTTCTTATTTTCCTGTGTGCTTTGGTAATGCTTACTTCCTGTAGTAAGCAAAATGAAGGAAATCAAAATACTTATATTAAAGAAACTTTTGCCTATACAAACCCCTTTACAGGCGAGGGCTTAAATGAACTGGCCTTAAGGCCTGTTTGCGTAAGCATAGATAATCAGGCAGGTGCTAGGATGCAATCGGGCCTTAACCAAGCGGATTTAGTTTATGAAGTGCCTGCAGAAGGTGGTATCAGCCGTTATTTAGCCGTTTATTTCAGTGGTGAGGCGGCAAAAATAGGCCCTGTGCGCAGTGCTAGGCCTTATCTTATTGATATTGCCAGGGGTTGGCAGGGGGTATTTATCCACTGCGGCGGCAGCCCTGATGCCTACAGCTATTTAAAAAAAGGTGTGGTAGATTCTATAGATGAAATTTCCTGGTCCAAAGGCTTTTGGCGGGACAAAGCTCGCAAAGCGCCACATAACCTTTATACAAGTACACCTAATTTGTGGGAACAAATAGAAAAGAAGGACTATGGTATTCAAAAGGAGATAATGGGTTTTAAATTTGATAGCGAGGCTGCAACTGTAACAGGTACATTGGCTCAAATAGTTAAATTGCCCTACAGCGGCGGTAAAATCAGCTTTACCTATGATGCTGCTACAGGTAGATATTTGCGCAGTGTCAGGGATACTCCTTATACAGATAATGAAACCGGTGAAAGACTCAGTGCCGATAATATAATCATTCAGCAAGTAAATTCGAAAATGCTGGATAGCGTGGGCAGGCTGGAAATAGATTTGCTGGGTAGTGGCCCTGCCTGGTTGATTCGGGATGGTATTGCCCAAGAAGGTATTTGGGTAAGGGAAAGTTTGGATGGTCCCGCCAAATATGGATATGATGAAGGCAATGAATTTACCC
>DGYV01000008.1:3263-3994 GCA_002398485.1 Peptococcaceae bacterium UBA4997 | reverse complement strand
TGATGAAGGCAATGAATTTACCCTTAAGCCCGGTAAAACCTGGGTAGAAATAGTGGATCAGAATGTTGCTTTTGAAATTTTGGCAGAAACAACCGAACAAAAATAGAATATGGGAGAATGATATGGGAAAAGGATTCAAATCGGGCTTTGTAGGTATCATAGGCAGGCCAAATGTAGGAAAATCAACGCTTTTGAACCAAATGCTCGGTAAAAAAGTAGCCATAATGTCGGATAAGGCTCAAACTACAAGGAATAAAATCCATGGCATCTATACGGATGATACAATGCAGGCGGTTTTTTTGGATACCCCCGGTGTGCATAAGCCCAAGCACAAGCTGGGTGAATACATGAATAAAACCGCGGGCAGTATAGTTGGTGATGTGGATGTGATTTTTTACTTGGTGGATGCCTCTGTCGAATTGGGCGGCGGTGATGAATACATCTCACGCTTTTTGAAGGATTGTGGCTGCCCTGTATTTTTGATTTTGAACAAAACCGATTTACTGGAACCTAAACAAGTTTTGCTGTCTATTGAACAGTATAAAAATTTACTGGATTTTGCCGAGGTTGTGCCTGTATCTGCCTTGAAAGGTGATAATGTAACGGAACTTTTGCAAGTATTGGTAAAATATTTGCCCGAAGGTCCTTTGTATTATGATGCCAATACCGTTACGGATCAGCCCGAACAGCAGATAATGGCGGAAATCATCCGGGAAAAAGTGTTTGAGCTT
>DGYV01000008.1:0-3090 GCA_002398485.1 Peptococcaceae bacterium UBA4997 | reverse complement strand
GGGAAAAAGTGTTTGAGCTTACCAGGGAGGAAATACCCCATTCCGTAGCCGTGAACATTACGGATATGATACCAAGAGAAAACGGTGTGCTTTATGTGGGAGCGGCTATTTGTGTGGAACGGGACAGCCAAAAAGGTATTATTATAGGTAAAGGTGGTGCCATGCTTAAACAAATAGGATCTTTGGCAAGGCCGGAACTGGAAAATATCTTTGGCGATAAAATATTTTTGGAACTTAGGGTAAAGGTGAAAAAGGATTGGCGTAATGATGATAATATGTTAAAGAATTTTGGTTACGATTCAAAAGAGGTTTAATATGGATACCAGAGCGATAACTGATGAGGCTATAATTTTGCGGGGCAGGGATTACCGGGAAGCGGACAGGCTTTTAGTAGTTTTAACACGCAAACAAGGCAAAATTTCTGCTCTTGCCAAAGGTGTACGTAAAACCAACAGCAGTTTAAAGGCGGTTACCCAGCTTTTTTCTGTAAGCACCCTTACTTTCAGCCATTCCAAAGGCCTTAAACTGGTTACGCAAGGGCAAAGCATTGAAAGTATGCGACTTTTGCGTGAGGACTTGGATAAAATAGCTTATGCTTCCTATATTGCCGAAATAGTGGATATGGTTTTAGAGGAAGGCAAGGCTAACGAACAGGTTTATGTGCTGGTATTTACCGTTTTGACACTTTTGCAGGCCGCGGATGATCCTTATATGATTATGCGTTTTTTTGATTTGCGTATGCTTGCTGTTTTAGGTTACCGCCCATATTTAGATTCCTGTGTGAGCTGTAAAAGAGGGCTCCATAACGGTAAATTTGCCTTGAGCGCAGCGCGCGGCGGCATTATTTGCGAAAGCTGTTTGGGGCTTTATAATGCCAGCCCTGTTTCGGTGGGTGCTGTGCGTACCATGGCCAAAATTTTGGATTCCGATTTGCGTCGGCTTTTTAATCTTAAAATAACTAAGTCAATGCGGGAAGAAATAGATACGGCAATTGCCAACTATATGGATTATTACTTGGAAAAAGCCCCAAAAGCCAGGGCTGTACTTGCACAATATACAGGCTTATCCACTAAGTAACCGATTGACAAATCACAGGCGTAATGTTAGAATGATTTCGTAGTAGAATTTCATATTTAAATGCTAGGAAGGGAACAAGTATTTCCGTAAAAGCGAGTGGGATATGGTGAAAGCCCATCGGAAAGAAGGCACCCCTGAGCAGCGGTTTACCGCCGGCAAGGCCGTTAAAAAAATAAGTGGGTTTTTACCAAACAGGGTGGAACCGCGGGAGCAATCTCGTCCCTGCCAGTTAGTGGCATGGATGGGATTTTTTATTTGTTTATAAAAGCCCAAGGGCTGTTATAAATATACAAGTTTATTAAGGTTTTATAAAATGATTTTGGGAGGTTTAAGATGAATTTCCAACAATTGATTTTGAAGCTGGAAGAATTCTGGGGTGAGCATGGCTGTATCATCCTGCAGCCCTATGATATTGAAAAAGGGGCGGGCACTATGAACCCTGCCACATTTTTGCGCGCTTTGGGGCCGGAACCATGGAATGTGGCTTATGTAGAGCCCAGTCGCCGTCCTACGGATGGCCGTTATGGCGAAAACCCCAACCGTTTGCAGCATTATTTCCAATATCAGGTCATCCTGAAACCATCTCCCGATAATATTCAGGAATTGTATTTGGACAGCCTGCGCGCTATAGGCATTAACCCCGATGAACATGATATCCGCTTTGTTGAGGATAACTGGGAATCCCCCACTTTGGGTGCTTGGGGCTTAGGCTGGGAGGTTTGGCTGGATGGTATGGAAGTTACCCAGTTCACCTATTTCCAGCAATGCGGCGGTATCGATTGCAAGCCGGTATGCGGCGAAATAACCTATGGTATTGAACGCTTGGCTATGTTTACACAGGGCGTGGACAGTGTTTATGATATAGAGTGGGTGGAAGGCATTAGCTATGGTGATGTATACCACCAGAACGAAGTCGACTATTCCACCTATAATTTCCAAATTGCGGATACGGAAATGCTGTTTACGCTTTTTGATATGTACGAAAAAGAAACCGAAAGAGTGATCGCTACAGGAATAGTACAGCCTGCTTATGATTATGCCTTGAAATGTTCGCATACTTTTAACCTTTTAGATGCTCGTGGTGCTATCAGTGTTACCGAAAGGCAAAGCTTTATTGCCAGGGTGCGTAATTTAGCTAAAATGTGTGCGGCGGCTTATGTGGAACAAAGGGCTAAAATGGGTTACCCCATGCTCAAGGATAAAGAAATCAGAGCCCATCTTGGTTTAGATGTGGAAGGGGGTCAAAAATAATGGCTAAGAATTTATTATTAGAAATTGGCATAGAGGAGATCCCTGCTCGTTTTATGGAGCCTGCTTTGGCTCAAATGGCGGAGCTTACCAAAACTAAACTTAAGGAAGCCAATTTGGCTTACAAATCTATAAAAACTTTGGGTACACCCAGGCGTTTAACTTTAATAGTTGAACAATTGGCTGAAGAACAGCCCGATATTACTATAGAAGTAAAGGGGCCCGCTCAAAAAGCGGCTTATGATGCCGAGGGTAACCCTACCAAGGCTTTGCAAGGTTTTTGCCGCAGCCAGGGTTTCTTGCCCGAAAACTTAACAATCAAAGAGTTGAATGGCGTGCCTTATGTATATGCCGCCAAAGAAAAAAAAGGTGAAGCCGCAGTTAAAGTATTGCCTAAACTGTTGGTGGAAGTTATCCATAAAATCTATTTCCCCAAACCCATGCGCTGGGGCTATGAGGAAATGCGTTTTGCCCGTCCCATCCGTTGGATAGTTAGCTTGTTTGGTGAGGAAATACTGCCGCTTGAGCTTGCTAAAGTAAAAGCAGGTCGTGTAAGCCGCGGACATCGCTTTTTGGGCAGCCAGCAGCTTGAAATCAAAAATGCTGCAGTTTATGAGGAAACTTTGGCCAAAGAATATGTAATAGTGGATCAAAACAAGCGTAAAGTTTTGGCCTGGCAATCAATTCAGGAAGCGGCGGCTAAAGCAGGCATGACAGTTAAAGAGGATAAAGAACTTTTGGATGAAGTTACTTACCTTTTGGAAT
>DGYV01000033.1:15406-16242 GCA_002398485.1 Peptococcaceae bacterium UBA4997 | reverse complement strand
CCAAACTTTTGTGATTGACGCAATTGCCACAAGCGAACAGGCAGCCGCCAATTATGTTACCCGCTTGAAAAAGCTGGCCTTTGTGGAAAGCATAGATTATCAAGGCTACACCAAGGATGACTCGCTTAGCCAATATTACTTCCATTTGGAATGTTTGCTGAAAGCAGGTGAAAACGATGTTTGATTCCTTGACCAAAAGAGAAAAGTTTTTGGTTTATGTACTGATGATTGTAGTTATAGGAGTACTTTTTCAGTATCTTCTGCTTATGCCTGCCCTAAACAAAAACTCCGAACTGGAAAGCCAGCTCAGCGAGCTTTCCTCGCAAAATCAGCTTATGCAAATGGCCATCGATAACAGCGCTTTAACCACAACAAACCTGGCAAAGGCGCAGGCAAGCCTTGCGGAAGCAAAACAAAGCTTTACCGCTTTTATGCACAATGAGGAAATAGACCGTTTGCTTTGTGGCATGGCACGGGCAAACGGCTTAAAGGTTGCAAGCTTGAGTATAAACAATTTGACGAAAGAAAACGATACCGATACAGAAGCAGCAATTGCGGCAGAAACCTATCTTAAAGTAATACAGGTTTCCCTTGCCTTTACAGGTGATAAAGAAGCCTTTTGGAGATTTTTGGATGATGTGCAGAACACTTCTTATTTAGTTTTACAAAATGCTGCTGTAAGCAATACCGGAAAAGGCACCTTCTATTATGCCGAGCTTCAGCTTTATATGCCCGCTCAATAAGGAGGTAAAAATTTAAATGCTTAAAACAAAAGATCAAGGCTCCGCTCTTATTTGGACGCTTTTGGTTTTTCTGATTTTGCTGGTGATCTTGGC
>DGYV01000033.1:10361-15218 GCA_002398485.1 Peptococcaceae bacterium UBA4997 | reverse complement strand
CGGGTAACGGTATCCTCCCGTAACAGCCAAAATTTAGCTGAGCTTGCCGAAGAGCAAGCCTATATCACAGCCAGAAGCGGTGCCGAGCTCATTGCTAAAGAAATTTGCAGCGGCACCAACCAAACCACCATCATCACCCAACATCTTTTAGACCATGGTTACCTTACTGTAAATAACGCCGACTTACCCGAAAGTATGGGTGATTGCAATATTCTGCTAACGCTTGAAGATACCGAATATGTAAGCTATCAGGATGAATACGGCCATTGGCAAACTAAAACCATTGCTGCCGGAATCAAGGTTTTGGCTACCGCAACTTACCGCAACAAGGAAAAAAGTACGGCAGTGTATGTTGAGTATGACGGCGCCAACTGGGCAATAAGCCGGTATGACAATAAATGATTTTATTTGAACAGGTGAGCGAAATGATAAAACCTACCCCCAATAACAAGGGCTTCACTTTAATAGAAACGCTTGCAGCTGTTGCTATTATAGCCGTGATTTCGCTGGCTGCTTTTACTATTTTTGGCAGTATCACCAATTTAGCAAATTATACTTCGGATAATCAAAAGATCATCAATTCGATTATTTCCGCTATGGACGGCGGTAAATTCGATGCTTTAGCCATGGTAAAAGAAAGCGAAAATCATGATTTCCGCTTTGAAGTTGACGGTGAGGATATATTGATACACACCAACACTGTAAAAATATACAGCCGTGAACATAATAATTTTGCTCTTACTGCCTGTAATTATGCTTCCAGCGGCGGTACTGCCGAACCTGAGCCTGATGATGTGCTTGCCCAAATGAAAACCATAGCCCAAACTCTATATGACCTGATGGTAGAAGCAGATACGGTATGGGATACGGTAAAGCACGATTCTTATCAAAGGCTGCTTTTGTTCAATTCCTATAATGCCTCGCCTTCTGCAGCAAAATTCCGTTATTATGTTTTGCGGGAATTAGGCGGTAGTTGGCCTGAACTGCCGCTTAACAGTAACGGTGAATACCCCGATATTCTTTATTACAGCACGCCATTATATATACAAGTAACAGTATATAATCCAAAAAACAATCACGAAAATACAAATATTGTGGTTTATGTAGGCCATTCCACCTATTCCAACTTATCCTCTTTGATATACAACCATGAAGACGGCAATTGGTACATTGCCAAAAGCCCCTATACATTTATATCAGTAAATCAACCTTGGGCTAATATAAAAGCACAAATCACAGGTTCGGCCTGGAAAATTTATATACCCGAATAAAGCAGGTGAAATTTTGAAAACAATTGCTTTTAAAAAATTTAAATTGGATAACCGTGGTTTTACACTTACGGAAATTTCCCTGGCCTTTTTAATAGGCACTATAGTAATATTGATATGCACTACCCTTTTATTTTCAAGCTCCAATTATTTTCAAAAAATGGAGGCCGCCAGCCGCGACAAGCTTTTTGCCGATAATATGCTTGATACCATAAAAGAAGAGCTGGCTTATGCCACAAACATAGAATTTTTGGCAAATGGCTCTGCCCAAACCCCTAATTATGCCAATGTATTAAAAATAATAAACGGCAGGCTGTATTTGAACAATAAGGATATTTACGAAACCCTTTATACGAACCAAAAAGTGGAATTACAGGTAAGCCCTCAAAAAAACAGTGTGATAACGCTTACTGTAACCATTAAGAATATCGACAATGCGCCAACCTATACAACTACTCAAACTTTTACTGTAAACACCATGGCGGCATTAAATACAAGCTTTAGCGGCATCACTTCGGGTACTTTAACAGATTCTATAATATCTTATAAAAAAAGCGGTACTTAGCTTAACCATGCACCGCATAAATTTAGATTTAAAACTGTAAAGGGCATCCTATAGGATGCCCTTTACAGTCAATGAGGATATTTATTCAACACAAAGAAGATGATGGTTTTTTAATTATCCATAAGCGCGAAAGAAAACTCTCCGCTTACAACCAACTTACCGTTCACATAAGTATTGCCACAGGCAAAATAAAAGGGCTCTTTTTCCTTAATCAGCTTACATTCTATTTCCAGTACATCGCCGGGTAAAACTTTTTTTCTGAATTTTACATTATTGAGCCCCGTAAAATACGGAGTTTTGCCTTTGATTTTATCTACAAGCAAAAGACTGCATGATTGAGCCATAATCTCGCATAAAATCACACCGGGTACTACGGGATTATTGGGAAAATGACCCTTTAAAAACCATTCATCTTTTTTTATGGTATATTTGCCCAGAGCTTTATTTTCCTCAACCAGCTCAACGGCATCCACCAAAAGCATTGGTTCACGGTGCGGAATAATGGTTCTTATTTCTTCTTTATTCATAATTTTACACCTCAAACTTAAAATATCCGCAAATTTCCTATCAGCAACAATTGCTTGGCAAAAATAAACTATAAATAATTGCTATTTAGTACACTTACTGAAGGCAAGGCAGGCATTATGGCCGCCAAAACCAAGAGAATTGGATAAGGCCAAATCTACAGCCTGTTTTTTGGCTGTATTGGGCGTATAATCCAGATCACACTCTTCATCCTTTTCCTTATAGCCGATAGTGGGCGGTATAATAGAATCCTCTATAGCCATAATACAGGCAATAGCTTCTGTGGCGCCTGCCGCGCCCAGCATATGGCCCGTCATGGATTTGGTGGAGCTTATGCTTAACTGATAAGCCTTTTCCCCGAAAGCCTTTTTGATGGCGAGGGTCTCTGTTTTATCGTTTAGCGGTGTGCTGGTACCATGAGCATTTATATAAATATGCTCAGCATTGGGCTTATTGGCTTCCTTAAGCGCAAGCTCAATGGCCTTGGCCGCACCTAAAGCTTCCGGGTGCGGTGCCGTAATGTGGTAAGCGTCGCAGGTATTACCGTAACCACAAATTTCAGCGTAAATTTTGGCACCTCTGGCTTTGGCTCTTTCATATTCTTCAAGCACCAAAACAGCCGCACCCTCGCCTATCACAAAACCGTCCCTGCGTTTATCAAAGGGTATAGAGGCTTCACTTGGCACATTCCTGGTGGAAAGCGCCATACAGTTGGTAAAGCCTGCCAATGCTAAAGCATTCACCGTAGCATCTGTACCTCCTGCGATGATGGCATCTGCATAACCGTGCTTGATTACCCTAAAAGCCTCACCGATAGCATGGGTAGAAGTAGCACAGGCAGTTACCACGGGCAAGCAGGGCCCTTTGGCATTGAACCTGATGGCAACCGTACCAGCCGCTATGTTGGAGATCATCATCGGGATAAAAAACGGGGAGATCTTCTGCGGGCCCGATGTATTAAGTTTTTCACATTCTTTTATAAAAGTGGTCATACCGCCTATGCCGGAACCAATATAAACGCCCAAACGCTCAGGATTCACATTGCCTAAAATATTGCTGGCTTCTACTGCCTGAGTAGCTGCGGCTACAGCATATTGGGTAAAAAGATCTGTCTTTCTGGTTTCGTTTTTTGTAAAACAACAACGTGGGTCAAAATTTTTCACTTCGGCGGCAACTTTCACGGTTTGGTTAGAAACATCAAAACGGCTGATGAAGTCTATACCGCATCTGCCTTCATGAAGCCCCTGCCATAAGCCTGCTAAATCATTGCCTACGGGGGATATTACCCCCATACCGGTAACAACAACTCTATTCATATTACCTCCTGTAATCATATAACTAGATGTATAAACCTCCGTCTGCCTTGATGACTTCACCCGTAATATAAGAGGCGCCCAAGCCTGCCAAAAAAACGGCCAAATGAGCTATATCCGCAGGCTCACCCATACGCTTCATGGGTATTTGACTTACAGCCGCTTCCTGTACCTTTTCGGGAAGTGCACCTGTCATATCCGTTCTTATAAAGCCCGGTGCTATGGCATTACAGGTAATGTTCCTGCTGGCAAATTCCTTGGCCACGGTTTTGGTAAGGCCTATAACACCTGCCTTGGCAGCCGCATAATTTGCCTGCCCCGCATTACCCATCATACCCGCAACAGAAGTTATGTTGATTATTCTGCCACCCCTTCTTCTCATAAAAACAGGGCAGATATGCCGTATCATATTAAAGGCTCCCTTTAAATTTACGGCTATCACTTTATCAAAATCTTCTTCCGACATAGAAATGATAAGCTTATCACTGGTAATGCCGGCATTATTAACCAAAATATCTATAGAACCGAAATCGGCAAGTATTTGCTCTACCAAAGCTTCGGTTTTTTTGTGATCCGCAACATCACAGCTATAGGACTTAACCTGTACTCCGGATGCACGAATCAGCTCACAGGTTTCCGCGCTTACGGCGGCAGAGCCAAAATCCACCAGAGCAATATTCGCTCCGTTTGCGGCCATTTCCAAAGCTATGGCCTTGCCTATACCTTTAGCGCCTCCTGTTATAACTGCGGTTTTACCTTTAAGCATAATTACCTCCTTGTTTACTCCTGCGTTCACTTTTACCCCAAAAGCAGCAATAAAAACTAGTTGGCCTTGATAGCCGCTACGGTTTCCACCAGGCTTTGCGCATCTTCCACATTATATATTTGCACCTGCGGCGCAATTTTTTTAATAAGGTTGGAAAGGGTTTTGCCCGCACCCACCTCAACAAAAGTATCTATACCGTCTGCTACCATATTTTCAATGGTCTTTTGCCAATAAACAGGATGATTGGCCTGTTCTGCTATAGTGCGCTTTACCCCTTCAACATCTGTGGAATAAGGCCGCGCGCTAAGATTGGCATATACGGGAAGCGCAGGTATTTTTACTTCAGTTTCCTTAAGGGTTTCGGCAAGCCTTACAGCGGCGCCGTCTAAATATGGGGAATGGAAAGCCGCGCTTACGGGT
>DGYV01000033.1:6125-10178 GCA_002398485.1 Peptococcaceae bacterium UBA4997 | reverse complement strand
CGCTTACGGGCAGTGGCATAGCTCTGCCGCCATTTGCCCGCACCGCTTCGCAAAAGCCTTCTTTCAAGGAAGCAGCCAGCGCTACCACGGTTTGCCCAGGCCCATTATAATTTACGGGGAAAACCCCTTCGAACTCTTTACAAAGCTCTTCCAGTTTATCATTGGGCATTTTCAATACAGCAACCATAGTGCTGTTGGTTTTTAAGGTCTCCTCATGCATGAATTGGGCTCTTTTGCAAACAAAAGCAAAGCCATCTTCTAAAGTAAAGACATCACAAAAAGTGAGCGCCGCTATTTCACCAAGGGAAAAACCCGCCAAAGCCTCAGGCATTATGCCATGCTCCTTTAAGCATAAAGCTGCTACCAAATCGACACAAAAAAGGCATGGCTGTGTATTTACGGTAATAGAAAGCTCCTCCTTAGTACCTTCAAAACACATTTGCAAAGTACCGGGGCAAATGGAATCCGCCGTATCAAAAACTGTTTTGGCGGCTTTTTCCGTATCATAAAGCTGTTTGCCCATACCAGTGTACTGAGCGCCCTGCCCTGAAAAAACAAAAGCTATTTTACCCATTTACAGGCTCCCTTCAAAACCAACTCCGCTTCGGCAAATATTTCTTGAATGATTTCAGACGCAGGCTGTTCTTTTTTAATAAGAGCTGCTATTTGCCCTGCCAAAAAACAACCACGTTCCGCATTTCCTTCTATTGCCGCCAAACGCAAAGCACCTGAAGCAAAGGCTTCCAGTTCTTCGTTAGTTACTGAACTGTCATATTCTTTTTTGAAAAATTCACGAGCAAACTGATTTTTCAAAGACCTTACAGGGTGCCCCAACCTTTTGCCCGTGGTTATGGTATCTATATCCTTAGCTTTAAGAATTTTTTCTTTATAAACTCGATGAACATTACATTCCTCGGCCACCAAAAAACGGGTGCCAAGCTGCACGCCTGCAGCGCCCAGCATAAAAGCAGCGGCAATGCCTCTGCCATCCGCAATACCGCCTGCGGCTATTACGGGTATATCCACCACATCACATACTTGCGGCACTAATGTCATAGTGGTAAGCTCGCCCACATGGCCACCCGATTCACCGCCTTCCGCTATTATAGCGGCGGCACCGTTTTTGGCTGCCCTTTTTGCCATAGCAGTGGAGGCAACCACAGGCAAAACTTTTATGCCTGCTTTATGCCACTCTTCCATATATTTGGCAGGGTCGCCCGCACCTGTGGTAACTACTTTTACGCCTTCCTCACAAACCACCTTGGCAACCTCATCCGCATAAGGGCTCATCAGCATAATATTGACACCAAAGGGGTTTTCGGTAAGCTGTTTGGCCTTGCGGATCTCTCTGCGCAGCCATTCGGCATCTGCATTCATGGCGGCAATAAGCCCTAAACCCCCGCCGTTGGCAACAGCGGCAGCCAAGGAGGCATCGGCTATCCAAGCCATACCGCCCTGGATTATGGGATATTCCAGGCCAAGCAGTTCTGAAAACGGTGTTCTGATCATGGCTTTACCTCTAGTTTTGCAAGCCTTCTATAAGCTTGACTAAATCACTTACTTGAGCCAACTGCTGATTTATAGCTATTTTAACATCAAATTCTTCTTCCATTTGCATAACCAAGTCGACCATATCCAAGGAATCCAAACCAAGTTTTTCAAAGTTGGTTTCCATGGTGATTTCCTCTACTGCTACATCGGTATGGTCAGCTAAAATTTCTGCTACTTTATTTAATACTGTCATTTTTATTTACTCCTCTCAAATTTGGGTTTTTAGTTTTTTTATATAGCCAAACCGGCTTTAAGGCCTGAGGCTGATTTACTTTTGTACTGCTTCTTTGTTCCATTTAATAACGCAGGCAGCCGAAGTTAGGCCACCGCCAAAAGAGGATAAAGCCAGCTTAAAGCCTTTTTTGATAAGCCCCGCTTTATTCAGTTCATC
Organism: Peptococcaceae bacterium UBA4997; assembly: GCA_002398485.1. Lineage (GTDB taxonomy): Bacteria > Bacillota > Dehalobacteriia > UBA4068 > UBA4997 > UBA4997. The sequence goes on along the minus strand of DGYV01000033.1, from coordinate 8,236 downwards.
CAACAAAATAGGAATGCTTGCGGCAGAAATGTTACCGCTGTGCTCTATATTGCCGTAGTATTTTTCCTCAGGTATTTTCAAACGGTTCATGGCTCCTTCGATGATTTTAAGATTAGCCTGGTGCGGCAGCACCATATCTATTTCCGTTTCCGTTAAACCTGCCGCCGCTATCACATCTTTCAAATCCCTGCACATGGAGGTAACGGCAAATTTAAAAACTTCGGGCCCATTCATGTACAAATAATCATCAATGGCTTTGGGCTCGCTAAACGGATTATTGCCCGTACGCCCAGGTATAGTCAAAATATCTGTAGCACCGCTGGCTGTGGTTTTAATGGCAACCAAGCCATCGCCAGCCGATAAAACCACTGCGCCCGCGCCGTCGCCAAACAGCACACAGGTAGCCCTATCCTTCCAGTTAACGTGTTTGGACATAGTTTCCGCTGCTATAATAAGCACCTTATCGGCTTTTTTACGTTCATAATAGCCTAAAGCTATATCCAGCCCGTAAATAAAGCCCGAGCAAGCGGCATTTACATCAAAAGCGGGGCATTTAGCGCCTATTTCCTTTTGTACCACACAAGCCAAAGAAGGCGTAACATAATCTCCTTGAATAGTTGCGCAAATAATAAGGCTAAGCTCCTCCGACTTAACATTTGCATCCTCAAGTGCCTGCTTTGCGGCAGTTACCGCAAGCTCGGACAAGGATTCGGTAGTGGAAATATGCCTGCTTTTAATACCTGTTCTGGAGCTTATCCATTCATCGGTAGTATCCACCAGTTGGGATAGCTCATCATTGGTTTTGATGCAGACAGGGTAAGCGCTTCCCGTTCCTATAATTTGGAAACTCATTGAATTTTTCATCACCCTTTCGTATTTGGGCCGCACTGTATTAAACCATGGCATTAGCTGTTTTTTTGCCACGGCTTGCAGTCCTGTATTTTATTTTTTATCTTGCAGACAAGGGTTTTTAATAAGGGTTCAGCATATAAATGACTACCGCTTTACCCACGGCAGCCTTAAAGTTCTTATGTAAAAATACCACAAAACATCAGCTCCATAAACCGAAAGCCGATTCTTACCCGAATAACAACATACCCGCAAAACGTTCAAAACACAAAAAGTATCCTATTTTTTTAAGCTTTTAATGGCGCCGTTCGCAGTTGTAGGTTTGAAAAACATAATAGTTTTGCCTAAACGCCCTTTTTGTGTTTGCCCGTTAAACTTTAAATAATTGGCAGTTTGAAATAAAAATGTTTATAAAAATAAAAATAGCTTGCTTTAAGCCTGCCTACCCTTAAAAAAGTCGTGTACGGAAGCCAAACCCTTTACAAATACTGCCAGTTCTTCCTCACTCATGGCCGACATGATTGCAGAAACCATTTGGTGATGAAAATCAGCGTGCATTTGGTTGGCCGCTTTGCCTTTATCCGTGGCAAAAATCCTTACCACCCGTTTATCTTGCTCATCCTGTATCCTTTTTACATAACCCTTCTTTTCCAGGGTATTGATTGCCGTTGCCAAAGTTCCCGAAGTAACTCTTTGAGCCGCCGCAATATTGGAAGCCGTATTGGTATTGGTTTTTTCTGCTTCGCATACAGCTTCGATCACATGCATTTCCCGAACTGAAAGATTTTTGAATTCCTTGGTTTTCAGGCTTGCTTCCTCGGTTTTCAGAACTTCGTTGAATACACCTACCAAAAAATTATTTATTCTGTTATATTCATTACTCAACGACAGGTTCACCCTTTCAAAAATTACCTTGAACTTCAAGATGTTTTATATTTTACCAAAAAAAGTTCTTACCGTCAAGAAAATTTTAAATTTAAAGATATTTATTAAAAATTTTTTATAATAATTTGTAATTTGTTTTATAATAAAAGCACAGGTAAAGAGGCTATTTCAAAAAACCACCTTGGTTTTCCAGCCAATTTTTTTATTTCTATTTACCAAAATTACCCCCGCTTAAAGGATTTTACTGATTTTTGCAAAAATTAATCTTATTATTAATAAAATTTCTACAGGTTTAACTTTTAGTGGTATTCTAACTCGGGCGGTTTAAATATTACACAATTTGCTCTTTTTGTTATCACCCATTTATCACAAGCCTT
>DGYV01000033.1:0-5963 GCA_002398485.1 Peptococcaceae bacterium UBA4997 | reverse complement strand
CATTTATCACAAGCCTTGGTTAAGCTAAACCTGTAAGCATAAACCTCAAGGGAGTTAAAGTATGAAAACTAAAAAATTCATCAAAATCATTTTGGATATCATCATGACGCTTTTATTGGTATTAATGTATAAAAAAAATGTCATCAACCTTACTTTCCATGAAATAGGCGGCCTTGTTCTTTGCGGCCTTTTTTTGATACACAAAGGCTTGAATTTCAAATGGATAGTTAAGATAAGCCAAAAAATCTTCACTAAAAAACTCACTGTAAAAGCACGGTTACAATATAGCATAGACCTGCTTTTATTGCTTTCCCTAACTTTTGTGGCTGTAAGCGGCATTTTTATTTCTGAAACTATTTTGACCAGTATTTCTTCCGATAATATCATTTGGAGAGTCGCGCACCTATTTGCTTCCGCCTTGGCCTTGATTTTGGTTGGTATCCACCTGGGCCTGCACTGGGGCTTCATTAAAAATATCTTCAAAAAAGTTATCCGCATCCCCAAAATTCTGCAAAAACCCTTAACTGCCTTGTGCATTACAGCTATTTTGTTTTTCGGAGGCTACAGCACAATAAACAGCAATTTTACAAAATTTTTGCTAGCCCCTTTTACTGTTTCCTACATATCCGCTCCAAGCGGCCCAACTTTTGAACAATCCGCAAACCAAGGCGGTACAGAAAAGGCAAAGGAAATAAGTGGTGAATCAGGCAAAGGGAACGGGAAGGGGGATAGTACAGGCAAAGGTCTGCATAAGGGGCAAGGCAAAGGAAAAGGCTATGAACCCAGCCTGTTAAATACCATTGAGATAATGTCTGGATATTTTGCCATTACTTTAATGTTTGCCATTATAGCCTATTGGTTTGAAAAATTTTTTAAAATTAAAAAACCTGTTAAAAACAGGACAAAATAAAAGCAGTTGTGCTTAAACGATACGTCCCCTTTACGGAAGCAATTCTTAACAGCGTTAGCGAATCTTAAGATATCCTTTGCTAAAGCAGGGAATAACAAACATCGTATTGGATGGTTCTTCAAGCACAACCGCTTTTCCTTAGTTTAAAACAGCTCATTTAAAAATATTTTTAACAACCTTAAGTTCCCCCGCCTAAGCTTGGCTTTCAGCCTTTGCCCAGTTATCCAGCTTAGTCATTATAGCATCATAGGTTTGATTGCAAATATTGGGCAGGGCACCACCAAAAGCTTTTTCGGCCTCGGCAAAGCCTTTATCGATAGAAGCCTTTAATTCCTCAAGCTTAGAGGTATCGCCGCCTGAAAGAGCAACCGCAAAATTGAATATCCTTTCGCTTACCGCTTTAACGCCGAATTCACCATCTTCGGAAATGGCTTCCCGAGCCTTAGCAACACTATCAGCGTCCGCAAGTGCAAAGGTTTCACTTTCGGCAGCTTTAACACCTGAAATTTTCCCCTGTTTCAGAAGCAGCTTTTCCACCAAACTGCGCAGATTTTGGTTTGCCTGTTCCGTTTCCGCCTTGATTTTTTCCATATAAGAATGATCCACCTTACCGTTTTTAACATTTTCATAAACGGTGCTTTTGGAAACAGGCGTCGCATCGGAGCCCGCCTTACTTATTTCAATGCTATCGGTTTTACCGTTTTGCACCTCTGCGCCTTTAGCGCTTTGGATTTGCTGTTTGGCCTTGATATTTTGTATTAGCTTAAGCGGTTGGTTTGCCTTTACTTCACTTATCATACACTTTTCACCCCTTTTATGATTTATTACCGTATTTTAAATATCGGCCTCAAACCTTTAAAATTAAGCAAATATTACTGTTTAACAGGTAAAAGCCAAAAGCTCCCCTAAAGGATCATTTGGCTTTTTAATAAGTAAAAATAAGATACTGCCGGTATGCCTAAAACGTCTTTTATGAATTTAACTGTTTTCCGCTTCCAGCATTTTGATAAAAAGCTGAGCCATTTGCGGGTCAAACTGTTTGCCGGCATTTTCCCTGATGGCACAAATAGCTTCTGCCTTACTTTTGGCCTTGGCGTTATTTGAAGCATCCGTCATGCGGTCATAGCTTTCAGCAAGGGTAATGATCCTGGCCAGTTCAGGTATCTCTTCTCCTTTCAAGCCTTTGGGATAACCCGTACCATCCCACCTTTCATGGTGAGCCAATACAACTTCCGCCAGATCTATGGTGTCATCAAAGGAATTAAGTATTCTATACCCTACAATAGAGTGCCTTTTTACTTCGTTTCTTTCCGATTTGCTTAAAGGCTGATTACCGTTCAAGAGTTTGGGTTCCAAAACTATTTTACCAATATCGTGCATTAAGCCCGCTTCCTTGAGCTTATATATCTCAGTCTCCGATAAATCCAAAGCTTTGCCCAAAGCTTGCGCCAATTCGCTTACCCTTGCGGAATGATTTTTTTCTCTTTCGCTGTTCTCATGCAATTTATTAAGGATAGCCTTGATAACATTGCTTTTTATTGCATAGCGTTCAAGTGATTTTGCGGCATACATCCTTTCTTCAGCGGTTGCCAGTATCTGCATGATTTCGGTATTTGGCTCCTCTTTGGTATCACATCCCATGGAAACACTGCCCTCAAGCGCCTTGATATGCTCTTTGGCAAATTCGGTTTTGATTTTGGCCATGATCCTTTCCGTTTCCTTACGGCCTGTTTTAGGCAGCAGTATCACAAATTCGTCACCGCCCCAGCGGGCTATCACATCCTGCTTGCGACAAACTTTTTGCATTACCTCCGCCAGCCTTTCCAAAAGCATATCTCCATAGTTATGGCCGAATACATCATTGGTAAGCTTTAAGCCGTTCACGTCTCCCATAATAATGGAAATGGGCAAGCTGTTTTCATTATTCAAACGCAGCATTTGATCCTCAAAAAACCTTCTGTTGTAAAGGCCTGTTAAGGAATCATGGAAGCTTAAATATTCTATTCTTTTTCTTTGCTCTTTTTTATCCGTTACATCCCTGAAAACCAAGACAACACCCATTGTAGTGCCAGAACTATCCTTAATGGGAGCCGCACTGTCTTCCAAATGATAGTTACTGCCGTCCCTTGAAGTAAGCAGGGCATGGTTGCCCAGCTCCTGCACTGTATCGGTTCTGAAAACATCCTCAATTGGGTCATTTATAGTACATTCGGGATCTTCATGCGAAAGCACAAAAACTTCTTTGTAAGGCAAGCCGTGGGCTTCCTCTAAGCTCCAGCCCGTAAGCCTTTCGGCAACATTATTCAAAATTTCAATATTGCCCCTGTCATCTACAACCATTACGCCATCTCCAATGGAAATTAGGGTTTGACGATATTTATTGCGTTCATAGCATAAACTTTCCAGGGCTTCCCTTCTTTTAACGGCATTCCATACACCTGCCATCAAAACAGTTGTTTCATATACATCCGTATTATCATAATCCTGTTCTTTATTGGCTAAACCAACTGCGGCAACTATTTTACCATCTATTATTACTGGAATGGACATATATTTGCTTAGCAATACATGGCCTTCGGGGTAACCCTTTTTTAGAGAATGGAAAGCAGCAAAGTCATTTACTATAATAGGCTTCCTTTGCCGAACCACTTCACCCCATATACCCGTTTTTGCCAATTCATAATTGATCCGCTTATCCCTTACAGTACATGCCTTCATTACCTCACCGGACCAGGAATTGAGCGTGAATTCCTGCTTATCCTCATCATACAAATAAATATAGCCAAACTTACTTTCCGTAAGCTTGAGTGAATGGTTGAGTATATAATCCAATTGTTCCTCCTCACTTTGGAAAGTTCGGTTCAAAACATCCACCAAAAGCCTGTTTCTGAACAATACTTTTTTACGTTTTTTGTCAAGATTGTGTTCTTCTGTTACATCATCTATGTATGCGCCAACACCAAATTTCCCGTTCACAAGTTTAACAGGGAATTTGGTAGTTTTGTAGTATCTGTTATTCCATGCTATCCCATCCACCAAAAGCCTGCCTTGCTTTAATACTTCCGAATCTGATTGCTTGATTTTTTCCGCAAGGTCTTTATTATTGAAATCATAATCCTCATGCCCTAATATTTGCTCGGCAGATACACCGTAAAAATCTTCAAGTGCTTTATTTACAAAGAGATATTTTAAATTTTCATCTTTAAGATATGTCAAGCTTTCATCAGCATCGATAAAAGTTTTACGCAAAGTATTTAAGTTTTCTATTTCCTCATGCCTTTCTTTGAGCTTGCGGCGGTTTCGTAAAATCAATAAAAGCAACAGAACTAAAACTATTATCAACACGCCTCCGCCAATCAATATGGCATTGACCAAATTTTTATCTTTTTTTTCCAATAAGCCTTTTTCCGTAACATCATGTACTACCGTAAAAAGGGCTGTTTTATTTTGATAAACCACAGGGTAGGGAAAACTTTCCACTGTGCGGATTTCGCCATTGGCAAGCCTGTGCTCGAAAACAAAATAATTACGTTTTTTCTCCGCCGCTTCCCGCATTTCCTTGGCAATTTCTTCAGGACTAAGTGTATTGATTTGAGTTATTTTCATGGCTTCAAGCTCTGCCTTCTCAAAGCCGTAAAATTCTACAGCCGCACCATTGGCATACAAAATTTCACCGGTTTGCGGTTCAAGCAAAAACATTATTGCTTCATGCTCACCCAGCCGTTTGGAAAAGTCAGGCGTTACTTCAGCTAAAGCGGTATTGATAGGAAATATAGTGCTTGCCGCAAAAGCTAAAACAAACAACACTAAAATTAAAAGTTTTCTCATACACATTCTCCTTCAATGCTTCTTCGCAAACCATAAATAGAAATCATATGATTTCTATAAATATATTTACTATTTGCGGATCAAACTGAGTACCGGCATTATTTTTTATTTCCTTTATGGCAGCTTGCTTGCTTAAGGCTTTTCGGTATATCCTATCCTCTGTCATAGCATCATAAGCATCCACAACAGACAGTATGCGTGAAAGCAGGGGTATTTCTTTATTCTTAAGCCCCCGTGGATAACCTTTGCCGTCCCACCTTTCATGGTGGGAAAGTATATATTCTGCTATGGCTTCAAGCTCAAGGGAAGCCATGGCTATCCTATAGCCTATTTCAGGGTGCTTCTTCATATCTTCCTTTTCTTCATCATTAAGCCTGTCCTGTTTGTTTAGTATCCTGTCATCAATGCCTATTTTCCCTATATCATGCAGCATAGCAAAAAGCTTCAGCTCGTCCAATTCCCTTTGGGAAAGCCCAAGCCTTTTACCGATGATTTTAGACATAACGGCAAGCCTTTTGGCATGTTCCTCTGTTTCCTGGCTCTTGGCATACATGGTTGCCATAATTGAAGCCAAAATAGAACTATGTGAGCTTTTGCGGTTCAAAAGCTTGCGCGTATACATGAAATCTTCCGCCTCTTTTTCAATGCTGAGCATGGTTTGGCTAATATTTTCCCTGGTTGCATAACCAAGCGATATATTAAGGCTGTAAACTTTATTGAATGCCTTTTTGTTGTACTTATTACATTCCTGTTTGATTTGGCATAATATTACATAGGCTGTTTCCTTATCAGTTCGCGGTAATAAAACAGCAAATTCATCACCGCCCATTCTGGCCAAGATATCCCCTTCGCGGCAGCAGCTTTGCATAATTTTGGCGGCTTCCTTTATCATGTCGTCTCCTTCGGCATAACCAAAGGCGTCGTTGACCAGCTTTACCCCGTTAATGTCTCCAACGATTATTGAAAGGGGCAGGCATTCTTCATTATCTAAGCGAGCTTTTTCCTGCTCCCAGAAGCGGCGGTTATACAAACCTGTTAAAAAGTCATGCTCATTAAGAAATTTGATTTGCGTTTCACGCTGTTTTTGCATGGTTATATCTATAATTATTCCCTCCAGCGCCTCTACCTTACCGTTTTCATCATACACACCCTGGCCCAGCTCAAACACCTGCCTTATTTGCCCGGTACCTGTAATGATTTCATATTCATAACGAAAGGGCTTTCT
>DGYV01000023.1 GCA_002398485.1 Peptococcaceae bacterium UBA4997 | reverse complement strand
TATAAAACAGGCGGGGTTGCCTAAAGCGGCCCCAACTGTTTTATTTGGACTGCGATGAAGCGGGAGGTTGTGCTCAGGCATTGGACCCGATGCCTAGAGTGGTTTTTCCGCTGAGAATGTCCGTAAAAAATGCGGGCGCAAAGGAGGTTATAAACATGGGTAAAGAAAAAATCCGTATTCGTCTGAAGGCATTTGATCATAGATTGCTTGATCAATCTTCTGCCAAAATTGTAGACACAGCTAAGAGAACAGGTGCAAATGTTTCTGGTCCTATTCCTCTTCCTACAGAGAAAAATATTTATACTATTTTGCGTTCTCCTCACGTTAACAAGGATTCTCGTGAGCAGTTTGAAATGCGGACTCACAAAAGATTAATCGATATTTTAGACGCTACTCCTAAAACTGTAGACGCTTTAATGAGATTGGATCTTCCTGCCGGTGTTGACATCGAAATTAAATTGTAGTAAAATTAATCTGTTAGGTTTGCTTAAAGAAACGCCAGGGCGCGTGTATTGAGCGAATTCTTATCGAGCAATGCTGTCGGGGCATGGCGGTAACTCGAATTTTTGAGTGTTTGGAGGTGTAATTATGCCCAAATTATTACTTGGTAAAAAATTGGGAATGACACAGATTTTCGCCGAAGACGGCAAAATTATTCCCGTTACGGTTATTGAAGCAGGTCCCTGCTTGGTATCCCAAGTAAAAACCGCAGCTACGGATGGTTATGAGGCGGTACAGATAGGTTATGGCGCAGCCAAGAAACCTAGTAAGCCTGTTGCAGGCCACTTTGCTAAAAGCGGCGTTCCTGCATTAAGGTACTTAAGAGAAATGAGGGTTTCCGATGCGGCTGAATATCAGCCCGGCCAGGAAATCAAGGCGGATATTTTTGCTGCCGGTGAAAAAATCGATGTTGAAGGTACTTCCAAAGGTAAAGGCTTTGCCGGCACCATTAAAAGATGGAACTTTCAGCGCGGGCCTATGGGGCATGGTTCTAAAAACCATCGTCGCCCTGCTTCTGCAGGTGCCAAAGGTCCTGCCCGTATATTCAAGGGCAAAAAATCTCCCGGTCGTCTGGGCGGCGAAAAAGTAACTGTACAAAATCTGGAAATAGTAAGGGTGGACGTTGACCGTAATATGATTTTGGTCAAGGGCGCAGTTCCTGGACCGAAACGCGGTTTGGTGGTTGTTAAGTCCGCCGTTAAAGCTGGTAAATAATATCGGCAGAAAGGAGGGCAACAATGACTAACGTAGCAGTTTATAATGTGGACGGTAAAGAAATTTCTCAAATGGAATTGAATGATGCAGTATTTAATCGTCCTATAAATGAAGGATTAATGCATCAGGCTGTTGTGCTTTACTTGGCGTCTTTGCGCCATGGCACACATGCTGTTAAAAGCCGCGGTATGGTTTCCGGCGGCGGTAAAAAACCTTGGCGTCAAAAAGGTACGGGTCATGCCCGCGTAGGTTCAAGCAGGAATCCTGTATGGCGTGGCGGCGGTGTGGCTTTTGGGCCTACACCAAGATCTCATTCCATTGCAATGCCCAGGAAACAGCGCCGTATTGCTTTGGCTTCTGCCCTGAGCGATAAATTCCAAAACGGTAATTTGATAGTTTTGGATGATATTGATTTCGCGGCTCCCAAAACCAAAGATATGATTGCGGTGCTGGCTAAATTTGAAGCAGATAACGCAATGATTGTATTTGCAGGTAATAAAGAAAATGTTGTTAAATCTGCCCGTAATATTGTAGGTATAATGCCTGTTTCATCTGAAGGTGTAAACACTTATCATGTGTTGAATCATAAAAAGGTAATAATCACCAAAGATGCAGTAGCAAGGCTTGAGGAGGTGCTGGCAAATGCGTAATCCTTATGATGTATTGATCAAGCCTACAGTTTCTGAAAAATCGGTAATGCTCATGGAAGACAATAAATACTCTTTCATAGTAGCTAAAGATGCCAATAAAATTGAAATCAAGCACGCCGTTGAGGAAGCATTTAAGGTTGAAGTTGTTAATGTTACTACCCGCGTATTAAAAGGCAAGGTTAAGAGAATGGGCAGATATGTAGGTAAGCGCCCTGATACAAAAAGAGCCATTGTTACTTTAAAAGAGGGTAATAAAATTCAGGTATTCGCTGATTTATAAAGCAAAGGAGGTAGTTGGTAATGGGTATAAAAATTTACAAACCCACATCGCCGGGTCGCCGGGGTATGACGGTATCTACCTTTGAAGAGATCACCACCTCTACTCCTGAGCGTTCCTTGTTGCTTCCGCTTACAAAAAGCGGTGGCCGCAATAATCAAGGCAAAATGACTTTACGCCATCGCGGCGGCGGTCATAAAAGGATGTATCGTTTGATCGATTTCAAACGTGATAAGGACAATGTTCCTGCAAAAGTAGCAACTGTTGAATATGACCCCAATCGTACCGCCAATATAGCACTTCTTAATTATGTAGATGGTGAAAAAAGATATATCTTGGCTCCGTTGGGCATCAAGGTTGGGGATATGTTAGTTTCCGGCCCCAATGTTGATATTCAAGTTGGTAATGCGTTGCCGCTTGCTAATATTCCTATAGGTACTTTTGTACACAATGTGGAAATGAGGCCTGGCTGCGGTGGTCAACTTGCTCGTTCCGCCGGTTCTTCGGTTCAGCTTATGGCTAAAACTGAAAAGAATGCTACACTGCGTTTACCTTCCGGTGAAATGAGGCAAGTTCTTGTTAGCTGCAAAGCTACTATTGGCCAGGTTGGGAATATTGATCAGGAAAATATTACCATTGGTAAAGCAGGCCGCAACCGCTGGCTGGGTATTTGTCCCGCTAACCGCGGTGTTGTTATGAACCCCAATGACCACCCACATGGTGGTGGTGAAGGCCGTTCCCCTGTTGGTCGTAACCCTGTTACTCCTTGGGGCAAACCTGCCTTGGGTGTAAAAACCCGTAACACTAAAAAACAATCCAATAAGTATATTATTCACCGTCGTACTAAGTAGGCGATCAAATAAGCGTATAGCTTAGTACTTTGGGAAGGAGGCAAATCAATGGGTAGATCATTAAAAAAAGGACCTTACTGTGAAGAAAAGTTCCTGAAAAAGATCGAAGCCATGAACGAGGCCGGGGATAAAAAAGTTATCAAAAGCTGGTCTCGCCGTTCTACTATCTTTCCGCAAATGGTAGGACATACCATTGCCATTCATGATGGCAGGAAACATGTTCCTGTTTATGTTACTGAAGATATGGTAGGTCATAAACTGGGTGAATTTGTCAGCACCCGTCTCTTCAGGGGTCATGGTTCTCACACCGAGAAATCTTCCGCTCTGAAGTAGTTGAATAGAGTTTACTCTTTACCGAGAGGGGGTAATTAATAGTGAAGGCAAAAGCAGTAGCGAAATATGTTCGCGTATCTCCCAGAAAAGCTCGCCAAGTAATCGATCTAATCAGGGATAAAGATGTAGCTAAAGCAGAAGCCATTCTCCGGTTTACACCCAATAAAGCTGCAGATCCTATTTTTAAGGTTTTACATTCAGCTGTAGCAAATGCTGAAAACAATTTTGAAATGGATAAAACCAAGCTTATAGTAAAAGAGGCATATGTGGATCAGGGTCCTTCCCTGAAACGTTTTAAGCCCCGTGCTATGGGTCGTGCCGACAGAATGTTACATCGCACCAGCCATATTACTGTGGTTGTTGCTGAAAGAGAGGAGGATTAAGCGGTGGGACAAAAGGTTAATCCTAAAGGGTTACGTATTGGCGTAATTAAAGACTGGGATTCCCGTTGGTATGCAGACAAGGAATTTTCCGCATATCTTTTGGAAGACCATAAAATTCGTCAATTTATTAAAGAAAAATTATTTTTAGCCGGCGTTTCTAAGGTTGAAATTGAACGCGCAGCCAGCAGAGTTAAAGTAAATATTTTTACTGCTAAACCCGGTATCGTTATAGGCCGTGGTGGTCAGGAAGTTGAAAATCTGCGTCAGATTTTGGAAAAAATGACAGGCAAAAAGGTTAATATTAATATTACTGAAGTTAAAAGGCCTGAATTGGATGCTCAATTGGTTGCTGAAAGCGTAGCGACTTCTTTGGAAAAACGTATAGCTTTCCGCAGAGCCATGAAGCAAACTATGACACGCACCATGCGTATGGGCGCTGAAGGTATTAAAATTATGTGTTCCGGCCGTTTGGGCGGCGCTGAAATTGCCCGTACTGAATGGACATCCGATGGTAAAGTACCCCTGCATACTTTAAGAGCAGATATTGACTATGCTTTTGCTGAAGCCAATACCACTTATGGTAAAATTGGTGTAAAAGTATGGATATATAAAGGTGAAGTATTGCCGGAAAAAAATCTACCCTTGGCAAAGGAAGCTGCTGAACAGCGCTCCCGCAGGAACAGAAAGCAGAGCACGGAGGAGGGCGAATAAATGTTAATTCCTAAAAGAGTAAAGTATCGTCGCCAACACCGTGGCCGCATGAAGGGCGA
>DGYV01000067.1:31964-39415 GCA_002398485.1 Peptococcaceae bacterium UBA4997 | reverse complement strand
TAGAAATAGGGATAATGCTTGTACCATCAGGAGTTGTAAGCATATCTCCTACTACTGTATTAACATCCACCATTTTGCGCAGGCTTTCCATTGCCGTACTCAACAAACCTTCTATTGCTTTGTCGCCCTTCATTTTTGCACCGCTTCCTTTCTTTTAATATGATATAAAGCAAGTAAATACCTAAAACTATACCACTTCCAAAACGTACCATAAATAACAAGTCAACTTCCGCTTCAAAATCTTTTTCCCGCCACACAATGTTTATATTAGGCTTAGCGGGAAAATGCTTAAGCTTTGTACTTAAAACACCCAAAAGCCAGCCCAGCTTCATCCATAAAAAACCGCCGCCCAAACAGGCGTAAAACGGGTTGCCTATAAGCACAAGGTGCAGCTTTAATTCTTCCAAACTGCCCGTTTTTAAGCACTTGTCCATTACCTTTTTCCAGGGGAAGTGTTTGGCAAATGCTTTCCAATCAAACTCTTTTTTTGTCTTTTTGGTTTTTTGTTGTTTCTTGACCGCAGTTTTTTTGCTAGTTTCTTTTATTTTTGTTTTTTCTGCAGTTTTTGTGGCTTCCTCATCTTCTTTAACGGTATTTTTCGCGCTTGCCGCCAAAGGATTCTTAGCTTCAAACCTATATATTTTCACTTTAGGCCTTTTCTTCAAAAAAGGTAAGGGCTGCCAGTATAAAGAAGCCTTAAGCATATTGTGGCAGGAAGCCTCTATTCTTATCCTTAAAGGGTATACTAAAACCAACAGGATTATAATAAGAGCAATCAGCCAACCCATAAAGCCACCTCTTTTCCCAAGCTGGCATTATTGTTACCAATAATTTACATATTATTACTTAAATATAAAATTCGGGGCTAAAAAAAAGAATCCTGCTTAAACAGGATTCTTTTTAGTTTAATCAAAAATATGAAAAAATACATATTGGGTATTTACCGACCAGCTTTGTGAAGTTTCATAGCGCCAATTACGGTTAAAGCTATTAACACTGTGCGCCGCCACCAATGGCTCTCCTTCAGGGTCATGCCCTACCACAACGGCCGAATGTTGCCAAACACCATCACCGTTCCAATCATAAAAAATCAAATCACCTATCATTAAATCATATGGCTCATCCATTACATGAGCAAAATCCACAGCATCCCGCGAAGACAAATACCAGCGCAGGGAATGCGCTACAGACCAACTGTAACTCCAACTTTCATAGGCTTGCGTACGCCTGAACCACCAACCGCTTTCCACATTGCCCGTATAATGCATGGGAATACCGCCCGCCAGTAAACATTGGCTGACAAAGCCTGTGCAGTCATCGGAAAAATTGGGAAAATTTAAATTGCGATCATTCCACCACCTGCAAGCGTAATCATAAACCGCCACTCTGTTGTATTCTGCGCGATACACCATATTTTCACCTCCCGCGTATATTTTTTATATATGCGGACAAGTGGCAAATATGCCTTATCTTCAAAAAACATTTGTTTTTTCTCAAACATAAACCGCCATAATAAAATATGGCGGTTCAATAAAATTATTAAAGAATAACTTATTTTACTTCCATTGTCCAGCTGAATTTATCAGGAGCGTTGCCCCATTGAATAGCGGTTAAGGCATCATAAAGCTTTTGAGTCAATTCACCTGTTTTAAAGTCGTTTATACGCATAATTTTGCCTTTATAATTCAACTCACCTACAGGTGAAATAACCGCAGCCGTACCGGTGCCAAAAACTTCTTCCAATTTACCGTTATCAGCCACTTCGCAAACCTCGTCTATAGAATATTTACGCTCATTTACTTTATAGCCCCAATCCTTAAGTAAATGGATGATAGAATCACGGGTAACACCAGGCAGAATACTGCCTTCATCCAAAGGAGCGGTATAGATTTCACCATTCATTTTAAACATAACGTTCATAGTGCCAACTTCTTCTATGTATTTGCGTTCCCTGCCATCCAGCCAAAGTACTTGGGTATAGCCCATATCGGCAGCATTTTTTTGGGAACGGATGCTGGCCGCATAGTTACCGCCGCATTTGGTAAAGCCGGTACCACCCGGAACAGCACGTACATATTCATCTTCAACATAAATTTTTATGGGGTTCACACCTTCGGGATAGTAAGCACCTACAGGTGTAGTAATAATGATGAATTTATAACTGTTGGCAGGGTGTACACCAACACCAGCTTCGGTTGCGAACACGAAAGGACGGATATACAAAGAAGTTTCGGGCAAGGTTGGGATCCAGCTATCTTCATATTTTACCAATGCCTTTACCGCATCCACAAAATCCTCTACGGGGATCTCGGGCATGCAAAGGCGTTGATTGGAAGCATTCATCCTTTTTGCATTCATTTCAGGCCTGAACAATAAAACTTTGCCTTCCTTGGTCCTGTATGCTTTCAAGCCTTCAAAGGTCTCTTGCGCATAATGCAAAACCATGGTAGCCGGGTCCATTGGAATAGGACCAAAAGGAACAATACGCGCATCATGCCAGCCAATGCCTTCGGTATAATCCATAATAAACATATGGTCGGTAAAATGCTTACCAAAACCTAAATTATGCTGATCAGGCTTGGCTTTGGGGTTAGGGTTTGGGGTTACTTTAATATCCAGCATGCTAAAACACCTCTTTTTATATATTAAAAACAAAAATTATTACAAAATAATATAAATTAAAAATTTCTGATATTTTTATTCTAGCACCATCTTAGTTTCAGTGCAACACCTTATTAAAGGCTCTGAACATCGGCAGCTTTTTCATTGCCAAAAAGCGCTCTTTCATCCTCAGCATCCATACCTGCCACAAAACCTTCCATGGAAGGCAGGTCATCCAAGTTATTGATACCGAAAAAACCTAAAAAATCCCTGGTAGTTCCGTAAAGCACAGGCCTGCCGGGGGTTTCCCTGCGGCCTACCTCACGCACTAGTTTTTTCTCCAACAGCTTGCTAACCACGGCATCCGCATTTACCTGGCGTATACGTTCTATTTCACCACGGGTTATAGGCTGCCTGTAGGCAATGATAGCCAGCGTTTCCAAAGCCGCTTTGGAAAGCTGTTGGGTACGCGGCCGATACAGCTTTTCAATATCCGCCGCAAATTTTTCCTGTGTTAAAAACTGCCAGCCCCCCGCTATGGCACAAAGCCTAAAACCGCAAGAAGCATATTCTTTTTCCAGTTCTTTCAAAAGGCTCCTTATGGAAGCAATATCGGTTTCCGTAAGCTCAGCCAGTTTTTTTTCGCTTAAGGGTTCATAAGATACAAAAAGCAAACATTCGATAAGCTGTTTCAGCTCTTCCGCGAACAAAACCGTCAATCTCACTACCCCCTTAATAGTTATCAGCTTGATAGTTTTCCAAATTCCACAGGAAAACATAGATTCTTCCGTAGGCATCATTCTGCTGTACTTTTACAGCAGATATTTTTACCAACTCCAAAAGTGATAAAAACCTGACTATTACCCTGTTTTTGGTATAATCTTTTTCAAAAAGAGCTGTAAAATCAAGCCCTTTGGGATTTTCTTTTACTTTTTCGATTATATCCGACATCATTTCCGCCAGGCTGACTTCCTCCCTGGAGATAGCGCGGATAACTTCTTTATCTTTTACTTTTATCCAAACTTCCCGGAAAGCCTCAGATAAATCAGCCAGTGTTTTGCCGTCCAGCGGGTTCACATCACTGAAATATTGTGCATAAATACCTTCTTCATTCGGCCTTTCAAAACAAAGCTGCCTCTCCTTATAAAAAACGTCCAGCATTTGAGCGGCCTCTTTGATTTTCTTATATTCCAATAAATCCTGCACCAATTGCAGGCGCGGGTCGATATATTCTTCCTCCACCTCTTCGGGAGGCGGTGTGGGCAAAAGCATTTTGGCCTTGATGGAAATAAGGGTTGCTGCCATCACCAAAAACTCACTGGCCACATCCAAGTCCAACTTTTCCATTTGTTGGATATAGACAAGGTACTGGCCTGTGATTTCCGCAATGGGAATATCATAAATATCAACTTCATTTTTTTCGATTAAGTGCAAAAGCAGGTCAAAAGGCCCCTCAAACTGCTCGATCTGAATTTGATAATTCATAAGCACCTCTTAGCCGTTGTGAAAATCAGCAATTTTATTAAATCCCCATGGCCTTACGCACCAACTCCATAGTTGCCCGCGCAGCGGCACGGGCTTTATCATTACCATTGGCCAAAACATCGGTAATGATTTCGGGCTTGGCAGCAAAATGAGCTCGGCGTTCCCTTAACGGCTCCATAAAAGCATCAAGTTTTTCCGTCAAACGTTTTTTACAGGCTACACAACCAATAGTGCCAGCCTTGCAGGAAGCACAGATTTCGGGAGCCTCTTTTTTATTATAAAAATTATGATAGGTGTAAACCGTGCAAACCTCGGGGTGGCCAAGGTCATCCTTTTTGATGCGGGCGGGATCAGTGATCATTTGCTTTACTTTGTCCCTGATTTCCTCAGTTGAAGCAGCTATGGCAATATCATTATGATAGCTTTTGCTCATTTTACGGTTATCGATACCGGGCAAAAGCTTTACTTTAGCCAAAATCTCTTTGGTTTCGGGAAACACTTCTGTTTTATATAGATGATTGAAACGACGGGCTATTTCACGGCAAAATTCCAAATGCGGCAGTTGATCTTCCCCAACTGGCACTGCATTGGCGCGGTAAATCAAAATATCCGCTGCCATCAAAAGAGGGTAACCCAAAAAACCATAGGTGGCAATATCCTGTCCAGCGGCATTAAACTGCTTGATTTGCTCCTTATAGGTAGGCACACGCTCCAGCCAGGAAAGAGGAGCCATCATAGAAAAAAGCAAATGCAGCTCCGCATGTTCCTTGATGGCGGACTGCACAAAAATAGCGGCTTTTTCAGGGTCTAAACCTGCGGCAAGCCAATCCAGGGTCATTTCTATCCTATTTTCTTTAATATGACGGGGGTCTTCAAAAGCTGTGGTCAAAGCATGCCAATCTGCTACTGCATAATAGCATTGATATTTTTCCTGCAAAGCCACCCAGTTTTCCAATACGCTGTAATGCCCCAAATGCAGGCGTCCTGTTGGCCTCATACAGCTTAAAATAGTTCCCTTTTTTTCCAACACTAACACTCCTTAATATTAATATATAAAATAATTATACAATACCTGAAATAATCATTATACCTGTAGCAAAAGCAGTTGCTATAGGGTTTATGATCATGCTCATGATCCCTGTTAAGGAAAGGGCTACTAAAATAAGTATACTGTACTGCCCCATGCTGTAAACCTTTTCGGCATATTTATCTGGTAATAACATAGCCAACACTTTGGAACCGTCCAAAGGCGGCAAGGGAATTATATTGAAGGCAGCTAAAAATATGTTTATCCAAAAAAGCTGGTAAAAAAATTCTGCAAAATATGGATTATACGGTAAAACGCCCGTGCCCATCAAATTGGATAAAATAACAGTGATAAGCGCCAAAAACAAGTTGGAAAGCGGGCCCGCCAACGCAACCAGCATCATGCCCACTTTGATATTGCCCCGAAAACGCAAAGGATTCACCATTACGGGCTTGGCCCAGCCAAAACGCGTGAAAATAAGCATTAAAGTACCTATTGGGTCCAAATGGCGCAAAGGGTTTAAAGAAAGCCTGCCCTGAAGGCGCGGCGTATCATCCCCCAGCCAGGAAGCCACCAAGCCATGGCTAAATTCATGGAAAGTAAGCGCCAGTAAAACCGCAGGAATACTGTAAAGCAATGCTTGTATATTAATATTTAAACCACTCAATCTATGACCTCTTTTCTTTATAAAACCATATAAAACATCTAATTATATATTATATCAAATTTATTTGTGCTTTACAAACATAAAAAAGGGCTGCTTAAAGCGGCTGATATAAACAAAATGTCATCCTGAGCATTAGCGAAGGATTATAATAAAGATCCTTAACTGCGTTCAGAATGACACTTATGTTTATTATTTAAAAACTAATTTGAGCAGCTGTTTCAACACAAACAAGAGGATTTTTAAGTTATTTTATTTCAGGCAGGTGCCCGAAATTTTTGGGGTCGAATTCAATATCCTGCAAATCGCCCGCCATATAGCTGGCATAAGCCTGCATATCAAAAAAGCCGTGGCCGCTTAAGCAAAAAAGTATAGTTTTTGCTTCCCCTGCTTCCTTGGCTTTAAGGGCTTCATCTATAGCAGCTTTGATGGCATGAGAGCTTTCGGGTGCAGGCAAAATAAATTCAGTTTGAGCAAAAAGCTTAGCTGCATCAAAAACTTGGTTCTGGTTATAAGCTACTGCATCTATCAAACCATCGTTACGCAATTGGCTGATCAAAGGCGACATACCATGGTACCTTAAACCGCCGGCATGAATACCCGAAGGAATAAAATCATGACCCAAGGTATACATTTTGCATACGGGAGCCATCTTGGCGGTATCACCGTAATCATAAGCGAATTTACCTTTGGTAAGGGTTGGGCAGGCAGTCGGCTCTACTGCCAAAATATCCACTTTTTTACCGTTCACTTTATCCTGCACAAATGGAAAAGCAATACCTGAAAGGTTGCTGCCGCCACCCGCACAGCCTATAACTATATCCGGGTAATCATCCGCTTTTTGAATTTGGGTTTTGGCTTCCTGTCCAATTATGGTTTGATGCAGAGAAACATGGTTCAAAACACTGCCTAAAGAATATTTGGTATCCTCCCTTTGCAGGGCATCCTCAACCGCCTCACTGATAGCTATGCCCAAACTGCCTTTGCAGTTGGGGTCTGCCGCAAGAACATTACGCCCTGCTTGTGTATAGGGGCTGGGGCTTGCACAAACCTTGCCGTTATAAAGCTCCATAAAGTGCCTGCGATAAGGTTTTTGGTTATAGCTTACCTTAACCATATATACCTGCATTTCCAAACCGAAATAATTAGCCGCCATGGAAACTGCACAGCCCCACTGGCCCGCTCCTGTTTCGGTCGTCAAACGTTTTACGCCTTCCTGTTTATTATAATATACCTGGGCAACCGCAGTATTTAGCTTATGGCTGCCGCCGGGATTAGCACCCTCATATTTATAATAAATTTTAGCAGGGGTATCCAAATATTTTTCCAAACGATAGCAGCGCACTAAAGGTGTTGCCCTGTATAAATCATAAAATGCCTGCACTTCATCGGGAATTTCAATGTACCGTTCCAAGCTTACTTCCTGTGCAATCAGCACTTTGGGGAAGATAGCTTCCAAATCGGGCCCTGTCAATTCCTGAAGATTTGCGGCATTCAGAGACGGCTCCGGTTTGGTAGGCATATCTGCCACCACATTATACCAGGCCGTTGGTCTTTCATTTGCTGTTAATGTAATAGTATTGTCTCTGGGAAATTTACTCATCTCAACTCACCTCATCTAATGTTTTAAGCATGCCGACAACTCTCTCATAAACGGTTGCCGCTCATTGCTTT
>DGYV01000067.1:31043-31794 GCA_002398485.1 Peptococcaceae bacterium UBA4997 | reverse complement strand
AACGGTTGCCGCTCATTGCTTTCGGTAATTATATCAAATAATTATGCGAAAAACAATAGCTAATAATTATAATATTTTTTGGCTTTTTCCCAGATATAGGCTATTGCTTTGGCAGTAATCGGTGAACCGTTTTTGGGTTCATCACTGCCGCACATTTTACCCGGGTCGCCCATGCCCAGCACCAATAACTGTTTTTGGCCGCAAATCACACCAAGTGTATCCCCAACCAAAAAACTATCGGTTTTGGTTTTGCCGTTTTTATCTACCGCTTTAGCTACTATATTGCCTTCATTATCTATAGAATTAGTTATATGCAAAATCTCACCGTTTACCGTATCAGAGGCCACTGCCACAATACCAATGAGTTGTATAACAGGATGAAACATAATTTGCCTAATCAAGCCCTCACCACTGCCCTCACATTGCCAGCCCTTATCATCCGCCAGCACTAAAACAGGTTCTTTTTCTGCTTTAGCTATTTCGGCAAATATAGCACTCTTGTCCTTTGAAGTAGGTATACCGATACTTGTTTCAACAAAAGTACCGTCCAAATCAACAGCCGCCTGCCTTACGGCGGCGGCGGCTGTTTTATCTCCATCTGTTACAACTATAACTCGTTTTTTTCGCACTTGAACCACCCTTGTTTTATTATGCGGTTCAAGCTAATTTATTATACTTTTACATTTACATCAAAGGCGCAAACAAACGCAAAATGGCATTAAGCCAACGGCGACGCCAGCTTATATTTTGG
>DGYV01000067.1:27512-30692 GCA_002398485.1 Peptococcaceae bacterium UBA4997 | reverse complement strand
ACAAAGGTTTTGGAATGAATAAAGCCGGGGGTATACTCATAAATTTTTACACCTGCATCAATGAGATGGTAATAAGAAGCACGGGTAAGGGTATGAACATACCATTTATCGGGGATATGCGGTGTAATAATCCTAACATCCGTACCGCCTTTAGCAGCAACACAAAGTGCAGTCAAAAGCTCATCATCTATTACCAAATAAGGTGTTGTAATATAAACATACTGTGTAGCCTTGTTTATCAAATTCAAATAAGCATATTCGGCCACAATTTCATCATCCAGTGGGCTGTCGCCGAAGGGAAGTACATAGCCATCCTCATAAACTTGTTCAGGCGCATAATGATGCGGACGGAACCTGCCCTTATCCTCTTTAGCGTCTTTGGGGCGGTAAATATACCAAGTTTGCAAGAATATCATGGTTAAATTCCAAACACCCTGCCCTTTAAGCATGATGGAGGAATCCTTCCAATGCCCGTATTTGACTTTTTTATTGATATATTCATCCGCCAAATTAATGCCGCCCGTAAAGCCAACCCAGCCATCTATTACCGCTATTTTACGGTGATCACGGCTATTATGCCTTACGGTAAGAGAAGGCCTGAAAGGGTTAAAAGCAACAGCTTTGATACCGTATTTTTCTAAAGTCCTATAGTATTTACGAGGCAGAGTCTGCAAACAGCCCGCGTCATCATAAATCAAACGCACCTCCACACCCTGTGTAACTTTAGTTTTAAGTATCTCCAAAATCCTATCCCACATAATACCGGGTTCAATAATAAAATACTCCAAAAAAACAAAGTGTTTAGCTTGCTCCAGCTCCTGTATCAAGGCTATGAATTTATCCTCACCCATAGGCAGGTATTTGGTTTCAGTATTTTTGCAAAGTGGATAATGCGCGCAATTTATAAGATAACTTGCCTGCTTAGCACCTTGTTTATCTATTAAATAAAGCTCCTCCAGCAAAGCAGGATCCGATTTTAAGTAAGGTTTAGTGTTGTTGTATATGGCCTGCATTTTTTTACGCATTTTCCTGCCCATACGGTTACCGCCGAACAATAAATAAAACAAACCGCCGAAAACAGGCAAAACCAGAATGGTAATAGACCATACCAGCTTATAAGCCGAATTGATCCTGCGGTTGATTATCACAAATATAACAAATAAACTTAAGAAAATAAAGGCTGCGTAAAAATAAGTAAATTTATCAGATAATCTCCAAATAGCTATAATTAAAATAGCGGCTTGGAGCAAAATCAGAATAGATGCCATAAAAACTCTGCTGAACAAAAGTTTAATCAGCTTTTTCATCCCAACACCTCTTTATTCTAGCTTCCCCCTTCCTGTGTATTTTATCATAAATGTTAATAAAAGGCAAAAAAAAACAGGCGTTGCGAGAACACCTGTTAAGAGATCATATATTTCTTTAACAGCATTATAGCCTGTTTTTCCAAACGACATACCTGTACCTGCGAAATACCAAGTTTAGCTGCTACCTCACTTTGGCTTTCTTCTTTAAAAAAGCGGCAGGCCATTATATATTTTAGCCTTTCAGGCAAATTAGCCAAGCCTTCTCTAAGCTGTAAGCTTTCCAGCCATATATCCTCTCCGTCTTTAGCCACCACTGTATCACCCAAACAAAGCTTCTGGCTGTCATCACCTTTAAGAGGGCTTTGCAATGAAGCAGGCCTTTGCCCTGCTTCTAAAGCCATGGTCAGCTCCTCCGTTTTTACTTGCAGTATTTCCGCAAGTTTTTTTACGGAAGGATCCTTATCATGTTTTTTCCTGAATTCCTCCTGTGCCAAATGAGCTTGATAATTCAAATCCTTTAAGGAACGGCTTACATGAATAGGGCTGTCATCCCTTAAACTGCGCCTTATCTCACCGATTATCAAAGGTACAGCATAGGTAGAAAAACAATTTTTATAGCTTAAATCAAAATTTTCAATGGCTTTTAAAAGCCCTATGATACCTATTTGAACTAAATCGTCCCAATCGTAACCGCGTCCGTTAAAGCGCTGCACCAAAGAATATACCAGGAGCAGGTTAGAACACACTATTTTATCCTTGGCTTTTTGTTTAGCCACCTCATCACCGGCCTGCGCCTTTTTTATTAATTCCCGCAGCTCATCATCTTTTAGGGGCGGTAAATGGGACATGAATGTTTTTTGTCCCATAAGCCACCTAACCTTTATTTGATTCAGTAGTTTCCTCTTGCAGCATTTTGGTAAGTATAACTTCAGTACCCTTGCCGATTTCGGAAAAAACCTCTAGTTTATCCATAAAAGAATTCATAAAAGCAAAGCCTAAACCCATACGATCCCCACAGGAGGAAAAGTTTGGTTCCATTGCTTCCGCTATGTTTTGAATACCTACGCCATTATCCTTGATCCTGATTGTAAGCCTATCCTCCCAATGTTCTATAGCAAGCCCCACCAATTCATCCGCTCTTCCCTCATAGCCATGGATAATAGCGTTGGATACGGCTTCCGAAACCGCCACTTTTATTTCATCCAGTTGGCTCAGCAATAAATCCAGCGGAGCAGCTACGGCAGCCACCATTACCCTAGACAATGCCACATTTTCCGCAATACTAAAAAACCTGCTTTCCACACGATTGATCAGTTTAGCCATTATAATATCCCCCCTACCCTGTTTACAGCCTGCTTGCACGCAGGGCTTACTTCCATAATTTTTGCCAGGCCCGACAAAAGCAAAATTTTATAAACCTGCTCATTTGCGCCTTTTACAGCAACCTTACCGCCACGCGCTAAAAGCTTGCGATAACGCCCTAAAATGACCCCTAGGCCCGAGCTATCGATAAAGCTTACGCTTGTTACATCAAATACTATATTTCTTAAGCCGGAACGCCCAAGCTCATTATCTATGGCATCTCTCCATTCATCACACATAGACATATCGATTTCTCCTTCCGTTTGCACATAAAGAATACCGCCTTCTTTTTTGAACCGGTACTGCATTTGCACCACTCCTTGCCTTTATTTAATACCTTATTTACGTCTTTGTCTTTAAACTGTGTGCTAGCTTTCTACAACCCAAGGCTTGCTTCCTGCGATGAAAAACCACTAAGAATGTCGAAAAACATTAAAAAGGCTGCCTATTTAAGGCAGCCTCATAAAACAGAATTTTAATTTATACAATACTATTACTATTACTATTACTA
>DGYV01000067.1:22970-27325 GCA_002398485.1 Peptococcaceae bacterium UBA4997 | reverse complement strand
TATTACTATTACTATTACTATTATTTTTATTATTATTAAACTGCAGACATAGTTGCAACCAAAATTTCACGCCATTGACCAATTAAGGAGATTTTGGCAACATCCGCATTTGCCAGCAAATCCACTTCCGCTAAAACCTTTTCTCCCTCTTTTACCTGAACCATACCAAGAATATCACCTTTAGTTATAGGAGCATTAAGGGGAGTATTAAAATTCAAGGTTGTGGTTATTTCAGCCTTATTGTTTTTCTTTATTGTAACCCCAACCTGCTTTTCGGCAATAGCTTCCACTTCATCTGTTTCTCCTTTATTTACAGGAACCGAGCAAATCATCTCATTTGCTTTATAAAAAGATTTAAAACTGTATTCATTGAAACCATAATTCAAAAGCTTCATGGTTTGTGTAAAATGGCCATTTGCTTCACCAACACCCATAACAACCGTTATAAGCCTTAAAGAATCTCTTTCAGCTGTACAAACCAAATTACGTTTGGCCTCGCTTGTAGTGCCTGTTTTCAAGCCGTCCACACCATCATACCATTTCAAAAGACGGTTAGTGCTCCATAATTTCAAAGGCTTGGGATCTGGCCTAAAATCATATTCATAAATCGAGGTATAATCCAGCATTTTAGGTACTGTTATAGCATATAAGCCAAGCTTTGCCATATCAGCAGCGGTTGTATAATGGTTAGGGTCGTGCAGGCCATGGCAATTGGTAAAATTAGTATTTTTCATTCCCAGCTCTTTGGCTTTTTGATTCATCATTTCCACAAAAGCCTCATTGGAGCCTGCTATATGCTCGGCTACAGCCACACTGGCATCATTACCCGAACCTACAGCAACAGCTATCAGCATCTCATGCAGGCTTCTGGTTTCTCCATCATATAAGTACACCTGGGAACCACCCATAGAAGCGGCATAAAAGCTTGTTACAACTGTATCCTCAAGGCTTAAGCTACCATCCGCCAAACCCTCCAGCGCCAATACCAAGGTCATTATTTTAGTAGTACTGGCAGGATACCATTTTTGCGTGCTGTTACTCTCCGCTAGAATATTACCGCTTGCGGCATCCATCAACACAAAGGCTTCGCCGCTGATTTCGGGAACTTCTGCAGCTAAGGCTGAAGCCGAAAACGCAACAAGGCTAAACATAATTAAAATAACTACAGCCCACAGCTGCGATAATTTCATTTTTACCCCTCCTTGTATATTAAAGGTCTTTTTCAATATATGCTACAAGAAATATATGATACAAGAGCTTTATTTATGCCCAAATAAAAACCGTGCCTACAGTCGCTTCAAAAAGCAGCTTTGGCACGGTTTTTAAACTGTTGTTAACTAGGCAAAAGTACAGGCTATAATACTTTTAGCCAAGGGGTAAAGCCTTGCTCATCCACAATACCGTAAATAAGATCAGGTATTTCCACAGGCTCGGGCATTATTTTTACTGCTGCAAGTACATCACCGCCAACCTGAGTTGCTCCCATTACATCATCAGCATACAGGGTGGCCAAACAATCTCCTTTATTTATTACATCCCCTACTTTATAGTGAAAAACAATACCCACATTAGGGTTTATACTATCTTCTTTTTTTAGCCTTCCCGCACCCAAATCACGCGCGGCGCGGCCTATAGCCAAAGCATTTATACTTTCTATATAGCCGCTTTCCAAGGAAGCCATTTTAACCACATAATTGGCATGGGTAAGCTTATTATCCTTTATGGCATTAATACTGCCGCCCTGTGCCTTTACCAAAGCCAACAACTTTTTCCAAGCAGAGCCGTTATCCAAAAGCTTTTTTGCACAAAGCACTGCTGCCTTGCGTTCGGTTTTTACCTTGGACATATATATGAGCTCCCCCGCCAAAGCAGTAGATAATTCCAAAAGATCGTCAGGACCTTCACCACGCAAAGCTTCTACTACTTCGTCAACTTCCAGGCTGTTGCCTACCGCATAGCCCAAAGGTGCTTCCATGGAGCTTATTAAAGCAGACACCTTTTTACCGTTGTTTAAGCCTATTTTCACCATAGTTTCAGCAAGTTTTATGGCATCCTCAGGAGTTTTAATAAAAGCGCCGCTGCCATATTTAACATCCAAAACTATTATATCGGCCCCTGTAGCCAATTTTTTCGCCATTATACTGGCGGCTATCAAGGGAATGGAATTTACCGTTGCCGTAACATCGCGCAAAGCATAAAGCTTTTTATCAGCAGGTACTATGTTTTCACTTTGGCTAATCACCGCTATACCATCTTTTTTAACCTGCCTACGAAAATCGGTCACACTCATTTCCACTTCAAAACCCGGAATAGCTTCCAGCTTATCCAAAGTACCGCCCGTATGCCCCAAACCGCGGCCGGACATTTTGGCAAATTTTAAATCCGCGGCCGCTGCTATAGGTGCCACCAACAAAGTTGTTTTATCACCCACACCGCCGCTGCTGTGTTTGTCCACCTTAATGCCGTTTATGCTGTTTAAATAAATACACTCTCCCGAATCCACAATTACAGAAGTAAGCCAGTTGGTTTCATCCTCATCCAAACCATTTAAAAATACAGCCATTAGCATAGCAGCTGATTGATAATCAGGAATAGAACCTTCTACATAACCTTTTAGCCAGAATTCAAATTCATTAAAACTCAATTTATTGCCATCCCGCTTTTTGGCAATAATATCATACATATTCATGAACCTTATACCTCCGCTTTTCTTTAAAAAAGAGGCGGGAGAGCTCCCGCCTGAAACTATTGCTGTTGGGATGCCTTTTTGGCTTTAGCTTTGGCTTCCTTCTTTTGTTTTTCCGACTTTTCAACAATAGCTAATAAAAGCCTGGTAAAGTTAGTACCGCTTTTTGCTGACACAGCCATAGAATCCTCATGGTTAAGGCGTTCTTCACGCATACCAGCACCATAATTGGTAAGGCAGGAAATACCCAGCACCCTCATACCGCAATGATTGGCAACAATCACTTCAGGCACGGTTGACATACCTACGGCATCACCACCCAAATAGCGAATCATACGGATTTCCGCAGGGGTTTCATAACTTGGCCCAGGAGTACCCACATAAATGCCCGCATGAAGCAAAATCCCTTGTTCCACAGCGCATTTTTTGGCAAGCATTCGCAATTCACGGTCATACGCTTCAGTCATATCCGGGAAACGGGGTCCGAATTCATCATCGTTAGGCCCTCTTAAGGGATTACGACCCGTCATATTGATATGATCTTCTATAAGCATAAGCTCTCCTGGCTTATAATCCCTGTTCACAATACCCGCGGCATTGGTAACGATAAGGGTTTCAGCACCCAAACGGCGAATAGCTTGAATAGGGAATACAAGTTCCTCCATTTTATAGCCCTCATAATAATGAAAACGCCCACGCATGGCAATAACATATTTATTGCCCAAATAACCGCCTACCAACTGGCCTTCATGCCCTTCCACAGTTGTGATAGGGAAATCGGGCAAATTTTTATAAGGTATGGAAACAGGCTCCCTAAGGCTTTCCACTAA
The DNA here is from genome assembly GCA_002398485.1 of Peptococcaceae bacterium UBA4997. Taxonomy (GTDB): domain Bacteria; phylum Bacillota; class Dehalobacteriia; order UBA4068; family UBA4997; genus UBA4997. Next base: position 23,809 of record DGYV01000067.1, on the reverse strand, counting down.
ACCACCAAGCCCCGAACCTAAAATAAGCAGCATATCAGGTTTATGCGGAATGTGTTCCTGAATAGCCTTAGTTACCAATAAAATCCTATCTTCTTTTCCTCTTGTCATAGTAAAACCTCCTATACAAATTATTTAATTGATTTCAGCATTGAAGTACCTGTAGGCGGAAAGGTTACCTGCAAATAGTCCGCCACAGTAGCACCTACATCGGCAAAGGTTTGCCTTAAACCCAAATCTACAGGATGTACCTTTTTGCCATACACCAATAGCGGCACATATTCCCTGGAGTGATCCGTACTTTCGGTTGTGGGGTCTGCCCCGTGATCCGCGGTTATAAACAGTATATCATTTTCATGCAATTGTGCAAGGATTTGGGGAAGCAAAGCATCAAATTCCTCCAAAGCCTTACCATAGCCTTGTACATCGTTACGGTGCCCGTAAACCATATCAAAATCCACCAAATTTGCCCAAATCAGGCCTTTATCGTATTTTGCCATAGCTTGCAAAAGTTTATTGATACCATCTGCGTTATTTTTGGTGGGAAAGCTGTCCGTTACCCCGTTTTCAGCAAAAATATCATGGATTTTGCCTACACTTACACTGGGCAACCCCGCTTTTTCAACCATGGACATCAAATGTCCTTTAGGAGGCAAAAGCGAAAAATCCCTGCGGTTTGCCGTACGGCGGAAATCCCCCGCTTTGCCTGTAAAAGGCCTGGCTATAACTCTAGCTACCGCATGTTTGCCTGTAAGTATATTCCTGGCCTTAAGGCACATATCATATAGTTCCTCAAGTGTTATAACTTCCTCATGAGCCGCTATTTGAAATACGCTGTCTGC
>DGYV01000067.1:22388-22817 GCA_002398485.1 Peptococcaceae bacterium UBA4997 | reverse complement strand
ATTTGAAATACGCTGTCTGCTGAAGTATATACTATAGGATAACCCGTTTGCATATGCTCGGCTCCTAATTTTTCAATAATAGCCGTTCCCGAAGCTACGGTATTGCCCAGTATCTTCCTGCCTATGGCTTTTTGGAAAGGTTCTGTAACTTCAGCGGGAAAGCCATGAGGATAAGTAGGCAAGGCTGTTAAAATGGGAGTGCCGGCCATTTCCCAATGCCCTGTTGTAGTATCCTTGCCCTGCGACTTTTCGGCCATTTTACCGTAAGCGGCTGTAGCATTGCTAACAGGTGCTACTCCTTTTACAGACGCTATATTGCCCAGCCCCATTGCCTGTAAATGGGGCAACTTAAGCCCGCCTACAGAATCTGCTATGTTGCAGATGGTGTTGCTGCCGCAATCACCATATACTTTGGCATCGGGCATTTCT
>DGYV01000067.1:19293-22049 GCA_002398485.1 Peptococcaceae bacterium UBA4997 | reverse complement strand
TTTTCCAACAAATGAGTGGCTACAGAATGCCTTAAGATATGCGGTTTCAAAGCTAAAGTGAGCTTTGCCTGCTCTCCGTAAGCTTTTAGTATCTTCCAAAAACCTTGCCTGGTTATACGGTTACCGCGCCAATTAACAAACAGCACTGTTGAACGGCGTTCTTTCAAAATCTGCCTTCTGCCGCGGTTCAGGTAAAGCTCCAAAGCCTCCAGCGCCTTTTTACCCACAGGAACTATCCTTTCCTTGCTGCCTTTACCCATACAGCGCACAAAGCCCACATCTCTGTTCACATCTGCCACATCCAAATTCACCAGCTCACTTACCCTTAAACCCGTTGCATATAAAAGCTCCAGNNTCTGTGCTGTTTCCTTGTAATGCTTGACGATTTTCCAGAATCCCTGCCGGGTCATTCGTCTCCCGTGGACATTGACAAACAGCGCCGGTTCCCCGTCGTTTTGAACCAGCTGACTTCTGGCATGATTCAGATAATTTTCCAGGTGCTGCATTGCAGAAGGAGTGATGGGAATGTTTCGCTTTCTGGCAGAACTGCCGCAGGTAATGGCTCCGGCCTTTGTATCGAGATCCTTTTCATCTAGGGAGATCAGCTCAGAAACACGCATGCCCGTTGCATATAAAAGCTCCAGCATTGCTTTATCCCTTTGCCCTATAGCAGAAGTGCAATCGGGAGCCGCCAAAAGACGCTCCACCTCCGCTTCCGTAAGTACCTTAGGGAGAAGCTGAGCCTGCTTTGGACTTTCCAAATTGCGGGCAGGGTTTATCTTTATATAGCCCTCTTTGGCAGCATAATTAAAAAATCCCTTTAAGGCAGACATTTGCCTTGCCAATGTTGAAGAAGCCTTGCCCTCGTTATACAAAAAGGCAAGATAAGAGCTTAAGGTTTCGCTATCTATATCCTGAATACTTTTGATATTTTGGTTTCGAGTAAAAACGGCAAAATTACGTAAATCAAAACCATATCCCCAAATAGTATTTTCAGCCAGCCCTTTTTCTACACTTAGGTAAACCAAAAAACTTTTAACATATTCTTCAATTTCACCAAGCTTTACTTCAGAAGGAAAGTCGTTTTTCATACCAACACCTAAAATATATCAGAATTTTTCCACAACAACACTAAAAAAATAAGTGCCTTTATACAAGACACTTAGAAATTCCACAAAATATGTCAAAATCCTTTTTCTCTTTTTATTAAAAGTCTAGGGTAAATAAGTAGTATTTACAGGAAAATCGGTAATTAACTCTTCCCCTGTTAACAAATTACGCACCTGATACCAAACCGTTTGTATAGGTACAGGCTCTAAAACATCACCATCCACCCTTATCGGTTCTCCGGGAGAGCTTTCTGTTTCAATCAAAGTTTGCATATAGCTTTCCATCGCCCCTGCCTCGGCCAAAGAAACATAAGTATAAGGCACTACTACACCCAAAAATAAAGCTAAGAGCAAAAGTTTAAATATTATGCCTAATTTTTTTTTTGGTTTGGTAAGTGCTAAAAAAATCATTTTACCCCTCCTTATTCTGAAACCCTATGCCAAAAACCCAAAAAACATAGCCAAAAGCTTTGGTGAAATATAACCCTGAAAACAAGCTGCCAATACTGCAAAAAACCATAAAACAACAAAGATCATGCTATAAATAAATAAACTGTTCTTTAAGTCCACATTACCGCAAATAAGCTCATAGCTAAATTTTGCTGAAAAAACACAAGCAAACAAAAAAATGGGCAAAAGCAGCAAATGCTGTGGTAAAATTGCTAAAAGGCTCAATACAATGCCATAGGCAGCATCACCCATAATAAGTATGCTTAAACAAAAGCCCAACACAAAACTTCGTAAAGCCAGCAAAATATATGCTAAAACTACCCCTATCAAAGACATCCCCGCCACATACCAAATCAACAAAAGCACACTGTTTGCACAAAGTGCCGCTTTAGTTTCGGCAGCACTGTTAACTTCTAAATTCGGTAACGCGGCAAATATATTGTTTACGATTTCTAAAACCGCACTATAACTTGCATTGGTTAAATAAAAAGGTGAAACCAACCCAACTAAAAAGGCGGATACCAAAACACCCAGGGCAACCTTCATACTTTTTATGGACAATGAGTTCAGTTTTCCTTTCAGCATACCCCCAAACACCTTGCCACCTCTTTTCTTTAATGATAATTATGCTGAAAAAAACAATTTATGCTTTAATAAAAATTACAAAAACCAACTCCAAAAAATAAAAAGGAACCGTTTAAAACGGTTCCTTTTTGGTTTTAATTCGATTTTAATTTGATTTTATTTTTAATTTGATTTTAAAAACTTAAATTAAATTGCCTTCTCGCCAAGACGTAATTTATCGGACACCATAGCAATAAATTCGGAATTAGTTGGTTTGCCTTTATCCATATTAACGGTATAGCCAAAATACTTGTTCATCATTTCCACATTACCACGATCCCAGGCAAGCTCTATGGCGTGGCGAATGGCACGTTCAACACGGCTGGCTGTGGTATCATATTTTTCAGCTATAAGAGGATAAAGTTCTTTGGTAACCGCGCCCATCAGGTTTACTTCCTCAACCACAAAAATAATTGCATCCCTTAAATATTGATACCCTTTTACATGGGCAGGCACACCCATTTGGTGTATAACCTTAGTAACATCAAGCTCTAAATTTCTGGATTTAAGCACTGCAGGCATAGCAGTTGAAGGCTTTTCACCGGTTTTTGTGAGTTGATTCAAGCGAGATAC
>DGYV01000067.1:3775-19094 GCA_002398485.1 Peptococcaceae bacterium UBA4997 | reverse complement strand
AGTTGATTCAAGCGAGATACTAAAATACTGAAATCCAACGGCTTCATCATAAAATAATTGGCACCCAATTCCATAGACCTTTTGGTAAGACTGTATTCCCCAATAGCACTTAACATAATGGTATATGGTCTTTTTGGCAAATCCATGTCTGCCATTGCTTCCAGCACTCCTATGCCATCACGCTTAGGCATGATATTATCCAAAAGTAATACGTCGGGTTCTGTGGTCTGCAATAAAGCAAGGGCTTCTTCTCCATCATGCGCGATCCCGCAAAGCTCATAATCATCAAGCATTTCAAAGTATTCCTTGAAGCTTTGACAAAAGCTTTGGATATCATCGGCTAAAAGAATTGTAGTTTTGTCTGTCATTAAAACTCCTCCTTATAATAAAAATAATGGCTAATTTTACACTTTGCTGTTTTATTTCATATAACAAAGGCGGTATAACTTTTTCTTAGCCTAGGAGTTCGACATTTCAAAATTCCAATCCTGCCAATTTTTTCCAACTAAATACCACTTTATTAGGCATTTATCCGACAAATTACGACATTACTTATGATTTAGCAGCTTTAAGCATGCCTACTGCGAAACAACCATAACCTCGTGTGGGGTCATTCACAAAAACGTGAGTGACCGCTCCCACAAGACGGTTGTTTTGAATAATAGGACTACCGCTCATTCCTTGTACTATACCACCGGCAGCAGCCAGCAGTTCCGAATCGGTTACCTGTATAATAAGGTTTTTATTTGTGTGCAGATTATTCTTAAAAACCTTTATTATATTGATATCAAATGCTTGTATACAGCTTCCGTTTACAACTGTAAGCATTTGCGCAGCACCTTCGGTTATTTCATCAATACCTGCAATGGAAATAGGTTCAGGGAAAATTTCATTGTCTAAATTTGTCGATAAGCTGCCGAATATTCCAAAGCCATTGTTATACTTAATTGTACCTTTTAAGGCATTATCAGTAAAAACACCCACTTTTTCACCTGGTGTTCCCTTTTCGCCTCGGTTAATACTTTGAATATCCGCGCTTACAATATTACCGCTTTCATTTGTTGCATTGGCTTTTTCCCTCATATCGGCGATTTCATGCCCCAAAGCACCATAAGTGCCGCTTTCAGGATCATAATAGGTCAATGTGCCTATACCCGCGGTATTATCACGAATATATAACCCTATGCGATAGCTTTGGCTATCGTTGCAATAGATCGGCTGAACTTTTACCTTCTGCACGGCACCATCCCTGCTCAAAGTGATGCTCATAGGATTTTCATTATTGCCATTCTGATTGATAAAGCTTTGAATTTCTTCATCTGTTTTTACTTTTTGGTCATTTACCTCTAAAATAAAATCTCCTGGCATAATACCGGCTTCTTTGGCCGGGAAAAGGCTTTTGCCATCGGGAGCCACCACAGGAGCATAGCCTACCACAGTTGCGCCCTCGGTCTGCAACAATATACCTATTGAATGACCTCCCACTATGACCTCGGGCAAGGTAGTTGTATTTGCCGTATTTTGAATTTCCGCAGCCCAAGCTTCCTCTGTTATAAAATCATTTCCAGAAAATACTCCTACCGCAAAAATCATTAAAAATACAAAAATGGCAAATAATAATTTTGTGGAAAAATTTAATTTACTTTTTGGCAAAGGCTCATCCTCCTTTCCCTTTTTAAAATTTTCGCACGCTTTGTTTTTCAACAAATAAGAGCTTGCTTTTTTAACATCACCAAAAATGAAATTTAATATGCCGCTTAAAACAAGGGAAAAAATACGGATATTACCACTGTTTGATTTTTAAAAATAAAAAAATCATCCTGAGCGTAAGCTAAGCATGATAATAATGAAAATAAGAATAAAACAATGGTATTATGCGGTTTAGAAAAAAAAATCAAAACTGCCATTCTGAACGCAGTAAAGAATCTTAAAAACTTCTTAGCTTACGCTCAGAATGACAAGTTAAGCAGTTTTTTTCTGCAACACCTATTTTTATTATAAAATTTTTTTAAGTTTTAACTATAACTTAAGCCCAATGCCCGCATTTATCATCTCCTGCGCCTGTGCCTTGGTGGTTTGGCTAACCGAAGCTCCCGCAAGCATTCTGGCCACTTCATTTATGCGTTCTTCGCCCTTTAAGGCTTGCACTTTAGTTATGGTCCTGCCTTTTATCACTTCTTTGCTTACAAGCAGATGATTATCCGCATAGGCTGCTACTATAGGTGCATGGCTTACACAAACAGCTTGGCTGTATTTGGCTATTTGCGCTAATTTTTGAGCAACACTGCCTAAAGCTATACCGCCCAAGCCGCTGTCTATTTCATCAAAAATCAGCGTGGGGATATTATCCAAACGAGCCAAAATAACTTTTATAGCCAGCATTATCCGCGCCATTTCACCACCCGAGGCTATCTTTGCCACAGGCTTAAAACCTTCTCCCGGATTGGGGTTAAACATAAAAACAACTTCATCATTACCCAAATGGCTGGCTGATGCAGGGTTTATATCCACTCCAAAAATACTGTTTTTCATTTGCAATTCATGTAATTCGCCTGTAATGGCTTCTGACAGCTTAAGGGCTATTTTTTGCCTGGCGGCGCTTAAAATATCAGCCTGTTCCCGAAAAGACGCTTCGGTTTTAACCGCTTCCGCAGTTAGTTTTTCTTTAAATGCATCCTGATCAGACCACTGCGCCAGTTCCTCTTGGTTTTTTTCCGCAAGTGTCAGCGCATTTTCAATACTGCCACCATATTTACGGCAAATATCCTTGATTTCATAAAGCCTTTTTTCAACATCCTCCAAACGAGCAGGGTCTTCTGTTATATTATCTTTATAATTGCGCAATTCCGCAGTTACATCTTCCAAATTATAGTAAACATCACTTATTTTTCCCAAAATAGTTTCCACGGAGGCATCATATTTAGCTAAATTACGCAAAGCATTCATAGCTTCGGCCAAGCTGTCAGCAGGAGCTCCTGCCTTATTACCGCCATTCAAACAAGACCAGGCTAAAGCCGTGTTCTCAACTATTTCCTGTGCATGGCGCAGGCGGTTCCTTTCAACAAAAAGCTCATCATCCTCGCCTACTCTTAAGGCCGCATTATCTATTTCCTGAATTTGAAAATTTAAAAAATCATAGCGCACCGCCATATCATTAAGCTTGTTTTCCAGTTCCGCAAGCGCTTTTTTGGCATTTTGCCATTTGGAATAAACTGTACTTACTTTATTTACCAAAGCTAAATGTTCACTGCCACCATAGCTATCCAGCAGATTCAGTTGGTTCAGCGGATCCAAAAGCGACATATGTTCCATTTGACCATGGATATTGATGAGCCTGCGTCCAATTTCCCTAAACACACTTAAAGGCACAGCCCGCAAATTGATACGACAAGTACTTTTGCCGTTTTTTTGCAGCTCACGCGTCAAAATAAGCTCATCCCCTACCTGCAAGCCCGTTTTGTTCAAAATTTCCATAACGGCCTTTTCCCATGGTCCTGTAAAACTGCCTTGTACCAAACAGATTTCCGCACCGCTTCTTATATAATCCTGGCTGGCACGCCCGCCCAACAAAAGGGAAACTGCATCTATGACCATGGATTTACCGGCACCTGTTTCACCGGTAAGTACATTAAGGCCGTTTTGCCAGCTTAAGGAGGCAGATTCTATAAGCGCCAAATTTTCCACATAAAGCTCGGTAAACAATTTCATTCACCTCTTTAAAAACTTACCTATTCAAAAAGGGCAGGAATGACCCTGCCCTGCTTTTTGCTATTTTGTTATTGGGTCAAGGATTGCAGCCTTTCCGAAACTGGCTGTACATCCTTTTTATCCCTTATCAACACAAAAACCGTATCATCACCGGCAACAGAACCTATAAGCTCCGACCAGCCTAAACCATCTACACAGGAAGCAACACCCGAAGCAATACCGGGCAGGGTTTTTATAACTACTAAATTTTCGCTGTAACTTACTTTCAGTACATTATCCCTAAACATCCTTTTGGCTCTGTCGAAGTTGTTTCCCACTACCACGCCTGAAGGGAAGCTGTAACGAAAAGTATTTTCGCCCGCAACAACTTTAATAAGCCCCAATTCCTTGATGTCTCTTGAAATAGTGGCCTGAGTTACATTAAAACCGTGGCTGCGCAACTCATCGGTAAGTTGGAATTGAGTTTCAATATTTTTGTTTTCAATAATTTCCCTTATCTTCTGATGTCGCCTGTTTTTCATGTATGTTCCTCCCTAAAAAGAAAAACTATTTTATACCATTACACATTTTACGACGCAAATTAGTTAAAAACTTCTGATTCCCTACCCAAACAAATTGGGCATTATAGCTGCTTTTTCTTATAATTACCGAATCTCCCGACTCCATTTGATACCTGCCCTGGCCATCATATGTTACTAAACCTTTCATATCCCTGGTTTGATAAACAATTCTAATCTCAGTTTCCGAAGACGCAACAATAGGCCTTGCATAAAGATTATGCGGCGCTATGGGGGTTATCAAAAAGACCTCCGTCTGCGGCAGTACTATAGGGCCGCCAGCCGATAATGAATAGGCTGTTGAACCCGTAGGAGTTGCAACCACTACACCATCACCTTCATAAGGAATGGAATGTTCACCATTTATCAAACAATCCAAGGCTATAGTACGGGCAATACCGCTGTTATTGATCACAATATCATTGATTGCACTAAATTCAGCCATAACAGAGTTGTTTCTTAATAAAGAACCCTGCAAAAGCATCCTGCTTTCCAGTACATAATCACCTGTTGCAAGATAAGCCAAACTTTCGTTCATAGCCATAGGCTCCACGCCCGTTAAAAAACCCAAAGTCCCCAAATTAACTCCCAAAACGGGAATCCCAAGGGGTGCCAAAACCCGTGAAGTGTTAATCAACGTACCGTCTCCGCCAAAAATAATGGCAATTTGAGCTTTGGTTTTTTTAAGTTCTTCCTCGTAATCACTTAAGGAATGCACAGAATAACCTATACCTTCCGCAGGAAAACTAAAATTCACCCCCATGGCACTAAGAAAATCAACAGCTTGCATTGCCAAGATGGGGGCTTGCGGCTTTTTGTAATTTATTATACATATTGCCTCTTTAATAGCTTGCATCCGTTTCTCCTTAACAATTTATTGAAAATAATACTGTTAATACACTATGCCGTTGATTGTATAGTTATACATTATTCATTTTTTCAAGATTTGTCAAGAGCTTTTATAAATTTATGCATTATTTTTGTATAAAAAAGCAGTGTTTTACTAAAGATCGGTTTTACCTGCCAAAATTCTTTGCTGCCTGTTCTGTCAGTCCCTTAAAATCAGCAGAAAAAATATCTTTCCCCTTTTTTAGCCAAAGTAAGTATTCAATGTTGCCTTCAGGCCCTGTTATCGGTGAAAAAGTAATACCGGCCATATTTAAGCCAAGCTCTGAAGCAGCATCAACAACCTTTTTTATGACCTCTATGTGAACATCAAAATCACGTACCACACCTTTTTTACCAACCTTTTCTCTGCCCGCTTCAAATTGAGGCTTTATCAATGCCATAACCTGCCCCTTATCCTTAAGCAGGGGTTCTATGGCAGGCAAAAGCTTGGTTAGGGAAATAAAAGAAGCATCGATGGTAACCATATCCAAGGCTTCGGGGATAAGGTTTGCATCCAAATAACGGGCATTGGTTTTTTCCAAAACCACTACCCTTTCATCATTACGTAGATTCCAAGCCAACTGGCCATAGCCAACATCCACCGCATAAACTTTTGCGGCACCGTTTTGCAAAGCGCAGTCTGTAAAACCACCGGTAGAAGCGCCCACATCCATCATCACAAGGCCTGTAAGATCCAGCCCAAAAGTTTTTACGGCCTTATCCAGCTTATAGCCGCCGCGGCTCACAAAGGGCAGCTTTTCCCCAAGTATCCTTATCTTGGCATCATCCGCTACAGGAGTACCCGCTTTATCTATTATTTTATTGTTTACTTCCACCTCTTTGGACATAATAGCGGTACGCGCCTGCTCCCTGCTGGGGAAAAAGCCTTTTTCCACCAATACTATGTCCAAGCGTTTTTTTGCCATAATACCTCCGAAAATTTGTTTATCTATACCAGCGCGCCAAAGCTTCGGCTGCTATTTGCGGTGCTGTTAAGGCATATTCCTCATATAATTCGGCAATAGTGCCTTGTTCGATAAAGACATCAGGAAAACCACAGTTCAAAACATTTACCGATTGGTTCATTTCCTGCCAAGCCTCCAAACAAGCGGAAGCAACACCGCCTTTTTGCACGCCTTCTTCCAAAATTATGATATGTTTATATGCTTTGGCCCATTTGCACAAAAGCTCAGTATCAAGCGGTTTTACAAAACATAAGTCCGCAACACCTGCTTTTTGCCCCAGTTCTCTTTCCAAAATATCCGCAAGTTCCAAAGCTGTATATACAAAAGTACCCACTGCCAAAATGCCTATTTCCTCGCCTTCACGCAAAATTTGGCCTTTACCCCTTATTATATTGGGTGTTGGCAAAATAGGCTCTTTGATTTTACCTCTGGGATACCTTAAAGCCATGGGGGTATTCTGTTTTAAAGCATATTTAGTCATACGTTTAAGCATTTCTCCATCCCTGGGCACCATAACTGTCATATTAGGCATAGTACGCAAAAAAGCCATATCAAATAGGCCATGGTGGGTAGGCCCATCTTCACCTACCAAGCCCGCACGATCTATAGCAAGCACCACAGGCAAATTTGAAAGGCAAATATCCTGGATTATTTGGTCATAAGCCCTTTGCAGAAAAGTTGAATAAATAGCCACCACAGGCTTATAGCCACGGCTTGCCATAGCACCGGCAAAAGTGATGGCGTGCTGTTCGGCAATACCAACATCATAAAAGCGGCTGGGGTATTTTTTAGCAAATTCATTAAGCCCCGTACCATCCGCCATAGCCGCAGTTATGGCTACTATATTATCGTTTTCGCCTGCTTCTTCCAACAAGGCCTTTTTGAAACAAGCAGTATAAGAAGTACCGCTAACTGAATTAGCTTCGCCCGTATCCGGGTCAAAGCTACCTATACCGTGAAAAATATTGGGTTTTTCCTCAGCAGGCAAATAGCCCTTGCCCTTTTTAGTAACCACATGAATAAGAGTGGGCTTATTAAGAGAGGCCGATTTTTCCAAAACATCCAATAAAGCCCCTATATCATGACCATCCACAGGGCCTAAATAAACAAAACCCATCTCTTCGAAAACTACACCATGAACCAAAAAATATTTAAAACTGTTTTTCATGCGCTCCATGCCGTAAGCCATGGGATCACCTATTTTAGGTATTTTACGCAGAAAATGGTTCAAACGCATTTTGCCTCTACGGTAACGGGGACTGGTACGCAATTTGGTTAAGTGATTCGGCAAAGAACCTACATTTTTGCCTATAGACATTTCATTATCGTTTAAAATAACCGTAAATGGGGTCTGCAAGCCACCCCCATGATTCAAAGCTTCATAAGCCATACCGCCCGTCATGGCACCATCACCAATAACAGCTACCACATGCCTACGCTCGCCGCCATGTAAAGCAGCTTGTGCAAGGCCCACCGCAACCGAGATCGAAGTACTGCTATGCCCTGCCACAAAAACATCACAAGAGCTTTCATTAGGTTTGGGAAAACCGGAAATACCACCCTTTTGACGCAGTGTTAAAAATTCTTCTTTTCTACCGCTTAAAATTTTATGGGCATAGCATTGGTGCCCCACATCCCAAACTATTTGATCATAAGGCAAGTGTAAAAATTTATGCAGGGCTATGGTAAGCTCAATAACTCCCAAATTAGGCGCAAGATGCCCTCCCTGCTTTGCCACTACTTCTAAAATATATTCTCTTAATTCCACCGCAAGTTGTTCAAGCTCTTTTTCGCAAAGATTTCGCACATCCGCGGAGCAATTTATTTTTTCTAAGACACTTTCCATAATTACCTCTTTGTTTTAATCTTGGATTTTCTTCCTTTTAGTTTTAAACTTCGTTTTCACGCTTATCCATGCGTAAAGTAAGTATGGAGCGCCAGGCCAATATTTGCCCAACCCGCCACATTACCATATCCGCACTGTTGATAGCAAAAGATTTACCTATGGCCTTGCCGCCTACCGTTAAAGCAGATACCAACCCGGTCATTATAACGCTTGCCCATATTCCCCCTTTACCGCCTGTTGCCAGCATGCCCACCACCAAAGCAGTACCGATGGCACCGCTTAGAGTACCGCAAATATCACCTACCACGTCGTTACAAATACTGGCCACTTTAGATGAATTATTAAGCAAATTCAAGGTTTGTTTGGCTCCTGGCAGCTTCCTTGCCGCCTTAGCGTGAAAAGGTGCAGGATTGGCCACCGTGGCGGCAACCCCTATTATATCAAAAATTATGCCTACGGCAATAATAGCTAAAAGCAAAATAAAACCTATAAGTATTATTTTCATTTGCGCTAAAATAAGTTGGGAAAGAATAGCCAACACACAAGCCACCGCAAAAGTACCTAAAAAAACCTTAGCTGCGTATAAATAAGCACTTGTGTTTTTTTGACTATTTTTTTTTGGATTCAAACCTTTCACTCCAATATTTATAATTTAGCCTTTTAAAAAATAATGCTGATATGTGAACTCCCAATAGGTAAACTTTATGGCTTAGGTCTGGCAGGATTTCCCGCTGATCACACCCGCAAGTCGCCTTACAGGTAGTTCCCACTTACGGATCAGCCTACTGCGTTGCCGCGAGCAGAACCAGATTACCACTTAGACCATACTTTAATCCCTATTAGGTGAAACAGTCTAGGAGTTTTCCTCAACAACAATACTGAACTTTTAGCCTCTTTTGCAGTAGCGGTTTCATCATAGACATCCGCTACCTCGGTCAAGGCGAGCGAAGCTTTTTGTGATATCCACCACAACCACTCAAGGCAGGCTACACTGCACCCAGCAATTACCGAATGCAGGTTTAATCCCAAGCCATAGTTCATGGATCTGACCAGGATCCTTCCCCACAAACTTGGGTCTCCACGGAGGCAGGGTCGAGTTCCACATGCCGTTGTGGCGCGCCCCATCCCCCTTAACTCCCACTATCAGCCCCCAACTGGGCGTCGAAAGCCAACACCAGGAACTTCATCGATGTGCCCTTAACGGATTTTTAGGCCCGTTCTCAAAGAACAGTATGTCGACTAGAATACTGCGTCACATACCAACAACGATATTATATCATAAATAATACTTAAATAGCAAAATCACACCGAACCTTATCCAAATCACCCTATTCGGCTACACATACCTACAAATCAAGCTATAACAAAAATGAGCTTAAATCAATCAAAATAGTCTTAAATCATCTAAAATGACAAATTATAAAAAATCACATAAAATATCTATTTTTTTTACAGCACCATTATTTTCCAAAACAAGAAAAATAAATAAAAATTTAACATTTGTGTCATCATCAAAATTTTTACCTAAAAAAAATTTAGCCGCGCGCTCTATACGGACACGTTTATCTGCCGTTATGCTTTCCTCTATCGGTATCATCGAGCCTGATTTTCTGGTTTTCACCTCGCTGAAAAAAACAGTATCTTCACATAAGCTTATTATATCTATTTCGCCGCCTTCGGCACGGAAATTACGGGCAATTATTTCATGACCCGTGCTTTTTAAATGCCTACAAGCTATATCTTCCCCCATTTTCCCTCTGTTATAACTTTTAAGACCGCTCATTCTTATTCCCCCTTAATGGGTTTCAAAACAAAAGTACTGCGGTGGATAACACAAGCTCCGTTTGCAAAAACCGCTCGCTTATGAGCAGGGCTGGGATAACCTGAATTTTGAGCAAAACCATAACCGGGATATTTAAGATCATAAATCTTCATCATCCTGTCCCTATGGCATTTAGCAAGAATACTGGCTGCGGCAATAGATGCACTTTGAGCATCTCCTTTGATTATTGCGGTTTGAGGTATTGTCAATGCAGGCAGTTTCAAAGCATCTATAAGTAAATGTTCGGGGTTCATGGCTAATTTATGCACTGCTCTTGCCATAGCTATTTTAGTTGCTTCCAAAATATTGTATTTTTCAATATCCCTGGCACCCACAGCACCTATGGCCCAAGCCACGGCATTTTCTTTAATTGCTTGTTCCAAAACCAGCCTTTTGTTTTCGCTCAATTTTTTGGAATCATTTACACCCCAAAGCATAAAATTAGCAGGTAAAATAACGGCGGCTGCCACCACAGGACCTGCTATCGGACCTCTGCCTACCTCATCTATACCTGCTATATATTGTATGCCTGAAGCCCAAAGCGGGCTTTCATATTTGAATAATTCCTGTAAACGTTTTATTTCTGCTTCATCATGCGGAAATTTTATCATTTCGGCACCTCATCAAGCGTAAAGCGGCCCAATTTACCGTTTCTGAACTCCGCCAAAACTACAGCCGCCACTTCCTCTTCAACAACTGTGCCACCTTGGGCAAGCATACCACGGGCAAGCCCTATGGCCTGAATGATTTGTTCCGCGCTTTTTTCGGCACAATCTATTTTATAGCGTGTTTCCCATGGATTGGGGCTAAACTTGTTTAACCTGCCTATCAACTGCAAAACAACTTCCAAACTGCTGTATACTTCATTACTAATAGCACCTGTTACGGCAAGCGCAAAAGCTATATTCGCATTTTCGAATTTGGGCCACAAAATACCGGGTGTATCCAAAAGATCTATTTTATCGTTTACCCTTACCCATTGTTTGCCGCGGGTCACCCCCGGTTTATTGCCCGTTTTGCTTGTAGCCTTAGGCATTAAAGCGTTTATGAGTGTGGATTTGCCCGTATTAGGGGAACCTACCACCATAGCTCTTACAGGACGGCGGTTCCTGCCTTTTGCCTCTAATGCCGCCAACACAGGCTCTGCCATATTGGCAGCAGTTTTCAGAAGCTCTTTTACACCCTGCTTTTGCTGGGCATTCATGGCAACGGCGCCAAAACCCTTGCTTTTATAATATGCAAGCCATTTTTTGGTTTCCGCAGGGTTTGCCATATCCGCCTTATTCAGCACCATAAGCTGGGGCTTTTTACCTAAGATTTGGCGAAAATCCGGATTATAGCTGGTAAAAGGGATGCGCGCATCCAAAACCACTATTACCAAGTCTACAACTGCCACAGCTTCCTGGATAGTGCGTTTGGCTTTTGTCATATGCCCAGGATACCATTGAATTTGGCTCATTATATCAACCTCTTTTCAGTTAATATAATGATTATAGCATAATTAAGCCTACTGGGAAAGGCAGGCCTTATAAGTGGCTCTTATAATAGGCAATGATTTCACAAACCACTGAATCCAGGTCTTGCTTATCCACCGTTACCTCATAATGTGAAAGTTTTGAATATGTATCATAATTATTATTTATCAGCTGGCGTACCGTTTCCAAATCAGCACCCTTGGGCAAAAGGCTGCGATTATTCTTACGGCAAATCCTGGCATAAACTGTTTCGGCAGAGGCATTAAGTAAAATTATTACACTGTTTTGAGCAAGGATGGCATAGTTTTTATCATTCATCATCGTACCTTCGCCTGTTGCTATAACTAAATTTTGAATATCTTTTAATTTAGAAACTGCCAGCTCCTCCTCGGAACGTAAACGAATAGTACCGTGTTTTTTGCAAATATCCCTTATGGGCATACCAAGCAAAGCCTCGATTTGGGCATCCGTATCTACAAATTTCATATCCAGTTCACGAGACAGCATGCGGCCAACAGCGCTTTTACCTACACCCATCATGCCCGTTAAAACTATATTTTTCATTATTACACCTGCTTTATTTTATAAAAATAGTTAAAATATGTTTACTGCTTTTATAATAAATATATTGGTAGCTTTATAAAAAAGAACAGCTCATATAAAGCAAACAAATATTAAAAACCTTAATTTTTGCCATCAAAAAAGCTACCCAGAAAAACGTAAGTAGCTTGTGCTGGGGTTTGAAGCAATTATATTATAATAAAATGTAAAAAATAAAAAAGCGGCGGTGCCGCTTTATAATTCTTTGGGAATCCTTTTATGAACAGCTTTCATAATTCGCCTTTCCCAAAAGCGGTTAAAACGTGTACCCATAAACTCACGTTCCAGCGAGATAGGCTTTACCAATATGCCTTTCATGCCCAAACGCTTCGCTCCCCAAATATCCGTAAAAAGCTGGTCCCCTATCATTATCGTATTTTGGGTATTTGTGCCCATAACAGCCAAAGCACGCTTATAACCTGATAAGAAAGGTTTTTTGGCTTTTTCCACAAAATAAATACCCAGCATATCCGCTACAGGCTTTATTCTTGGCATACTGTTATTGGAAAGTATACAAGCCTTGATACCTGCCTGATGCAGGCGTGTGAACCACTCAAGTGTATCCTTTTCCACCTCAAGGTTATTCCAAGTGGTTATGGTGTTATCCAAATCAAAAATCAAGCCCTCTATACCAAGGGTAACAAGCTGTGCGGGATCTATAATAGCTAAATTCTCATAATAGGCATTGGGAGTTAGGTATTTAAGCATGAAAATCCTCCGTTCAACAATACCAAATTATCACAATTACATATTTAAGTCAATATTATAAAGCCTTACCCGCTTATAGCATTGCTTATAAGCTAAGCGTTTTTGGTGTTTTTCTTTAATTCCTTAGTAAGCTTATGTACAGCCTTTTTCTCAATCCGCGAAACATAGGAACGGGAAATACCCAACTGTTTGGCTATTTCTCTTTGAGTTTTTTCCGGATTATTGCCTAAACCGAACCGTAAGATGATCACATACTTTTCTTTAGGCGAAAGTACGCTTAAAGTATCCCACAGCACCCGCTCTTCATCTTTAGTTTCGATTTTATGTAAAATTTCATCCTCACCCGTGTTCAAAAGCTCCAAGAGGGTCATTTCATTGCCTTCTTTATCTACTCCAACAGGATCGTTTAAGGATAATTCACCGCGCGAATGCTTGGTTGCCCTTAAATGCATAAGAATTTCATTTTCAATACAGCGCGCGGCATAGGTGGCAAGCCTGCTGTTTTTGCCTATCGAATAGGTATTTATGGCCTTGATAAGGCCTATGGTACCTATGGAAATCAAATCCTCCTTATCCAGCCCTGTATTCTCAAACTTTTTACTGATGTGCGCCACCAACCGTAAATTATGTTCAATAAGCATGTTACGCGCCTCTTTTTCACCTTTGGCAAAAAGCTCTAAACAGCGTTTTTCCTCAGCCTCACTTAAAGGTGTAGGAAAAGCATTATTGTTAAGATAGCCCAAAAGCAAGCTCAAACAGGGAAGCACAGCCAAAAGCAAAGATAAATCCGCCATTCATATACCTCCTCTTTTACGCTTAGCCTAAAAAGCAGCCGCATTTTATATTTTATGCGCAAAAGGAGATATAGTGTTTGGCTATAAAATTTTTCTTGCTATAATGAGCTTAAATAAAATAACAATCCCGAAAAAAACATGAACCTATCGCCCATATTAAAACCATTTTAATAATAATATAGAATCCCATAAAAGCAAAAATAGCAACCTTAACTGGGTTGCAGCTTTTTATTATGCTTATAGTTTTATTCAGGCTATATTTGCCAAATACCTTACAAAATCTTATTTATCTTAAAACCAAAAAATATTATAATGTTTTTGTTATTATATAACTATAATATATATTTTCGGTTTTTTTAAGGCACTTACAAAACAAAACATAACAGCAATAACAGCAATAGCAACAATACCCAAGTTCTATTCCTAAAATTGATATATGCCCCCCTCTTTAATCAATTAAGATTCTGAACCATAAATATAACAATAAACTTGGCATTTTTGTTAATAGAATTTATTCTTTCCCTTAACCAATGCCTATTTATTACCCATATTGTATTCAATATATTCCATACAAATCCTTCAAAAATATTAAAAAATAATGATTAATGACCATATTTGTTCATTATCAATATAATAGTAAAATTATCTACATTTTACGACAATTTCCAACAGATATTAATAAATAAGTATAGCCTTGTTATTACTATCCCCTAAATTGATTGCAACTTTAGTTTAGATAAAAATAAAACAGGGAAAACTACCCTGTTTTTAAATGCCTTCCAAAATTGCCAGCCTGCTTACTATCTCCCTAAATGGTACAGCACCATCCCTACCGCCTGAATTGCCGTTTTGCACATAAACAGCTACTGCCCAGCGCGGATCTTCCGCAGGCGCAAAACCTGCAAACCACACCCCTTGTTCCTGCGAGGTGCCTGTTTTACCTGCCGTGCTTACAACATTATTGGCGGCATTTGTGCCTGTACCGCCTGTTACCGCAAGGGTAAGCATACTTTTAAGCTCTGCCGCTGTTTTATCATTGATTGCCCTGCTACCTTTAACTGAAGCAAAGCTTTTTATGGTACTGCCGTTTTGATCTACTATAGCCTTAACTACCCTTGGCGTTACGGATATACCACCGTTTGCCACTACAGAAAACATTTGTGCTACCATTAAAGGGCTTAAGCGTATCCCTTTTTCTCCAATAGAGGCATTAGCCACATCGCCCACAACCCCAGGATTAAAATTTATGGTTTTATAATAGGCAGGCAAACTGTAACCAATCAACTTTTGTTCGCGCAAACCAAATTTATTGGCATAGGCTATAATAGTTTCGCCGCCCAACTTTTGCCCCAAATCGGTAAAATAAGGGTTGCAGGAATTGGCTAAAGCCAGGCCTATATCCTCCTTACCGTGCCCTTCCTCCTTCCAGCAGGAAACTATGTGCCCGTTGGAAAGTTCATAGCCACCGTTACACATAAAATCATCATCTGTTTTTATTTGCAGATCCAAAGCCGCGGCTGCCAATATTATTTTAAATACGGAAGCAGGCGGATAATAGACAAGCGCCTTGTTGATATAACTATCACCGCTAATACCGCCTACCTGCCCTAAATTTTGATCATATTCGGGAGCGCTCACCATAGCCAGCACATCCCCGTTTTGTACATCCATTATAACCACTGCACCGCTTTTTCCTGCAAAAGCCTGCTCGGCAATTTCCTGGTAATCCCTGTTTATAGTTAAGACAACATTGCAGGAGGTGTCTTGCTCGGGAGCGGGAATAAGCATTAGGCTTTCCAAAAGCTCTTCACCGCTTTCGTTCAAAACCATGGCGGCCTTGGCAGAAGTACCGCCCTGTAAATAATTTTCATACTGCTTTTCCAAGCCGCTTTTGCCAATGATTTTAGACGTAACTCCGCTTGCTATTTCTTCGGGGCCGCTTTCCCCTACAAAACC
>DGYV01000067.1:348-3576 GCA_002398485.1 Peptococcaceae bacterium UBA4997 | reverse complement strand
GTACTGCTATAGCGTATTTCCATAGGTATCACAAAAAAACCATCGGGAGTGGAAATTGCCAAAGCTTCCGTTTGCTCATTAGTTAAATTTCTTGCCAATATAAAGGGCTTGCTGCCGCATTTTGCAAGCTTAGATGCAATTTCCGCTTCCGTAAGGTTTAGGATATTGCTTAAATAGTTAGCCGCATCCTCATCTTTTACCATAGTGGGAAAAACCACCAAAGCAGGCATTTTTCTGCCTGTAAGCTTTCTTGAATTACAATCCCAAAAGTTGCCCCTGGCATATTCTTTTAAGTTGATCGCAGACACGCTTTGGCTTTCGGCACGCGCAGCATAAGCCTCGCCCCTTACCAATTGAAGCCAGCCCAACCTTGCCCCAAGTAAAATAAAAGCAAAACATATGCAAATAAACATTACGGATAAACGCTTAAACAAAAAACCACCCCTTTGATTTTAGGGTGGTTTATAAATTTTATTTTTATACAGCTACTACTTAAAAAATCAGCAAATCTTTGGGGTATTTATTTAAGGCAACAGCACCCTTTTCGGTTATTACTACTGTATCCTCAATACGAATACCACCCCATTCGGGGAAATAAAGCCCCGGCTCAACGGTTACAACATGGCCTACCTGCAATACAGCATCGTTATTTTTTCTTAGCCACGGCATTTCATGTATCTCCAAACCCGTGCCATGCCCTAGGCTATGGCTAAAATGTTCAGCAAAACCCGCATCTTCAAAAATATTTCTGGCAAGAGCATCTGCTTCCCCACAGGTCATGCCCGCATGAATGGCAGATATGGCATATTCCTGCGCCTCTTGTACCAAAGTATATATTTCCCGTATCTTAGCAGATACGGAACCTATGGCTAAAGTACGTGTTATATCTCCGTGATAGCCCTTGTAAACGGCACCAAAATCCAAGGTTACCAAATCACCGTTCTGCAATTGATAATCGCTTGGCTTGGCATGGGGTTTAGCTCCGTTTTTACCTGCCGCAGCAATGGTGGGAAAAGCCAAGTCCTGCGCACCTTTTTTATACATAGCATAATTTAATTCCCTGGCCAGCTCCGCTTCCGTAATCCCCGCCCGTAAATAAGCTTCTATTTGGAAAAGGGCAGCATCACCTATGGCGGCAGCCTTGGCAAGACATTCTATTTCATCCTCGTCCTTAATCTGACGGTGAGCACAAGCCAATTCACCTATAGCAAACAAATCAACATCCGTAAGAGCTTTACGCATGAGCCTATAATGCTCATAAGTAAAAATACTATCCTCAAAACCAAGCTTTTTGATTTGCCAGGTATGGCAGCTTTGACGCAAAAGTTCTGCCCATTTGCTTGTAGAATTTTGGCATAAAACCAAGCATTGCGGGCATTCAAGTGCTGCCTGTGCCGTATAACGCCCATCTGTAATTAGTGAACATTCTTTTAAGCCTATCAAAAGCCAGCTATCCTCACCATAAAAACCGCTGTAATAATAAATATTGGCAGGATTTATTAAAATAACCCCATCCAGCCCACTTTCTTTCATATCCTTACGCAGCAAAGCCAGGCGTTTATCCAAATTTTGTTTATTTAATTTTTCAGTCATTGTTATCCTCCTTATTTTAATTATAGGCGGGTTATGCTATAATAACAAGCATAAATAAAAAGGACAGGTGCTT
Organism: Peptococcaceae bacterium UBA4997; assembly: GCA_002398485.1. Taxonomy (GTDB): domain Bacteria; phylum Bacillota; class Dehalobacteriia; order UBA4068; family UBA4997; genus UBA4997. Next base: position 1,910 of record DGYV01000067.1, on the reverse strand, counting down.
TTATGTTTTCCGATTTTAGTAAACATTACCCTCCGTTTTTGGAGTTTATCCCCATATGTATGCTGATTTTTGCTTGGTCTTATGCTTTTGGCCAGTATGCAAATTTACCTGATGTAATACCAACTCACTTCGGCTTTAACGGTATGCCTGATGATTGGTCTAACAAAGGCTTTGTTTCAGTATATCTTTTGCCGTTGATTGCCACCTTGGTTTATTTAATGGATTTCGGCATTAATATTGCGGTAATAAAAAGTAAAGACCCCCGCAAATTTATAAATTTGCCTATTGCCAAAGATGTTGTTCTGGATACTAAAACGCTTGAACTTATCCGTACGGCCGTGGTTCGTTTTATGTATGCTATGAATCTGCTTATAACCCTGCTTTTTGCTTATCTGACCTATACTACCATACAAACGGGGCTTGGCAATGCCAACGGTGTTAATTCAGTACTGCTGTTTATAATCATAGGAGCTTTGTTAGTGCTTACAGTTTGGTTCACGGTTAAAATAAGTCGTCTGCAAAAAACATCTATAATAACCAAAAAATAAACTATTCCTAATTACTGTTTTGAACACACAAGCAATAAACCACAAAGTTTATCATAAATCATGCTACAAAAAACCTTACAAATCCTGAAAATCCAACAATTATAAAATTTATACTTCAAATAAGATATTATAAACCAAAAGGACTACTGTAATTAATTACTGTAGCCCTTTTATTGATGTTATAAATAAAAGCCAAATTTAGCCAAGCTTTTAAAACTCTTTTTTAAGTGCTTCTACTTTATCAAGCGCTTCCCAAGAAAACTCATCCCTGCCAAAATGCCCGTAAGAAGCGGTAGCCTTATAAATAGGCTTTCTTAAATCAAGCTCTTTAATAATGGCTGCAGGACGCATATCGAAGTGCTTTCTTATCAAATCTACAATTTTTTGATTATCCATCACCGCTGTGCCGAAATCTTCCACCCTTATGGAAACAGGCTCTGCCACGCCTATAGCATAAGCAAGCTGAACTTCTATCCTTTTGGCAATACCTGCTGCAACCAGGTTTTTAGCAATATAACGCGCATAATAGCTGGCACTACGGTCTACTTTTGTAGCATCCTTACCGGAAAAACAACCGCCGCCATGGCGTGCCATACCACCATATGTATCTACAATTATTTTACGGCCAGTAAGACCTGTATCGCCCTGGGGCCCGCCCACTACAAAACGACCTGTGGGGTTTATATAATAACGGGTCTTTTCATCCAGCATATCCGCAGGCAAGGTAGCCAAAATAACTTTTTCTTTTATCTCTTTACGCAGTTCATTCATGGGTATTTTAGCATTATGCTGGGTAGAGATAACAACCGCATCTATGCGGGCAGGTTTATCATTCACATATTCCACGGTAACCTGTGATTTGCCGTCGGGGCGCAGCCAGCCAAGCTCACCGTTTTTTCTTAATTCAGACAAACGCAAGGTAAGCTTATGTGCCAAACTGATTGGCAAAGGCATATATTCTGCAGTTTCGTCACAGGCATAACCAAACATCATGCCCTGGTCGCCCGCGCCGAT
>DGYV01000067.1:0-158 GCA_002398485.1 Peptococcaceae bacterium UBA4997 | reverse complement strand
AACATCATGCCCTGGTCGCCCGCTCCTATTAAAGAGGCTTCATCTACAGCACCTTCTTTGGCCTCCAAGGCCTTGTTCACACCCATGGCAATATCACCCGACTGCTCATCTATAGCAGTAAGCACAGCACAGGTATCGCCATCAAAACCATATTTAGC
>DGYV01000048.1:31513-31711 GCA_002398485.1 Peptococcaceae bacterium UBA4997 | reverse complement strand
CAGCAGCGTCTTTGTATTGCCAGAGCCCTGGCTGTGGAACCCGAAGTGCTTTTAATGGATGAGCCAACCTCTGCTTTAGACCCTATATCTACCGCTAAAATAGAGGATTTGGTGCAGGAATTAAAAAAAGATTACACTATAGTCATAGTTACGCACAATATGCAGCAAGCTACCAGGATTTCGGATAAAACTGCTTTT
>DGYV01000048.1:30943-31226 GCA_002398485.1 Peptococcaceae bacterium UBA4997 | reverse complement strand
GATTATATTACAGGCAGGTTTGGTTGATATTTGTTAAAAAAGCAGGTAGAATAGTAAAGGAGAGATGAAAATGAGGGGAAGATTCGATAGGGAACTGGAAGCATTGAATAATCAGCTAATCGAAATGGGTTCTTTGGTGGAAGCCGCAATCGATAAAGCGGTAAAAGCCTTAATTGAACAGGATACTGTACTTGCCAAAGCAATAATTGAGGGCGACCGTGAAATTAATGAAAAGGAAAGAGCCATTGAAAGCCAGTGTTTGCGGCTTTTGTTGCAGCAGCAG
>DGYV01000048.1:23429-30757 GCA_002398485.1 Peptococcaceae bacterium UBA4997 | reverse complement strand
TGCGGCTTTTGTTGCAGCAGCAGCCTGTGGCTACAGACTTAAGGTTTATTTCCACAGCCTTGAAGATGATCACAGATATGGAACGGATAGGCGATCAAGCTGCCGATATTGCTGAAATCACTGTACATTTATCCGAAAAGGCTTATTTAATAAAACTTATAGATATACCTAAAATGGCGGAGGCCACGGTGAGGATGGTTCGTGAAAGCATAGATGCTTTTGTGGCCAGGGACTTGAGTTTGGCAAAGCAAGTTATCGAAAGCGATGATATTGTGGATGAACTGTTCTGCCGTATCAAAGACAGCTTGATTGAGCTTATCCGTGAAAGCGCAGATTATGGTGAACAGGCTACGGATTTTTTGATGATAGCCAAATATTTTGAACGTATAGGCGATCATGCCGTAAACATTGCGGGCTGGGTGCAATTTGCCATTACGGGCGCACATAGTGAAAAAACAAAAATGTAGGTGGCTGATATGACATTGATCTATTGCGTTGAAGACGATGAAAGTATAAGAGAATTAGTGGTTTACGCGCTTAAATCTGCAGGCTTTGAAGTGCGTGGCTTTGAGAAACCGCTGGAATTTTGGCCTGCCATGAATGAAAAAGCGGCAGACCTGCTTTTGTTGGATATCATGTTGCCCGATGAGGATGGCTATGCCATATTAGCTAAGCTGAAAGCCAAGACGGTTTGGCAGAATATCCCTGTGATAATGCTCACTGCCAAAACTATGGAATACGATAAAGTAAAAGGCCTGGATATGGGGGCCGATGATTATATAACCAAGCCTTTTGGTATAATGGAACTTATTTCCCGCATTAAAGCTGTATTGCGGCGCACTACCAAAATTAATGCAGAAGTATATAGTTTTGAGGGCATAGTGTTGGATACGCTTGCCCATAAAGTTACGGTAAACGGAAAGGAATGCCAGCTTACCTTAAAGGAATTTGAGCTTTTGCATTATTTACTGGAAAATACAGGCGTGGTTTTGAGCCGTGACCAAATAATGGATAAAGTTTGGGGCTTTGATTTTGGCGGGGAAAGCCGTACTGTGGATATGCACATAAAAACCCTGAGGCAAAAGCTTGGGCAAGGCGGTAAGCTTATTCAAACCATCCGCGGCATAGGTTATAAGATAGGGGGTTAATATGTGAAAAGAAGAATTTACTTAAGCCTATGTATAAGCGGTATCATAGTTGCCGTTTTAACTTCCATGCTGGTGTTATGGGCTGTTTACGGAAGCTTCCGCAAAGAAGCTATGGCTTTTTTGGAAAATCAAAGCATGATCGTTGCAGACAGTATGGATTCAAGCGGTGAGACACAGAAAGCTTATCTTGATAAATTAAAAGGCGACCTTAATAATGTGCGCCTTACTCTTATAGAAGATGACGGAACAGTCATTTATGATTCCTTTGTGAATGCAGGCAGTATGGAGAACCATGCTAACCGTAAAGAAGTTACAGAAGCCCTGCAAGAAGGCAAAGGTTCTGCCATACGTTATTCTACGACCCTTGGTTATGATACCTATTATTATGCGGTGCTATTGGAAGATGGTGCGGTACTGCGCTTATCGCAAGACAGCCATAGTATCCTAGCCGTATTTTATAATTTGCTTCCTATCATTGGTGGTATAATCATCATAATTTTAGCTTTGTGCTTATGGATAGCTTCTTTATTGGTCAAAAAACTGCTAAAGCCTATTTATCAGCTTAGCGAAAATATCGATAAGGGCGAATATACAGGTATGAGCAATACTTATGATGAATTAGTGCCTTTTTTTAATAAAATAAAAGAACAAAATATGGAAATCCAAAAACAGGTAAACAGGTTGCAAAAAGAGCGTGATACCATAAATGTGGTTACAGGTAACATGAAGGAAGGCCTGGTGATTTTAGATAAAGGCTTGAACATACTTTCCGTAAATGAAAGTGCAATTGCTTTTTTAGGTGCCAAAACGGATGATTATACAGGTAAAAGCTTGCTGGCTTTGAGCCGTAATTTGGAAATAGTGGAGGCGGTAAACCAAGCTTTTGATGGCCGTGAAACCGATTTGGAACTGCTTTTGAGCAATAGATATTGCCGTGTTTTTATTTATGGTGTTACCCGTGAAGCTGTGGTAGAAGGAGCTATGATTTTGATTTTGGATATTACGGAGCAGGCTAAAGCTGAGCAGATACGCAGGGAATTTTCTGCAAATGTTTCGCATGAATTAAAAACACCTCTTACTTCCATTACGGGTTTTGCGGAAATGATAACCAACGGTATGGCTAAAAACGAAAGCGATGTCAAAGCTTTTGCCGCTCGTATTCAAAAGGAAACAGGCAGGCTTATAACCCTAATTGATGATATAATCAACCTTTCCTTAATTGAAGAGGGAAAGCAGGTTGAAAGAGAAAACGTACATTTGAAAGCTGTTTGCACAGAAGTTATGGAAAGCTTGGAAGTGCCTGCCAAAGTCAAGGAAGTAAGCTTTACCTGCAATTGTGAGGATTTAACAATAGCAGGCAACGCGGCTATGCTAAGGGAGCTTATTTTTAACCTTTGCGATAATGCTGTAAAATATAACAAACAGGGCGGCAGTGTGCAAGTAGATATAGTAAAAAAAGGAGCTACCGCGGTAATAAAAGTTGCTGATACAGGTATAGGCATTCCCGAAACTTATCAAAAAAGGGTTTTCGAGCGGTTTTACCGTGTGGATAAAAGCCGTTCCAAGGCCACAGGTGGTACGGGGTTGGGGCTTTCTATAGTAAAACACGTTGTGGAATACCATAAAGGTTTTGTTAAACTGCAAAGTGAGGAAGGCACAGGAACCGCAATAACGGTTACTTTACCTATAAAATAGTGTTATAATATAATAAAGGCGATGATTGAACAGAGGTATGCTAGTTTTGCCTACCTCTGTTATAAAATTTTAAACCGTTGATAACTTTGGCGGTTTGGAGGAGTGTTTTTATTGGCTATAAAAGATTTTGCTTGCAACATCCATGAAAATTACCTTACCGATAACTTCATTAAAGAAAATGCCGCGCTTTTCCCGCAGGCTTTTTACAATGCACCTGAAATGGCAGATTTGGCCGTTGTTTTGGGGGATAAAGCAGAAGCCCCTGTTGCTATGCTGCCTTTCGATTATATGGCGGAAGCCGAAGCTATGGGTGCAAAAGTAAAATGGAGTAATGACGCAGCAGGTTTGCGAGGTGATGGCCATTTGCTGAATGAAATAAGTCAATTGGCGAATCTACCTGCTATAGATTTTACTAAAGGGCGCATAGCTGAAATTTTAAATGCTGTGAGTCTTGTAAAAAAAGCAGGCTATGTGCCTTGCCTTAATCTTTCGGGATTTTTGACTATTACGGATTGTCTTCTGCCCATAGCCCGGGTTTTTATGGGCTGGAAAAGGGAAAAAGAGGTGCTTGAACAGTTTTTTCAGCAGCTTTTTGATGATTTACTGGTCTATGCCGCTTTGGCACAGCAAAATCATGCCAAAATAGTTTCTTATGCAGACCCTTTAGCGGCCATAAGCTTGCTTGGCCCAAAAATGTCAGCGGAATTAAGTGAAAATTATGTAGTACCTTTTTTGAAAGCTTTACAAAAGCAGGAGGGTGGCGGCATTATCCACTTATGCGGCAAAACTTCTTATGCTCTTGAACAGGCAGGGCTTATAGAGATAGAAAACATAGATTTTAAGGAATCTGTTCTTTACACAAGAGCTCTGGCAGAGCTTGCCCTTGCAGTAGATGAAAAAATCATCATCGGACATGGCTGTATCAATAAAAAACAGCATTTAAATAAGCTTATCCAAATAAAACTTCTCTAAAAGGTTATTTGTAGGTTCATCTTCAAAGCCTTTTTGGGGCAAATTTCATATTTTAATTACTTAAAAAGAACCCCCAATAGATTTTACCTGTTGGGGGGGGTATATCTTAGTACAATCGTTCAAAATTTTACCAAGGTATCAGCAAGGCTAAAATAATGGTTATCAAACCCGCAATGCCTATTGCCAGGCCTGACATGGCGCCTTCCGCTTCGCCCATTTCAATGGCGGAAGCCGTACCCATGGCGTGTGAGCAGGTTCCTATAGCCACACCGCGGGCAATCGCGTTTTTGATTTTGAAAAAGCGGCACAGCCAAGGTGCTGCCATACCGCCGAAAATACCTGTAATGATAATAGCAATAATGGTAATGGAGGGTATACCGCCCAATTGTTTGGAAACTTCAATGCCTATAGGTGTGGTAACAGACTTGGCAAGCAGGGAGGTATATACCATTTCGTTGATGTGAAAAGCCTTGCAGAGCAGATAAACCGTAACCATGGAGGTTATGGAGCCTACCCCTGCACCGATGATTATAGGTAAAGCGTTGGCCTTCAAAAGATGAATTTGTTTATAAATTGGTACTGCCAGAACTACAGTTATTGGAGTAAGAAAAACATTCATCAAATTGGCACCGCCGTCAAAAACAGTGTAGTTGATGTTTAGCAAAATCAAAATAAGTATGGTTAAACCAATGGCAATAAGCTGGGGGTTCAAGATGATAAGGCCTGTTTTGCGGTTCAGCCAAAGCCCTATTTCATAGGTAAAGGCACAAATAAAAAAGCAAAAGAAGGCTGTGAAAGCAGGGCTTGAATTTATTAAATCAATCATGGTGTGCCTCCTTTAAGGTTTTGATGGCTTTTTTGGCCAGCAGGCATTTTTGGATATGGGTTACCAAAGTAACCGTATAGGCAGTAGCGGCAAACGTAACTACCGTAGAAAAAAGGCAAATGAACAAAAATATCAGTACTGTATCTTTTATAAGCACAAAGGAATCCATAAGGCTTATGCCTGAAGCTATAAAGAAGAAAGCCATATTATGCAAAAGAAAATCGGAAGTGGCATTTATATGTTCTGTTTTTATAACTTTGGTACATAAAAGCACGAACAAAAGCACCATGCCCAAAATATTCGCGGGCATTGTAAATGGCATAATATTTGCTATTAGCTTTGCGGCAAGGCAAATGCCGAAAAGGATGGTAAGCTCTCTTATTAAATTAAAGGGTTTCGTCAAAGTCATAAAAAAGCTCCTTATAAATAAACTAAACCTATTATAACAGCATTAAGCAAATAAATTAAGCGGTTTCAGCAAAATAATCATTTCGTTTTTTGCTGAATTTTGTTATACTTAAAAGAGCTTTATTTAAAGCATGAAATTTTAGGAGGCATTTAAAATGAAATTATGGGGTGGGCGTTTCGCCAAAAATACAGATGCATTGGTGGAGGATTTTCATTCTTCCATCAGTTTTGATAAACGCCTTTACAAGCAGGATATAGCAGGTTCTATGGCTCATGCCAAAATGCTTGGCAAACAGGGTATTATCACCCAAGAAGAGGCCGAAGTTTTAGTGCTTGGTTTGGCGGAAGTGCTTAATGAAATAGAAGCAGGCAAAATAGAATTCGAGGTAGGAGCAGAGGACATCCACATGAATGTGGAAAAGATCCTTACCGAAAAAGTTGGTGAAGTTGGTAAAAAATTGCATACGGCACGCAGCCGTAACGATCAGGTGGCACTTGATTTACGAATATACTTGAAAGATGAAATAACCGAAGTTCTGGAACTCATCTATAATTTGGAAAAGGTGCTTTTGGATTTAGCCGATGCCCATATAAATACTATAATGCCGGGCTATACGCACTTGCAAAAGGCCCAGCCTATTACTTTGGCACATCATCTTTTAGCCTATTTTCAAATGTTCACGCGTGATGCCGACAGGCTTAAAGGTGTATATGCCCGTACAGACATAATGCCTCTTGGTTCCTGCGCTTTGGCAGGCACAACTTTTCCTATAGATAGGGAAGCAGTTAAAGAGGAGCTTGGTTTTGCCAAAATATCCGCAAACAGCTTAGATGGTGTTTCCGACAGGGATTATGTGGTGGAATTCTGTGCCGCTGCTTCCCTTATCATGGTGCATTTATCCAGGTTTTCGGAGGAAATAGTTCTGTGGTCCTCCAATGAATTTGGTTTTATTACTTTAGATGACGGTTACAGTACGGGTTCTTCCATTATGCCGCAGAAAAAAAACCCTGATGTTGCGGAGCTTGTACGCGGTAAATCGGGCAGAGTGTTCGGGCATTTGATAGGTCAGCTCACCATGCTTAAGGGCTTGCCGCTTGCATATAATAAGGATATGCAGGAGGATAAAGAAGCACTTTTCGATACGGTGGATACTATTAAAAAATCCTTATTGGTATTTGCACCCATGCTTGCTACCATGCGGGTAAATAAAACCAGGATGCGTGAAATTGTTAAAGGCGGTTTTATAAACGCAACCGATGCGGCGGATTATTTGGCGGCAAGGGGCGTGCCTTTTAGGGAGGCTCATGCGGTAGTTGGCCGTTTGGTAGCTTATGCCGAAGAAAAAGGCTGCGCACTGGAGGATGTAACTTTAGAAAAATTACAGGAATTGAGCCCTGTTTTTGAAGAAGATATTTACAGTTATATAGCCATAGAAAAATGTGTTAAAGCCAGGAATGTTCCCGGCGGCCCTGCTCCGCAGGCAGTAAAAGCGGCAATTGCCGAAGGCAGAGCTTGGCTTCAGACTGTAAATAAATAAAAACCAAAAAATACTTGTAGCGTAAGGCTTGAATAAAAAATTTAAAAACCGGGTATTTTTTGCATAGTAAATGATTATTAGCTACAGGTCTTGAAAATTTTTGCAAAAAGGCATACAATATTATAATATAAGTAAAATAGCATACATAATAATATGATTATTTTAAAGGAGGGTAGCACGGTAGCGAAATATTATGGTAGTGCTTTAAATTTTAATTTGTAGAATTGTAGAATTGTAGAATGGTTTATAGGTTGAATAGTACGGAAGAACGGAAGGAAGATTAATATGAAACTAGCTATTATGGGAGCCTACATTGTAGTTTTACTGGTGTTGGGCTGGATAGGAATGAAAAAGACTAAAACTCTGAACGATTTCTTTTTAGGTGGCAGGAAAATCGGGCCTTTTATGTCCGCTTTTGCTTATGCAAGCACCTATTTTTCCGCAGTCGTGTTTATTGGCTATGCGGGGAAGATCGGTTGGGGCTTTGGTCTTTCCAGTTTATGGATATCTGTTGGCAATGCTATTTTAGGCTGTTTGATAGCCTGGAAGTTTTTAGCTAGGCCAACCAGGGCAATGAGCATACGCATAGGTTCTATAACCATGCCCGGTTTTTTTGCCCGCCGCTATAATTCCGTGGCTATGGAAATTTTTGCGGCGTTGATAATATTTGTGTTTTTAGTACCTTATTGTTCTTCGGTATACAGTGGTTTAAGCTACATATTTGAAGCGGTATTCAATTTG
>DGYV01000048.1:14577-23255 GCA_002398485.1 Peptococcaceae bacterium UBA4997 | reverse complement strand
TTTTTTTATTTTTTTTTTTTTGATTTTTTTTTCAATTTGGATTACACGGTATCACTCGTAATCATTGCTGTTGTAACCGCGGTTTATTTGGTAATGGGCGGCTATTCGGCATTGAACTTGGCCGACGTTTTTCAAGGCTTTATCATGGTATTTGGTGTTATTTTTATGGTTATTTTAGTTGTAAGCACTGATGCTGTAGGTGGCTTTGGTCAAATCATCCCTCGCTTAAAAAGTATTGACCCCGCACTTATAGCTCCTGTTGGACCGGGTGGTTTTATACCGCTTTTGGCTTTGGTGCTTTTAACTTCACTTGCTCCTTGGGCAATGCCGCAAATGGTGCAGAAATTCTATGCGGTTAAAAGTGAAAAGGTTATAAAAACAGCTACTTGGGGTACCTTTATTCTGGGGCTTTTGATTTCCTTCGGTGCTTATTTCACAGGCAGTATTAGCCGTCTTTTCTTTACCGATTTAGCTCAGGTTGGTGGTAATGTGGATAGGATAATCCCCACAATTTTACAAATAGCTTTGCCTGAATTCATGCAGGCCTTGATTTTGGTTTTGGTACTTTCGGCTTCTATGTCTACTTTGGCATCTTTAGTATTGGTTGCATCTTCTTCGGTAGCCGTAAATATTGTAGATACCTTGTGGCCCGGGGTTAAAAATAAAAAAATGGTATTGTTTATGAGGGTATTATGTATATTATTTGTGGCGATATCGCTTTACAATGCACTTAACCCCGGTGTTATTGTGAATGTTATGGCTCTTTCCTGGGGTGCTATTGCCGGCTCTTTCTTGGCACCGTATTTATTTGGTTTATTTTACAGAAAAACCACTAAAGCAGGTGCTTGGAGCGCTATGCTTACAGGCCTAACCATTGCGGTGGTTGGTTCTTTAATGTACCCAGACAGCACCCCTGTGGTGGGCAGTATAGCTATGCTGGTTCCTTTAATTGTAGTACCTGTGGTTAGTGCTTTTACCAAGCCTTATAGTAAGGAGCATTTAGAGTTTGTGTTCGACAGTGATGGACATGGCCAGGAAGGCGATTATATATATATTTGGGAAGGTTTAAAAAAGAAAGCCAATTAGTGCTAAAAATTCAGGAAGGTGAAGACGATGATTTGGAATAAGGAAATGGAGTGCAGAACCCGTAGTCAAATAGAAACTTTGCAGTTGGAGCGTTTAAAAGCTACTGTGGAAAGAGTATATGAAAAAGTGCCATCTTACAGGGCAAAAATGGATGCCATGGGTGTAAAGCCCAAGCATATTCAAAAGCTTGCAGACTTGGCATTGTTGCCTTTTACATTAAAAAACGATTTACGAGATAACTACCCTTTCGGGCTTTTTGCCGTAGACAAAAGTAAAATCGTGCGTCTTCATGCTTCCTCAGGTACTACAGGTAAACCCATTGTTGTGGGTTATACAAAAAATGACTTAGATAACTGGTCTGAATTGGTAGCCCGTGTTGCTACAATGGTTAGCGTTGGTAATAACGATACAGCACAGATTTCCTTTAATTACGGGCTTTTTACGGGTGGTTTCGGTTTGCATTACGGCTTGGAAAAGGTTGGTGTTTCGGTTATTCCCATTTCAGGCGGCAATACTCAAAAACAACTTATGATAATGCAGGATTTTGGTACTACTGTTTTAATAGCCACGCCTTCCTATGCTTTGCACATAGCGGAAGTAGGTGAAGCAATGGGTATAGATTTTGATAAGCTTCCTCTTAGAGTAGGGCTTTTCGGCGGCGAACCATGGACAAATGAAATGCGGCATGAAATTGAAAAACGTTTACATATTGTAGCTACTGATAACTACGGTTTAAGTGAAGTAATGGGTCCGGGTGTAAGTGGTGAATGTATTTTCGGTACAGGTATGCATATTGCCGAGGATCATTTTATAGCCGAAACCATTAACCCCGAAACGGGCGAAGTTTTACCGCCCGGCAGCCAAGGAGAAATGGTATTTACCAGCCTTACCAAAGAAGCCTTTCCTATTATACGTTACAGGACCAAAGATATTTCCCGAATCAATCAGGAACCTTGTGTTTGCGGAAATACACATGCTAGGATGCAGAAGCTTATCGGCCGCAGTGATGATATGATGATCATTCGTGGGGTGAATGTATTTCCTTCCCAAATAGAAGGCGTGCTTTTAGGTTTCACGCAGTTGGGGCCTCAATATCAAATCCATATCAGCCGCAAGGGTTATTTGGATACCTTGGATGTGCATGTAGAGCTTTTGGATAGCAGCCTTTTGGAAAGCTATGGTGTGCTGGAGGCTTTGACCAGGGAAATAGAGGCTAAAATCTTAAGCGTTTTGGGTGTTCATTGTACGGTAAAACTGGCTGAACCTGCTTCTTTTGAACGTTCGGCAGGTAAAGCAAAAAGAGTTTTTGACCATCGCAAAGAAAATCTATTAGGTTAAAAATCGGGGGCAATGCTCTTGCCTTATAAAAGCTAAAGTATTAAAGTATTAGGAAGGTAGAGGATGACATTGACAAAACAATTGATGACAGGAAACGAGGCAATAGCCTGCGGTTTTTGGGAAGCGGGCGGCAGAGTTGTAGCTGCTTACCCCGGTACTCCCAGTACGGAAATAACCGAAAATGCCGCCAAATATTCTGAAATCCATGCCGAATGGGCTCCCAACGAAAAAGTGGCTTTAGAAGTTGGTATAGGTGCTGCTATTGCGGGAGCACGTTCTTTGGTAGCTATGAAGCATGTGGGTTTGAACGTGGCGGCAGATCCTTTGTTTACTGCCGCATATACGGGAGTGAACGGCGGCTTGGTAATAGTAAGCGCTGATGACCCAGGTATGCACAGCTCGCAAAATGAGCAGGATAACCGTTACTATGGCAGAGCTGCCAAAGTACCGGTTTTGGAGCCAAGCGACAGTGCGGAAGCCAAGGAGTTCACCAAAATGGCTTTGGCTGTTTCGGAGGAATTTGATACTCCTGTTATTTTGCGTTTAACTACCCGTATTGCCCATTCCCAATCACTTGTTGAACTTGATGAAAGGCAAAATCTTGAATTAAAAGATTATGTTAAGGATGAAATAAAATATGTAATGGTGCCTGCTCATGCTCGTAAACGCCGTGTGGTAGTTGAGCAACGTTTGGAAGCACTTGCTGTTTTCAGTGATAACAGCCCATTGAACAGAATTGAACTTAGCTGTGATACTTCCTGTGGTATCATAGCTTCGGGAGCGATTTATCAATATGTAAAAGAAGTTTTGCCCGAAGCTTCGGTTCTTAAAATAGGTATGTCTTATCCTTTGCCGAAAAAGCTGATCCAAGAATTTGCCTCTAAAGTGGATAAGCTTTATGTAATAGAAGAATTGGAACCTTTTATGGAGGATGCTATAAAATCTTGGGGAATCCCCGTTGAAGGCAGAAGTGTATTTTCAGCTTTGGGTGAAATTTTTGCCGAGGATATTCAAAATAAACTGGGTGATGGTTTACCCTTACCACCTGCAGAAACTTCAGGTATACCTGTGCGTCCGCCTGTGCTTTGCCCCGGTTGCCCACACCGTGGTGTTTTTCATGTTCTTCATCAGATGAAGCTTACCGTGTCGGGTGATATAGGTTGTTATACATTAGGTTGCCTGCCGCCTTTATCGGCTATAGATACAACGGTTTGCATGGGTTACAGTGTAAGCGGTGCTCATGGTATGGAAATGGCTCGCGGCAAGGATTTTGCCAAACATACGGTTGCGGTGATCGGTGAATCTACTTTTATTCATTCAGGCATAACAGGCCTTATCAACAGTGTATATAATGGTGGTACTACTACCACCTTGATTTTGGATAACAGCATTACTGCTATGACAGGACATCAGGAAAACCCTGCCACAGGCAGAAATGCTAAGGGTGAACCAGCTCCCCAGTTGGATTTAGTGAAGTTGGTTAAAGCCTGCGGTGTAAAAAGGGTAAGGGAAGTAGATCCCTTTGACATCAAGTCTTTACGGCAAATGCTAAAAGAAGAACTGGCTGCGGAAGAAGTTTCTGTCATTATTACACGCAGACCTTGTATTTTGATAAATAGGCAGGCCATAGCACCTGCTTTGATAGTAGACCCTGAAAAGTGCACCAACTGTGGTAACTGCATGAAAATAGGCTGTCCTTGTATAGGTAAAGCTGAAAACCATGTTGTTATCAATGCTTCTCAATGTGTGGGCTGCGGCCTTTGTGAAAAGCTTTGCGGTTTTGGTGCTATTGGAAGGGATGGTGGCAAAAATGAGTAAAACCACTAATATTTTAATAGTTGGCGTAGGTGGCCAGGGTACTATATTGGCAAGCCGTGTACTGTCAGGTGTTGTACAAAGGTCAGGCCATGATGTTAAGGTTTCGGAAATACATGGCATGTCCCAGCGCGGTGGCAGTGTTGTTACCCAAGTTCGCTTTGGTGAACAGGTTGCCTCACCTATCATCAAGCCCGGCGAAGCCGATATAATTTTGGCTTTTGAGCTTTTGGAAGCCTTGCGCTGGCTGCCTTCACTTGCTGCTGACGGAAAAATTATTGTCAACACCCAAAAAATGGACCCCATGCCTGTAGTTATAGGTGCTATGGAATATCCCCAGGATACCATGGCAAAAATACAGGAAAAAACCTCAAAAACTATCGCTTTGGATGCCTTGGATATGGCAATGAAATGTAAAAACCCTAAGGGTGTGAATGTGGTGCTTTTGGGCGTACTTTCGGCACTTATGGATATTTCTGAGGAAGTATGGCTTGATGTCTTAAAAGAAAAGGTTCCTTTTAAATTTCTAGAGGTTAACCTGGCAGCTTTTGCGGCAGGCAGGGGATATGGGATGAAATAAATCAAAAAAGCCTGCTTTGTTGAAACAGAGCAGGCTTTTTAACAATCATAATTTAACACAAGCTTAAAAAATATCAAGAGAATATTACAAGAGGATATTAATATTAGGGTTTTTATTCTATAGTCAAACTGCAATCCTTATAAACAGCAACCGTTGGGCAGGAATTAAGCTTGGCTGCATATTCTATATCTTTAAGGAAACTAAGCTCTTTTAACAGCTTTCCGTGTTCGGAAAGCAAAAGCCCTTCTGTTATATCTGTTGTATTTTCAGCAATAGTTTGGGCTATTAAAGAAGCATCATTAAGCCTATAATATGGGCAAAGCCACAAAAGCTCGTTTATGATAATGCCCGCGGCCAAAATATCATCATAGGATATTTCCCCCAAAGTGCCCGAAGCTATGATGTTGATATCCTTTCCTTTTGCAAGGGCGGAATCAGCGGTAGCGGCGGCGTTATTGATGCAGCCTGCCAGTATATGGTCTGCGGAAACTGCTGCCTGAAGAGCTTTGGTGCCGTTGGAGGTACTTAAAGCCAGGGTTTTGTTGCCAATTGATTCTTTTGTGTATTCCAAAGGGCTGTTGCCTATATCAAAGCCCTTAATGCAGTAACCGTTGATTTCACCGCATAAAATCACTGATTGCTGTAATTCTTTATGTTTTTGGGCCTCCTCGGGATCAAGGCACGGTATAACAGTTTTGGCGCCGTTGGCCAGGGCAGCGTTGATACTGGTGGTTGCACGCAGTACATCTATTACTATAGCTGTAGTACCTATAAGCTGTTCGGGTTTTACGGATTGCCAGGTAAAAAAGGTGTTTATTTGTAAAGCCGTATCAATATTCATCATAAATTCTCCTTTTTAGCGTATCAATATGATTGTGTTATATTTATTACCAAAAGTCAATAGAACTGTTATAAATAAGGCTTGACTTTTTTTTATATATAGGTTAAAATTTGTCGAGCAAAAAATAAAATAAGGATGATGGCAAATTTTTTGTATTTAGTTCCTTAAAAATGTATTATATTTTCAAAGACTTAAATAGAGACAGTTTTTTGTAAAATAATTGCTTAAACAGTACAAACAGTTTAAATTATAAAAATATGCTTAAGATTAAGGAAGGAAGTTCTATGAGCGAAACCAGAGAAATAAAATTGACTCAGAACGTTTTTGATGATTTTCCAGAGTTCGCTGCCAAGTATGAATTTATTCCCATGCGCGAGCTTATTTATAAATATATGCGCGACGCTATTATTTCTGATCGTCTGGAAGCGGGTATGCACCTTGTAGAAGAGGACTTGGCTAAAAAGCTTAATGCTTCCCGTACTCCTGTGCGCGAGGCTTTGCGTAAGCTGGAATTGGAAGGGCTGGTAAAGCATCACCGCCGCAGAGGTGTGGAGGTGCGTCAGTTTACCGTGCATGATGCTTCTGCGCTTTATGATTTGGGTGCGATCCTTGAAGGTTATGCTGCTAAACTTATGAGCCGGAAGCACGACAGTGAGGAGGTTGCTGTTTTAGGTTCACTTTTGGAGGATATGAGACGTAGTATCGATCAGGGCGACAGGGATTTGGAAATGGAACTGCACCGTAAGTGGCATTTAACTATTTATGAAGCCTGTGGCAATAAAAAAGTAGAGCAATTATTGCTTGAATATACCGACTATCTGCAATTGTTCAGAGCTTATGCTATTCAGGTACCGGGCCGCTGGCGTGAAACCTTGGAAGAGCATGAAAAAATTTATAGTGCTATAGCCTGCGGTGATGCCGATTTAGCTGAAAAATATGCTCGTGAGCACTTAGAATTGGGTAAGGATGCATTTATTACTATTTGGCAGCAAAAAAAAGCAGAAAGATGTTATAGATAATAATAATTCTTATTGCTTAAATACAAAGCCTCCGGATTTTTTCGGGGGCTATAAGTATTTTTATGCTTAGTCCCAAATTAATTTATAGTTTTTTTGTCGAAAAAGCTTGTGGAAATTAAGGAGTATATGATAAACTACTGTTTAGTAGCTAAATATTTTTTTTTGCTTATCGTTATACTGAAACAGGCATAGCGAGGAGGTGTTTGCTTTTGTACAAATTATGTTATAAATTATGGCTTGATAAGGATGGCAAGGTGTTCGGCCAAGGGCCTTATAAAATATTGCTTGGTATTCAGGCTACGGGTTCTTTAGCTCAAGCGGCAAGAATGCTTAATATGTCCTATAGTCAGGCACACACTATGATCAAGAATTTAAGCAAAAAGCTGGGGTTTCCTTTAGTTTACAGCAAAACGGGCGGTGCCAGCGGCGGTGAAACCAGGTTGACCCAGGAATCACTGGAGTTGCTGGAAATATACGGGTGTTTTTATAATGAATGTGAAGAACTTATAGAAGATGCTTTTCGCAGGCACTTTGTAGCTAACCGTGATGAACATGGTATACGCAATTTAGCTACGGCTTTTAATATAGGGGAACAGGCTACAGTAGCTTTTGTGGGTGGCGGAGGTAAAACCACTCTTATGTTTAATTTAGCGCACCTGCTGGCTAATAAAGGTAAAAGGGTGCTTGTATGTACTACAACTCATATTTGGTATCCCAGAGAAAATGATGCAGAATATATTTTGATTACCGATAACCTCAATGAAGCCTTGGAAACTGTAAACAGTAAATTAAAGCAAAAGGAAATATTGGTTTTGGGAACTTCTATTGATGAAGGTAAAATTACCGGAATAAATCAGGATTGGCTGCCACGTTTGGCTTTAGGGGTGGATTATATCCTTGTAGAGGCGGATGGCTCACGAGGCAAGCCCTTAAAGGCTCCAGCAGAGCATGAACCTGTTATACCCGCCGGTACTGATGTTGTTATACCTGTTGTAGGCATGGATATTTTTGGTAAAACCCTTGATAATAATTTTTGTCATCGTCCGGAAAAAATAGCCAAAATAGTGGGTGCTAAAATAGGCGATATAATTACTCCTGAAATAGTTGTAAAATTGCTGGCCAGCAAAAAAGGAGGCCGAAAAAATGTGCCCGCAAATGCAGCCTGGATACCTTGCTTTAATAAAATGGATACAAGGGAGCAGGAAGAAGCTATAGATGCCATGGGGGCATATTTTTTAGCAAATGGTATTAAAAAAGTAGTTGGTACAACCAAAAGGACGCCTCAGATGGTTATAAAAATTTGGGAGATTTAAGTATGACCAATATTACTGCTGTTATTATGGCTGCGGGTTTGGGTTCGCGCATGGGCAAAAATAAATTGGCTTTACCGTGGCAAAACAATAAAACCGTGCTTGAAACCACTATAGAACGGGTAAGCTCAAGTGCTGTGGCTAATGGCATAATCGTTTTGGGGTATCAATGCGATTTTTGGCTAAATAGGCTTGATTTACCTAAAAGATGGCAAACCGTTATTAATAAGAATTTTGCAATGGGGCAGAGCACTTCTTTGTTAAAAGGCTTAAGTGCTGTTGAAGAAGATACTACAGCTATATTGTTTTGCTTAGGTGATCAACCTTTGGTAAAAACAGAAACTATTGATTATATGCTAAAAAATTGGCAAGAAAGAAGATGCCCTATCCTTATCCCAACATATAAAGGTATAAGGGGGAATCCAACTATTTTTGGGAGAAGCACATTTGGTGATATGAAAAATTTACAAGGAGATGTGGGTGCCCGTAGTTTATTTATGTTATATCCGCCTATTGAACTGCCTGTTGAGGACAGGGGGATAGTGGTGGATTTGGATAAACCCGAAATTTATGAAGCAGAACGGAGGAAATTGGATTGTTAGTTTTGGTAAAAGGAGCCGGGGATTTGGCAAGTGGTATAGCCTGCCGCTTATTTAGAGCCGGTTTACAAGTAATTATGACAGATCTTG
>DGYV01000048.1:10290-14401 GCA_002398485.1 Peptococcaceae bacterium UBA4997 | reverse complement strand
AGTAATTATGACAGATCTTGAACAACCTACGGTAATTCGGCGGACTGTATCCTTTGCCCAGGCTATGTATGATGGTATTGCTATGGTGGAAGATATTGAAGGTATATTGGTAAAAAATTCGCTTGAGGCAATGATAGCACTTGAAAAAGGGCAGATCCCCGTTATTGTGGATCCTGAATGTGAAATATTAGCTGAATTGTCTTTTGATGCCGTAGTAGATGCGATATTGGCTAAAACCAATTTGAACACTAACATTAATCAGGCTTCCATAGTTGTTACGGTAGGTCCGGGTTTTACGGCAGGCGTAGATTGTCATGCTACTGTTGAAACACAGCGCGGACATCATTTAGGCAGGGTCATCCTTAAAGGCTCGGCTTCTGATAATACGGGTATACCGGGTGTAATAGGTGGTTACGGTATTGAAAGGGTTATCTATTCACCTGCTGCGGGTGTTTTTACGCCTGTTAATAAAATAGGTGATTTGGTTAAAAAAGGTGATGTACTGGGGCATGTTGACGGTATTCCTGTGCTTGCAACTATCGACGGCGTATTGCGTGGTATTTTGCAAACAGGTTTGACAGTGCCCGAGCATATGAAAATAGGGGATATTGATCCAAGAGCTCAAGTAGAAAACTGTTTTACGGTTTCTGATAAAGCGCGTGCTATAGGCGGCGGTGTTTTAGAGGCTTTAATGCATTTCTACAATAAAAATCAAAAGGAGAAAAACAATGGCTGATTTTTATAATAAACTGGCTGCTTTATCAAAAGATAAAAAAATGATAATGGCAACTATCATAGCAGGTGAAGATAGGCTTTTGGCTGCCAAAGCTATTTGGAGCGAAGGTTCTTACATAGAGCAGGATGAGAGAGCTGCCGCTGTTTGGATAAAAATTTCGGACAAGCTCAATGATATAAAAAAACCTACTTTAATAAAAGCAGATGATACTCTCGTTTTTGCTGAAAGTACGGGTGGCAACCCTAATTTGATTATTTGCGGCGGCGGGCATATTTCCATACCTGTTGTAAAAATAGGTAAAATGCTTGATTTTCAAGTAACAGTTATTGACGATCGCTTGGCTTTTGCTTCACCAGAACGTTTCCCCGAGGCAAACCGGGTTCTTTGTGAGGATTTCAGCAAAGCTTTGGCCTCAATACCTGATAGTACTGCCAATTATTATGTAATAGTAACACGAGGGCATCGTTATGACCAAACCTGTTTAAGGGAAATCATTGAACGTCCTCATGCCTATATAGGCATGATAGGTTCAAAAAGCAGGGTAGGTTTGGTAAAGGATGCAATGATAGAGGATGGTGTAGCAAAAGAACTGGTTGATACCGTTCATACGCCAATTGGTTTGAAAATAGGCGCCGAAACCCCCGAAGAAATTGCTGTAAGCATAATGGCGGAGCTGATTCAGGAAAAAAATCAAAAAATAGCTTGGGGCGGTATGTCCAAAGAAATCATGAGTGCTATTTTGGATAAAGGGTTGGCGGATACTCCCAAAGCACTGGTTACTATAGTAAAGCGTTTAGGTTCGGCACCGAGGCAAGCGGGAACCAAAATGCTGGTATTGCCCACAGGTGATTGTATAGGTACAATAGGCGGTGGTTGTGTAGAGGCAGAGGTTCGCAGGCAGGCTTTGATAACCCTGGATGACGGCAAATGCCGTAGCCTTACGGTGGATATGACAGGTAAGGATGCCGAGGATGAAGGTATGGTTTGCGGTGGTATTGTGGATGTATTTGTAGAATTAATTAAATAAAGTGGTTGGGCTTATTATTTGTAGCGTATGGAGGTTTGATAATGAAAAGTGTACCGGTTGAGCAAAGTGTGGGTATGGTTCTGTGCCAGGATATTACCAAAATCGTGCCGGGGGAATTTAAGGGCAGTTTATTTAAGAAGGGTCATGTTATCCGTAAAGAGGATATTGATCCTTTGTTAAATGTAGGCAAGGAAAATATTTATGTATGGGAAGCGGATGAAAATTCCGTACATGAAAATGATGCGGCTATCCGTTTGGCTGAAGCTACTATGGGGGAAAATTTGCGTTATGAAGCTCCCGGCGAAGGCAAATGTAGCCTTTTTGCCACTTGCCGCGGCCTTTTTACCGTTGATACAGATACCCTTGAAGAAATGAATATGATAGAGATGATCACTATGGCAAGCTTGCCCAACAATTATACTGTAGAGCTTGGGCAAAAAGTAGCAGGTGTTAGGGTAGTTCCTTTAATGGTGGAAAAAGAAAAATTGGAACAGGTGGAAGAATTGGCCAAAGTTGGCAAGGTATTCAACATCCTGCCTTATAAGCCTCTTAAATGCGGTATCATTACTACAGGCAGTGAGGTTTTTAAAGGGCGCATAGAGGATAAATTTGGCCCTGTTATGAAAGCCAAAATCAAGCATTTTGGCGGTAAATGCATCGAGCAGGTTTTCTGCCCCGATGATATGGAAAAGATAGTTGCTGCTATCCACAGTTTTAAGGAACGTGGGGCAGAGCTAATAATATTAACAGGTGGCATGTCGGTGGATCCCGATGATGTGACACCGGGTGCAATTCGGGAAAGCGGCGCCAGAGTAGTTACTTATGGAGCACCTGTACAGCCGGGTAATATGTTGGCAGTAGCGTATTTGGATGGTACTGCTTTGGTAGGGGTACCTGGCTGCGCGATGTTTTTCAGAACTACGGTTTTGGACAGTATACTTCCCAGAATATTTGCAGGTGTTGAGCTTAAAAAACGGGATTTCGCAGTTATGGGAGCAGGTGGTTTTTGCCGAGGTTGCAAGGAATGTACCTATCCCAGATGTTATTTTTGCCGCTAAAACCTAAATGGAGGGAAAAAAGATGAATAAAAAAGTGGTATGGTTAGTTGTTTTATGCATGATGCTAAGTATGGCATTATTGGTTGGTTGTGCTCCCAATAATGAGAACCCCGCAAATGATGAACCTGAAGTAACTGCTTTGCCCGCGCAAACTATTACAGTTGCTGCGGCAGCAAGTTTACAGGAACCCCTTGCTGAGGCAATTGCGCTTTACAATCAAGCTCAGCCTAATGTAACTGTTGACGCAAGCTACGGCAGTTCAGGTGCTTTATTGGAACAGATTCAAAATGGTGCTCCTGTAGATATTTTCCTTTCCGCCAGCAAAAAGTACATGACTAAGGCAGATGAGGCAGGTCTTTTAGCAGCTGATACGGCTTTTGATTGGTTGACTAACAGCCTGGTTGTAGCAACTTCCGCTCAATCGGATCTTACTTTAGCTTCTTTGGAAGATGTAGTGGCATTGAATAATATAGCTCTTGGTACTCCCGAATCTGTTCCTGCAGGTAAATATGCTAAAGAAGCTTTAACTAATGCAGGTTTATGGGAACAAGCAGAAGCCAAGGCTGTATATGCCAAAGATGTTAAATCTGTTGCTTCTTATGTTGAAAGCGGCAGTGCTGATGTAGGTTTCATTTATGCCAGTGATACTGTTGGCAGAGAAGGCATTAAAACCCAGTTTACTGTAGACAGTTCTTTGCATAGTCCTATTGTTTACCCTGTCGGTATTATAGGAACTACCCAGGTAATGGAAGCTGCTAAAAGCTTTACTGATTTTCTGAAAACTGACGATGCCAAAGCAATTTTTGCCAATTATGGTTTTGGCGCTGCCGAATAATAAATAATTAAAGGTGAAAAAATGGACTGGTTTCCACTGATATTATCAATAAAAGTAGCTACTATATCGGCTATATTTGCCGCTTTAATAGGCGTACCTTTAGGCAGGATGATGAGCCGTAAAAACTTTCATGGCAAGGATGCCCTAGAAGCCTTGTTGCTTTTGCCAATGGTTTTGCCGCCATCCGTGCTTGGTTATATGCTGCTTATGTTACTGGGTAAGTATGGTCCTGTTGGTTCATTTTTGATTGATCATGGCATAAATATAATTTTTACCCAAGCAGCGGCTGTAATAGCCGCTACTATTGTGGCTTTGCCTTTAATGTATCAAAATGCCAAGGGTGCTTTTTCCCAGATAGATACCAATTTGGAAAGTGCTGCCCGTACTTTAGGAGCAAGTGAGATAAGGGTTTTTGGTACTATAAGCCTGCCTCTTGCGTTTCCCGGTTTAATGGC
>DGYV01000048.1:9690-10131 GCA_002398485.1 Peptococcaceae bacterium UBA4997 | reverse complement strand
TTGCGTTTCCCGGTTTAATGGCCGGTTTTGTGCTTGCTTTTACACGTGGTTTGGGAGAATTTGGCGCTACTATGATGGTGGCGGGGAATATACCGGGCAGAACCCAAACTATACCGCTTGCAATTTATTTTGCGGTAGATGCAGGTAAAAGCAGCTATGCTGCTAAATTGGTATTGATTGTTACCGTTTTTAGTTTTTTGGTTATTTTGTGGTCCAACTGGTGGGTACGCCGTTATAATATAAAGGGGAGGTAGCTTTTATATGTTAAATATAAATATTAAACGCAAGCTATCCTTCTTTGATTTGGAAGCAAATTTAAATGTTGATAAGGAAATCATTGTATTGTGGGGACCAAGCGGTGCAGGCAAAACTTCCCTGCTGTTGTCTGTTGCCGGTTTGTTGAAGCCAGATCACGGTGAGATTATACTTAATGACAAATTG
>DGYV01000048.1:1379-9419 GCA_002398485.1 Peptococcaceae bacterium UBA4997 | reverse complement strand
ATGCTCTTTTTCCCCATATGACGGTTGCTCACAATGTTGCTTACAGTAATCCCAAAGCTAGAGATGAAGTCAATACATGGCTTAATGCTTTTGGCGTAGGACATTTGGCTAAACGTTATCCCCGCCAGCTTTCAGGTGGTGAAAGCCAAAGAGTTGCTGTGGCCAGAGCTTTAGTAGCCAAGCCTGAAGTGCTTTTATTGGATGAACCGTTCAGTTCGCTGGATAGGGAAACCAAATTGAAATTGCGACAGGAATTGAAGGACTTGAACAAAAAGTGGCAAATCCCTTTTATAGTGGTTACTCATGATAGGGATGATGCAGATTTCCTGGGCAATAGGATAATTCCCGTTTTACAGGGCAAATTAGCCAATTAGCTATTGAGAATATCTAAAACCAATGATATAATGAGTGGGCAGTTTAAGCTGCCCACTTATTTTTATTAGGAGGTAAATATGATTTACCGCAAAGCCAAAATTGAAGATGTGCCTATAATACAGCAGCTTATCAATAATTATGCTAACAGAGGTTTAATGCTTGCTAAACCTTTAATTGCTATTTATGAAAATTTACGGGAATATGTAATAGCAGAGGATGAAAAAACAGGCCAAATAACGGGTGTGGGAGGTTTGCACATACTTTGGGATGATTTGGCGGAAGTTCGTTCATTGGCTGTTGCTGAACCATATTTTAAACAAGGTATAGGCAGGGAGTTGGTACATCGTTTGGAGGCAGATGCAAAAAGTTTGGGTTTGCCCCAAGTATTTGCGCTTACTTATCAAACCGATTTTTTTAAAAAATTAGGTTATACGGAAATAGAAAATAAATTACTTCCTCAAAAGGTTTGGATGGAATGTATAAATTGCCCCAAATTCCCTGATTGTGATGAACGCGCTGTATTAAAAAAATTAGAATAAATAAATTTTTATTGTAATTAATAAGGGGATGCCATTTATGGCATCCCCTTATATAGTATGTAAATTACTAGTTTAAACAATATAGTTGAATGCAGAATTATTAATATATATTTCATTAAACAGTTTGTTTTGCATAATTTATAATCCTCGGTAATTTTATATAAAGTACTTTACTATAGTAATTAAGTATATAAGCATTATAAATGCGTATTTTAATTAAATACACCGTTTTTGTTTTGCATTAAATAGTCATATAGAAAAGCAGCCCTAACTTAAAAATTAGGGCTGCTTTTAGTGTATTTATGCTTATTCAACAGTTACTGATTTTGCCAAATTGCGTGGTTTGTCGATACTGCATCCCTTCATAGATGCTACGTAATAAGCAAAGAACTGTAAAGGGATCACTGTAAGGGAAGGCTGTAAAAGCTCCATAGTTTGCGGTGTGTAAACAACAGTATCGGAGGCTTCTTCCAAAGCTGTGTTCTTTTCTGAAGCTATGCTCATTACCACAGCCCCTCTGGCTTTTACTTCACGGATATTACTTATCATTTTTTCTACCAGCGGCGCATAAGTTGCCAAAGCAACAACCAGTGTGCCGGGTTCAATAAGTGATATAGTGCCGTGTTTTAATTCGCCGCCCGCATAAGCTTCGGAATGAATATAGGATATTTCTTTTAATTTTAAGGAACCTTCCAATGCTACCGCATAATCCATATTTCTGCCAATGAAGAAAATATTTTTGCGGTTATAAAATTGAGAAGCCCAGTATTGAATATCTTCTTTGTTTTCCAAAAGTTGTTCCAGCTTGACAGGTAAGGCAAGCAGTTCTTCTGTATAAGCTTTTACTTCCTCTGTGCTTATTTTGCCTAAAAGCTCTGCCATATAAACCGCCAATAAATAAATAACTGAAAGCTGGGTGCTGTAAGCCTTGGTGGTTGCCACAGCTATTTCAGGCCCTGCCCAAGTGTAAAGCACATCATCCGAAGCGTTAGCTATGGAGCTGCCCAATACATTTACTATGGAAAGTATATGGGCTCCGTTATTTCTACCATGCCGCAGTGCCGCCAAAGTGTCAGCAGTTTCACCGGATTGGGAAATTATTATCATCAAGGTTTTTGTATCAATAAGCGGGTTTCTGTAACGGAATTCGGAAGCAATATCTACTTCCACAGGAATGCGGGTCATGGCCTCAATGGCATATTTGCCCACTACGCCTACATGGTAAGCGGAGCCGCAGGCAACTATATAAATTTTGTTGAAATTGGCAAGCATTTCTTTGGTAAGGTGAAAATCATCCAGAATGATTTTACCGTTTTTGATACGGGGTTGCAAAGTATTCAAAAGAGCCTTTGGCTGTTCCATAATCTCTTTGAACATAAAGTGCTCATAACCGCCTTTTTCAGCAGCTTCAACATCCCATTGGATTTGAGATACTTCTTTTTTTACCACATTTTTATTGGTATCGTATATGGTAACTTTATCTTTTTCCAATAAAACTATTTCCTTATCATCCAAATAATAGATGTTTCTGGTATGGGTAAGCAGGGAAGGAATATCGGAAGCAATAAAGTTTTCGCCTTCACCAAGGCCTACGATTAAGGGGCTGTCTTTACGAACGGCTACCATGCAATCGGGGTTATCGGCACTGATTATGCCAAAAGCGTAAGAGCCTTCTAAAAGAGTCATTACTTTTATTACTGTTTCTATCAAATCTCCGTTATAATGATATTCTACAAGATGTGCTACAACTTCGGTATCAGTTTCGGAAACAAAATTATAACCGTTTTTAATCAAATATTCTTTAAGGGGAGCATAATTTTCAATAATACCATTATGTACAACTACAAAACGGCCTGAATTACTGACGTGGGGATGGGAATTTATATCTGATGGCGCACCATGAGTAGCCCAACGGGTGTGTCCTATACCCATAGTACCCTTCATAGCTTTGCCCTCATCTATCATATCCGCAAGCACCTGCAAGCGACCCTTGGTTTTAACCACGTTGATGGAGCCTTCATTATATATTGCCACACCTGCGGAATCATAACCACGGTATTCTAGTTTCTCCAAACCTTTAATTAAAATAGGGGCAGCCTGTTTGCTGCCTATATAACCAACAATGCCGCACATTTTTTGTTACTCCTTTTTGGTAAAAATAATTCTTTGTGGTAATTGAGAATACATCTATATTGTATTTCTTTTAGACGAATCTTGCAAGATTTTTGTTCAATAGTTAAAACACAAATATTGCCATTTTAGATAAAATAAATATTGTTGAAGCTTGACATAAAAAGTCAAAATAAGTATAATGATACTGAAATATATGTATACGAAATACATATACAGAGCAGAAGCTCATATGATGTTATTTTTGAATTTTAATTACATATTATATATGATAGCATGAAGTTATGTTCAGATGCCAAGAAGGCTCTTTCGGGAGCCTTTTTTTATTTTGTTTGATTTAGTTATAACAAAAAATTTATGAATTTTTAAGCTATTTGAATTTAATAAAATCAACAAGCTGATTTTAGGGATTATATTCCTTTGATGAAAAATAAGAAAATTGAGAAGAAAACGGAGGCAGAACCATGAACAAAGAATTATGGGAAAAGGCAGTGGTTTTTCACGGGCACGAATGTCCGGGGCTTGCCATTGGGGTAAAGGCTTGTGAAGCAGCTATGTTGAAAATGGGTATAACATTTTCCGATGATGAGGAAATAGTTTGTATTACTGAAAATGATGCCTGTGGTGTTGATGCTGTTCAGGCAATATTAAGCTGTTCTGTAGGTAAGGGGAATTTAATTTATTACGGAACAGGTAAACAGGCCTTTTCTTTTTTTAACCGTAAAAACGGTCAAAAGCTGAGGGTTTATTTAAAGGCACCAAAACCTGAAAATGCGGATAGAAAAGCCTGGCAAGAGCAGCTTTTGAATAGTTCCGTAGATGAAATTTTCAGTTTTTCAGAACCGAAAATTGATTTCCCGGAACGAGCAAGGATTTTTACAAGCCTTGAATGTGAAGTATGCGGTGAACGTGCTCCTGAACATAAAATGAGGCTGCAAGAAGGCAAAACAGTGTGCCTTGATTGTTTTAAAAATTATGAAAGAGGCTGGTAATTCTTATATTTTATAAGAATTTTAAAAAGCAATAAATTAAAAATTTAAAGGAAATAATTTTTTGGAAAACAAACCTAAAGCACATTTAAAACAAAATATATATTTTGATTATCAGCATAGCTTAGTTAAAAAAGTTTTTGATAATTATATTTTTTGTTGCTGTTATAATTATGTTTTTTGTGGCAATGAATGCTGGGGCTGTTAAATTGAGTGTGGCAGAAACCCTTAAGGTTGTTTGTGGTTGGGGAGATGAAAAAAACATAATGCTTGTAAAAGGTATTTGCCTGCCCAGGGTGGTGGTGGGTATTGTTGCGGGTGTGGGGTTGGCTATTGCAGGTTGTATCATGCAAAATAACCTACGCAATCCTCTTGCTTATCTTCCTGCGCTTGGTATAGCCAATGCAGGTGCTTTTAGAGCCAATTTTGCCATAATACTAACCCCGAACTTTTAATGCAAGCGGATGCGGATGTGATAATAGCAGGCGATATTATGGATAAAGCCAGCTTAGAAGAACTTCAAAATAAAATAGGTGTACCTATTGTGGTGATAACCTGCGGTGATAACGCATTTTTTAATGAAAAACCTATGAGGCTATAAATATTATTGGTAAAATAACAGTTAAGGAAGCAAGAGCTAAAGAAGTTGTAGATTATATGGAAAGCTGTAAAAATGAGCTTGCAGAGCTTACCAATGATATTTCTGAAACGGATAAAGCAAGTATTTATGTGGGTGGTTTGAGCCATAAGGGTATGCATGATATTGAAAGCACAGCTTCAAAATCACCGCTTTTAACCGCAATCAATGCTAAAAATGTTGCTGATGAGCTTGCTTCTTCAGGTTCTGCTATGATAGATAAAGAGAAGCTTTTGGAATGGGATTCCGATATTTTGATAATAGATGAAAACAGGCTAGGTATAGTTAAAGAAGATTATAATAAAACTCCTGCTTTTTATAAATCACTTACCGCAGTTAAAAACGGCAGGGTTTATGGGCAGTTGCCTTATCTTGCTTATTACGATAACATTGAAACAGCTATTGCGGATATTTATTATGTAGGCAAAGTTCTTTACCCTGAACAGTTTAAGAATATAGATCGTGCCAAAAAGGCGGATGAGATATACAGCTTTCTTTTAGGGTAGCAGCTTTATGAAAAAATGACACAGCTTTATGGCGGTTTTAAGCCGATAAAGCTTGCTGAATAAAACTATTCTGGTAATATTTTGAACTAAGAAGCCGTAGATGGATACGGTTTCTTTTGTATATATGATCATAATTTGCCTGCCAGCTTGCAGGAAATGCAAGATAGGTGTAGAATAAAATACATGTTTATAACGGTTAAAACCGCTTTATTATGAGGAGGATATAATTAAATGAAAGTTACAGTTAAAACAGAAAAGCTTGAAAAAAGTCAGGTTTCCATGGAGGTTACGGTTCCTGAAGCAGAACTGGAACAGGGAGTGGAAAAGGCTGTTAAGAAACTTGCCAAACAGGTGAATATACCAGGGTTCCGTGCCGGTAAAGTGCCCAAAGCTATTTTAGAAAATTATGTTGGTGAAGCCGTTGTTATGGAAGAAGCAGCCGAACAAATATTGCCCGAAGCCTATGTGGCCGGTTTAGATGAAAGCGGTATCGACCCCGTAGCCCAGCCTGAGGTACAGCTTGTACAGCTTGAAAAAGGCAAGGATTTTATTTTCAAGGCTATAATTACCGTAAAACCTGAAGTTATTTTGGGTGAATATAAAGGCATAAGTGTTGTTAAAGAGGTTATTTCGCCTAATGAAGAAGATGTTGATGCGGAAATCAAAAAAATGCAGGAAAGGACTGCAAAAAACATAGATTTGTCCGAGGGGGATGTTTTGGCGGCAGGCGATACCGCTATTATTGATTTTGAAGGCTTTGTGGATGATGTTGCCTTTGAAGGCGGCAAAGCGAAAAACCATTCCCTGGTATTGGGTTCCAATTCCTTTATTCCCGGTTTTGAAGAACAGCTTATTGGTATTAAAGTAGGAGAAAATACTGATGTTAAGGTTACTTTCCCTGAGCAGTATCATTCTGAAGACTTGGCCGGTAAGGAAGCAGTATTCAAAGTTAAAGTCAACAGCGGCCGCCATAAAGAATTGCCTGCGCTGGACGATGAATTTGTGAAGGATGTTACTGAAGATTGCGATACAGTTGCAGAACTACGCGCCCAAACCATGGAAAAATTAGTAAAGCGTTCCCAGGAAATGGCCAATGACATGGTTAAAAATTCCGTGCTTGCCAAGGTGATCGGAAATGCTGCTGTGGAGATTCCGTCGGCCATGATTGAAACCCGTATTGACCAAATGGTAGATGATTTCAAAGAGCAATTAAAATATCAGGGTTTGGATATAGAGCGTTTTTTTGAATTTACCAAAAGCGATATGAATTCTTTGCGCGAACAATATAAAACCAAAGCAGAAGCAGGTGTAAAACAGGATTTGGTGTTAGAAGCAGTTGTAGCTGCTGAAAAAATAGAACCTACTCAGGAAGATATTGATGAACAGTTAAAAATGATAGCCCAATCCTACGGGCAGCCTTTTGAAAAAATCAAAGAAGCTTTTGAAAAAGAGGCACGTCAGGATTATCTGCTTTACAGCATCAAAATGATGAAGGCTGTAGATTTCCTTAATGATAATGCAGTTATTGTGGAAAAAGAAAAAGCAGCAAAGGATGCTGAATAAGTATTATTTTATAAAAAAGATGATTTTTAACAGCATGGCTTTTAAGTATATTTAATTAAGCTTTCGAGCTGATTAAGGTATATAAAGCCGTGCTGTTGGGTATATACATATTATGGCAAAAACCATAATATATTGGAAAGGAGAAAACTATGAGTACATTGATTCCTATGGTAGTTGAGCAAACCAGCAGGGGAGAACGTTCTTACGATATTTATTCCCGTTTATTGAAAGACAGAATAATCTTTTTGGGTAGTCAAATAGATGATCATGTGGCTAATTTAGTAATTGCCCAATTGCTGTTTTTGGAAGCAGAGGATCCGGATAAGGATATTCACTTATACATCAACAGTCCCGGCGGTTCCATTACTGCCGGTATGGCTATTTACGATACTATGCAGTACATCAAACCAAATGTATCTACTATATGTATTGGTATGGCTGCTTCCATGGGAGCATTTTTGCTTACGGCAGGCGAGCCGGGCAAACGTTTTGCTTTGCCAAACAGCGAAATCATGATTCACCAGCCCTTGGGCGGTGTGCGGGGCCAGAGTGTGGATATTGAAATCGAGGCCAACGAGCTGCTCAAAATCCGCTCCCGGATCAATGCCCTTATCTCCAAGGCCACAGGGCAACCTCTGGAAAAGGTGGAAAAGGACACAGACCGCAACTTCTGGATGAGCGCAGACGAAGCAGTGGATTACGGCATTGTAGGCAAGGTGATCGATTCTTACGCTCAGCTGGAGAGCATCCTCAAAGGGTAGGAGCTTTGCAGCCGGATCAAAGCATACAGCGCGTTTTTCTGCAGGGGGAAGCACCCCATGGCGGGGATTCGTACAATGGCCACCGCAAGCATGGCATTAATCACACCAGGCCCCATCGTTGCGACAATGGCAATGGCCAAGAGTATGGAGGGAAAAGCCAGAATCAAGTCCATGCTCCGCATGATGACAGTATCAACCACGCCTCCAACATATCCCGCAATGGCACCCAAGAGAACACCAAAGAGCAATGATACTCCCGTCGCTGTTACAGCTATCAATAGAGACACCCTAGATCCTACAAGGATACGACTCAGAACATCACGACCCATGTCATCGGTGCCCAGAATATACGTGCCTCCAATGCCTTCAGGAGCGCGATAGCTATTCCAGATATCCATCGCGTAGGGATCATGGGGGCTTATTACATCGGCTACAATGGCCACAAGGATCAGGATGCCAATTAATATAAGTCCAGTCATCGCACTTTTACTTCGTAACAAATATTTCATGGTCTCTGCCTCCTCATTCGTATCGAATCCT
>DGYV01000048.1:0-1134 GCA_002398485.1 Peptococcaceae bacterium UBA4997 | reverse complement strand
AAAACCCCACCTTGAACCAGGGGAAAGTCACGCTGGGTAATGGCATTGATCACAAGCCTACCCACGCCAGGCCAAGCAAAGACCGTTTCGGTTACTACCGCACCACCAAGCATTGCCCCAAATTGAATCCCCACCATTGTAATCACAGGCATCAACGCATTGCGCAGAGCATGCTTGATGACAACAACACTTTTCTTGAGCCCTTTGGCCTGCGCCGTACGAATGAAATCCTTGCTCAGTACCTCCAACATACTCGAACGCGTCAGCCGAGCAATAATGGCCATCATACTTGTGCCAAGGGCGACGGCTGGAAGTAGTAGATACCGGAACGAGTTGATCAACTCATCAGCTCTAAATTGCGTAACCAGCGTCCACAGACCACCCATAATCGAAGCGTCTCGCCCAAACATAGGCAACCAGCTCACGTTGAGAGCTACATAGGAAAGAAGAACCAAACCCAACCAAAAACCAGGCATGGATACACCTATCAAAGACACAATCATAGTCAGATAATCCCATAACGTGCCCCGCCTGGTTGAAGCAAAGAGTCCTAGTGGGATTCCTAACAAGATCGCAATGATTACCGAGACTACGGCCAACTCTATGGTGGCACCTAACCTCTCAAAAATCAACGTTTTAACGGGTATGGTCTGCTTGATCGACACTCCTAGATCGCCTCGAATTGCCCTGCTAAACCAACGGAAATATTGCACAGGAAGTGGTTGGTCAAAGCCGTAAACGGCATGGAGCCGGGCCACATCCTCAGCAGTAGCCTCTTCTCCAAGGAGCATACGAACTGGGTCGCCAGGAGCCAGGTGGCCTAGGAGAAAGACCAATATTGAAACGCCTATTAGTAGGGGTATCATTTGGATGAGGCGTCGGACAATGTAGCGAAACATCTAGATAACCCACTCCTTTACTAAACCGAGGATACCAGGCGTATGAACACACCTGGTATCCTACGGAAGTTACATTTTTATCCTGTGACTATTTGTTCTTGGTCATGAGATGGGCATCTTGCCAGGCTGCTGCACCGTAGGGGTGGACTTCCCAGTTTCCGATGTATGGATGGTGGAGACCAACTTCCTCGGTGTAGTTAATGAACCCATAGGGAACCTCGCGTACAACGATCTC
>DGYV01000011.1:37396-38094 GCA_002398485.1 Peptococcaceae bacterium UBA4997 | reverse complement strand
GCCATGCGTTCCTGTGATTCGGAAACCGCCACTTCGGTGCCGTCGAGGCCGCTGTATTTCAGCGGTACTTGGTCGAGATCGACAAAAAGGCTGTCGGTGAGTTCTCCCACGGCAACGGAAACACCACCGGCGCCAAAATCATTGCAGCGCTTGATCATTTTCGTTACTTCACCGTCTCTGAAGAGGCGCTGAAGTTTTCTTTCCGTGGGCGGATTGCCTTTTTGTACTTCCGCGCCGCTCTTTTTGATGCTCTCCTCCGTATGTTCTTTGGAAGAGCCGGTGGCGCCGCCGATGCCGTCTCTGCCGGTGCGGCCGCCTAAGAGCAGAACGATATCGCCTTTTTGCGGCGCTTCCCTGCGGACGTTCTCTTGGGGCGCGGCGCCCACCACGGCGCCGACTTCCAACCGTTTGGCCACAAAGGCGTCGTCGTAGATTTCCGCGACCTTACCGGTGGCCAAGCCGATCTGATTGCCGTAGGAACTGTAACCCCTGGCCGCTTCCTTACAGATTTTACGCTGGGGCAGTTTGCCTTTTAAGGTTTTTTCCACGGGTATGCGGGGATCAGCGGCGCCGGTTACGCGCATGGCCTGGTAAACATAAGCACGGCCTGACAAGGGGTCGCGAATAGCGCCGCCCAGGCAGGTTGCCGCACCGCCGAAGGGTTCTATTTCCGTAGGGTGGTTATGAGTTTCGTTTTT
>DGYV01000011.1:36922-37153 GCA_002398485.1 Peptococcaceae bacterium UBA4997 | reverse complement strand
GCAGGCATTGATCTCCTCCGATTGATCAAGGTCTTCAAGTTTTCCTGTATCACGCAGGTAGCGCATAGCCATAGTGGCTATATCCATCAAACAAACGGGTTTATTTTCCCGTTTGAGCTCTTTTTTACATTTGAGGTAGCGGTCAAAGGCTTTTTGTATATAAGCAGGTGCTATTTCCGCATTATTTATGTTGGTGGAAAAAGTGGTGTGGCGGCAATGATCCGACCAGTA
>DGYV01000011.1:35741-36747 GCA_002398485.1 Peptococcaceae bacterium UBA4997 | reverse complement strand
CGGCAATGATCCGACCAGTAGGTATCGATCATGCGGATTTCCGTAAGGGTTGGATTACGTTTTTCGGATTGGAAATAATTTTGGCAAAAAATGATGTCGTCCAAATCCATAGCCAAGCCTAATTCTTTGATAAGGTTTGCCAGTTGGAGCTTGTCCATGGCAATAAAACCTTCCACTGTAGGTACAAAATCGGGCACGGGGTAGTTTTCTATAAGTGTTTCATAAGTTTCCATAGAGGCTTCCTGCGCTTCTACGGGGTTCATTAAGTAAGCCTTAATGCGTTCAAATTCGGCATCATTCAAATTGCCTTCCAAAATAAAAATTTTGGCGGATTTGACCAAGGGACGCTGTTTTTGGGTGAGCAGCTGGATGGATTGTGAGCAGGAATCTGCTCTTTGGTCGAACTGGCCGGGTAAAAATTGAATACCAAAAATACGGCTGTTCGGTACTTCGGGCAATTCGCTGTAGGTAACATCCACAGGTGGTTCAGCAAAAATGGTTTTGCCAGCCGAGGCAAAAATTTCATCATTTATGCCTTGAACATCATAACGGTTTAAAAGGCGCAAATGTCTAAGGCCTTTTATGCCCAAATTATCTTTTATATCCTGAAAATGGCGTTCGGCTTCCACGGCGAAGGCCAGCCGTTTTTCCACAAAAATTCTGTAAACTTTATTAATGGCCATAATTTCACTCCTGCTTATTTTATAAAATGCAATACATAATTATTATAAACTATTATAAGGAAATATAAAAGCCCTGCCGCTTTTAATTTGTGCATCCAGGGTAATAAAATGCTTTAGCTGATAGGTTATAGATAAAAAGAAAAAGCCGCAAGTAAAGCTTGCGGCCTTTTAGGAAAATCTTTAATAGAGTTTTTATAAAAATTATTGCAATAACTGTAAAACACCCTGAGGCTGAGTATTGGCCTGAGCAAGCATAGCCTGTGCAGCCTGAGAAAGAATATTGTTCTTTGAGTATGTTGACATTTCTTTTGCCATATCTACAT
>DGYV01000011.1:0-35580 GCA_002398485.1 Peptococcaceae bacterium UBA4997 | reverse complement strand
GCCATGTCAACGTCGCGGATACGGCTTTCGGCAGAAGTCAAGTTCTCACTGGTGGTACCTAAGTTGTTTACTGTGTGTTCCAAACGGTTCTGTAAAGCACCAAGGTCCGCGCGGGTACCGGATACTTTGTTGATAGCATCGTCGATAGTTTTGATAGCATTATTAGCGGACTCTTGGGTAGAAATGGAAACGCCTGTTAAAGCAAGGCCTGCAGAGCTCATATTGCCAATTTTTAAGTTAACCTGTTGGTTAGCATCTTTATTGGAACCAATCTGGAAGGTTAAACCGCCTGCGGTAGCGCCTGTGGCAACCATTGCTGTTGCACCCATGGTAAGGGCTGAATCTGCGGCACCGGATAATTTACCGGAAAATTCTACTTGGAAATCCAAATAGTTGATGGCACCATTAGTGTCGGCAGGATTGGTATCCAATATATATTTTGCAGCATTTTGTACAGCTTGGGTGATTTGCTCAGCAGTAAATTCGGCAGCTAGGTCTTTAGTACCGAGGGTAATGGCCACACTGCCTCCGGAGAAAGCAACACCTATTGAACCAGATTCTGCCAGTGCACCGGTTGTAAAGCTTACCTCTTTAGTTGCTAATTCGGCGGCACCTTTGAAGGTCATATCGGTGGTGCCAACGGTACCGGTTACAGTTGAACCGTAATCCAAGGAACCATCAAGTAAGTTAATTTTATTGAAGTTGGTGGAAGAGGAGATACGGTCGATCTCATCTGTTAAGGCAACCAATTCTTTGTTCAAGTTTTCACGGTCAACATCGTTTTGGTAAGTACCGTTATCAGACTGTACTGCAAGTTCCCTCATCCTTTGCAGGATAGATTGGGTTTCATTCAAGGCACCTTCAGCGGTTTGTACTAAAGAGATACCATCTTCGGCGTTGTTGGAAGCTTGGTCTAAGCCGCGGATCTGACCGCGCATTTTTTCGGAAATTGCCAAGCCTGCAGCATCGTCGCCTGCACGGTTGATGCGGTAGCCCGAAGAAAGTTTTTCAATATTTTTGCTTACAGAATTGTTGTTGGCGTTATATTGCCTGGAAGCATTCAACGCACTGATGTTGTGTTGTATACGCATAATTTATTCCTCCTGAATTTTGGTCCGCGGATTTTGCGGCCGTATATTAGAGAATCCATTCCCTTTATGAAACAACGGCGGGATTTTATAATTTAACTTGGGGGCCCTCCAAAGCTTAAATATTTACCCTTAAGCTGTTTCAATAATCTTATCGGCCGGTTTATTAAAAAAGTTTAGGGATATATGTAAAATTTTCCAAATTTTTTATATAAGATGATTTATAAAAAAAGGCCTGCTTACAGGTAAAAACCTATAAACAGAGGCCGTATATTATATTTGAATATAAATAAATATTTTTAATTTTAAAACGCCAATTAGTTGTTTTTGAAAATATTTCTAAGGTTTTACAGGCGTATTTAATGGCGGGCGTGATTACGCACCGTCAAAATAGCCTGGATAATAGCACTTACTACCTGCGCATTTTCCTGGGTACCAATTATGGGCAGGGGTTGAGTTTCCGCTAAAACCATATATTTAGGAGGCAGCTTGTTCAGAGCCAAGGCCACTATATCTTTTTTACAGCGGTCGCATTTACAGCAGTTGAAACGATTAAGTACAGCATCCAGTTTTTCCAGTACCAGTGTTTCCGTGGTATTTACCAAAACGGTTTTTTGGGTATCCAAAGCGGGGATGCCAATTTCTCGGCGGTTTGTTTGGTGGTTTGGCGGTACCGGTTTTATAGGAGCCGTGGCTGCGGTTTCGGCAGTATAGGTTATTGGAAGGGGGGGAGCTTTATGGTTTTCCAGAGCCGTGGGCATAAGCTTTTTATACATAAGCTCCTTATCTATTTCTTTTTTAAGGCTTGACATTTTTACACTCCTTTTGCCAATAGCTCATTGGCAAATTTTATATAGTCCTTGGCTACATTATTTTTAGGTGCGTAATCCAGAATGCTTTTTTGCACGGATTGGGCCTCGCTTGCGGCCACACTGTTGCGGATATGAGTTTCAAAAAGGCGCAGGTTAAGAGCTTGAGCAATCAATTGAGCGGTTCCTTGGATTTCACGGCTCAAAAGGGTGCGCGGATTGAATTTGGTAAGCAATATGCCTGCCAGCATAAGGTTGGGGTTACAATATTTTCTAACTCGTTCCACAGTTTCATGAAGCTGATAAATCCCCTGCAGGCTAAAAATATCTGAAAGCATGGGTACTATTATGGAGTTCGAGGCTGTGAAAGCGTTTATGGTAAGGATACCCAATGCAGGAGGGGTGTCTATCAAAATATAGTCATAAAGCTTAAGTATGGGCTTAATGGCTTCCTGCAGCAAAAATTCCCTGCCTGTGTTTGTAAATTCCAACTCAATAGCGCTTAAAAGGATGCTGGAGGTTATTATATCCATAGCCGGGGTTTTTTGAATGGCATATTGTATTTTGGCTTCGCCCTTCAGAACATCGTAAATAGTGGCTGCTGTATCGGTATCTGCGCCTATACTGAACCCCAAGTTTCCCTGGGGATCAAGATCTATGAGCAATACACGCAAGCCTTTTTGTTTCAGCGCAGCGCCAAGGGAACAGGTTGTGGTAGTTTTGCCCACCCCGCCCTTTTGATTGGAAACGGAAATAATCGTGCTCATATGCTTCTGCCTTTCCTGATTGAATTATCATAAAAAAACACTTTTTGAAAAAGATGTCTTTATTATATCTGAAAACAATTATATCTGAAAATAATAATTACTTCAATAGAAACAGCCAAGAAACAGGCTTTATATATTTATTTTTATTTTTTTGTCGACCAATACTTTGTTTTTTATGAAAAAAGCCTAAAAATAATTACAAAATTCCTGATTGTTTTTTATTTAAAATTGCTTATGTTAAATTAAGTATTTTGCCTAAAAGTAATTTACTTGACATGAAAACTTTTAAAAAATTTCTTGCGTAAAAAATTAAAAAACTTTTTTAATTTTTTATTTTTTAATAACAAAAATTAAAATATTTTTTGTGTTTTTTTATTTAAGGCTATAAATTATAATTATAAAGATTTTTATAACTGAGAATGATTTTTATTATCAAAGGAAGCTTTAATTATTCGACATTTTTAGCATATTATTATAAAAGAAATTTTTATTGTAAAATATTTGGTATTATGAAGTTTTTGGTTTTTATAATCTTTTTAGCTGGTAATATATTAAATAATTTATATGAATTAACTTTTATTATATTTATAAAAACAAATAAATATTTTACTTTATTTTATAAAAAAATTTTAAAAAACTGAAGTAATAAATTTTAATTATTAAAAATTATTATTTTTTAAAATAGAAATTAAAATTAATTTTAATTAAATAATCGTATTAATAAATTTTAAAATCATTCCTGAAAATTTCTTTATTTATATATTATAATATCTAATTATAAACGATGCTTTTATAAATTTAGATAAGCTTTATGTTAAATATAAACAAAAAAGGTAAAAAAAACTAAAAAAATGTTGACATTCGATATATGATTGTTCTATTATGAATATGGTAATAAAACTTTTTGAAAATTTTGTCGAAAATTGCGGTTGGTTTTAAGTTCATTTTTACTTAAATATCTTAAATATCGTTTTTCGGAAAATTAGAAAAGTATAAAAAATTGTATTGGTTTTTGGCAAAGTATATCCTTGTCTACTTCACAGGCGAAGGATTTAAGTATTTGGCAAGTATTTTTACTTTAATAATTGCAAATATATAGGTGGTGTTTTCAGTGAATTGGCTTGATAGCGTTTCCCTTAATCTTATCAATAAAAACTTGGATGGCCTTTGGACAAGGCAGCAGGCAATTTCCGATAATATTGCCAATTATGAGACACCAGGCTATAAAGTTAAGCAGATTTCATTTGAAGATGCTTTACGAAAACAATTTAAAAAGACGGCCACCGAAAATGATTTGATCAATAATATAAAAAATACCCAGCCTGAATTAACTGTGCTGGATAATGAAACCATGCGTTTGGATGATAATGGGGTGGATTTGGAAAAAGAAAATATTGAATTGGTGCGTACGCAGCTTAATTATTATTATTCTTTACAGCAAATTTCCGATCAGTTTTCGCGTTTGCGAACGGTAATAAAAGGCGGTCAATAGAGTATTACTGCAGGTTTTTTGTGTGATATAAAAGCATGGCATGCATAATTGAATGGAATCAATTTGAGCCAATATTTTTTGATTATTTAAGGTGGCTCATCTATGGGGGGCCTATTTCTTTTTTAAAATTTTAGGGGTTTTTTTAGCTTTTTAAGGGCTTTTATTAAGTGTTTTGGAACAATTATTTTAAACGGGAGGTACATATAATGGCTTTTTTGAATTCACTTAATATCAGCGGTTCGGCTTTGACGGCCAGCCGTTTGAGGATGGATGTCGTTTCGGAAAATATTGCCAATGCTACTACCACCAGAACAGTGGAAGGCGGCCCTTACCGCAGAAAAATGGTTGTGTATGAAGCTAAAGAAGATGGTGATTTTCGCTCACTTCTGGCAAAAAACATGGCCGCTGCCTCCCCTGAGAACAAAGGGGTAAAGGTGGCCGCAATAGTGGAAGACCAAACCCCGTTCAATATAGTATATGATCCAGAAAACCCCGATGCCAACAAGCAAGGCTATGTAGAAATGCCGAATGTGGATCTTGTGAAAGAAACTATTGATATGATGGCCGTTACAAGGGCCTATGATGCTAATCTTACCGTTTTGAATGCTGTAAAAAGTATGGCTGCCAAGGCTTTGGAAATCGGGAGGTAAAAAATTATGCTGATAACACCCATTGATACTATAAATTCAATAGGTAATTTGGAAAAGCTTAGCGAGAAAACAACTTCCTTGCAGGAAACTGTGGCAATTCCTTTTCAGGATATGTTTACCAATGCTGTTAATAATGTAAAGGCAACAGATGCTGAATTGAATGAGGAAATTTATAAGCTTTCCACAGGGCAGACGGATGATTTGCATAATATCACGATAGCATCCGCTAAGGCCAGCCTTTCCGTAGATTTATTGGTGGAACTCCGCAATAAAGCGCTGGAGGCATATAAGGAAATAATTAATATGGGCGTATAAAAATTATTGTGGATAGCGGGGCTTGTGATTGATGAATGAAATTTTGAAAAAATACATTGATCCTATTAAGCGTTTTTGGAATACGCTGAACAAAAAGTCTAAAACTATTTTGGCGTGTGTGGCCGGTTTTATTTTTATAGTTGCAGTGGTCGCGGCAGTTTTGCTCAATCAGACCCAGTATGTAGTGCTTTATCCTGGTATGGCTAGGGATGAGGCGGTACAGGTTATGAATGAGTTGCAAAGCCGCGGCATTGATTATTATGAAAAAAACGGCAATATTTATGTGCCTAAAACAGACGAAAATTCTCTGCGCATGGAGCTTGCCAATTTGGGTTACCCCAAAACAACCAATAATTATGATTATTTTACTGAAAATATAGATATAATGACAACTGATTATGAGAAAAAAATCATTGAAAAGTATCAGTTGAATCAAAGGCTGGAAGCGGTAATTGAAACTTTGAAGCCTATAAAAGAAGCCAGTGTTACCATAAGCATACCCGAAGAGAGCGGTTATGCTTGGGATGAAAATAAAACTAAACCCTCTGCTTCTGTAACTGTAGAAATGCTTTCCGGGCAAACCTTGGAGCCTGCTCAGGTAAACGGTATTAAACAATTGGTCGCTAAAAGCGTGCCTAGCCTGGATGCTACTGATGTAGCGGTTATAAATACCGCAACGGGTGAGGAACTGGAAGGGGCAGACCTTACTTCTCAAACCAATATTTCCAAATTCAAAATGGAAATAGAAGAACTGTATGAAGATGAAGTCAAAAAGAAGGTACTGAATGTCCTTACACCTTTATACGGTGCTGACAATGTTAATGTAGCTGTTAAAGCAGTTATGGATATAGATAAGAAAATACAGGAAATTATTACTTATCAGCCTTCT
This sequence comes from Peptococcaceae bacterium UBA4997, assembly GCA_002398485.1. Lineage (GTDB taxonomy): Bacteria > Bacillota > Dehalobacteriia > UBA4068 > UBA4997 > UBA4997. Next base: position 29,570 of record DGYV01000011.1, on the reverse strand, counting down.
AACGAAAATACGGGTGTTTTGAGTGAAGCACAAACCTCCAATGAACAAACGGTGGAGGGCAGCAGTACTGGCGGTGTTGTTGGTTCGGAAACTAATTCGGATGTTACCACTTACCCCGGAATCACGGTGGATGGCAATACGATTTACAGCGCGGATACGCAATCCTACAAATATCTGGTAAGCCAGGTTAAGCAGCAGATTCAAGGAGATGCTGCCAGTATCAAGGATATGACGGTTTCTGTTGTGATCAATAAAGAAATTTTGGATGAGGCAAGAAAAGCCGAATTGGGCCGTTTGATTGCCAATGCTGCGGCTATAGTGCCTGAAAAAGTAGTTATTTACAACAGTGCTTTTTGGCAAGCTGAAGTAGTGCCCTTACCTGCTCCCGATGTTGAAGATCTTTTCAGCATCCAAAATTTAATTATTGCGGGCGCGGGTTTGGTAATTTTGTTGTTATTACTGCTGGTATTAATGTTGATATTAAAGAAAAGAAAGAAAAAGAAGCTGGACAAGCTGCAAATACCTGCTTTGGATGAGGACCCTAAAAAGAAAAAGGCAGAAGAGGTTTGGCAGGAAAGCTCCGTTGAATCCGATGCTCAGGATGAATTGATCCAGGTTTTGCGTGAACAGCAAGAATCTGAAGATGCCAAAGTAAACCAGCAAATCCAAGAATTCTCTTCTCAAAATCCTGAAATAGTTGCACAGTTGATTAGAGGTTGGTTAAAAGGAGAACAAAAATAATGGTTAGTAAGCAGCTTAGCGGGCAACAAAAAGCTGCGGCTGTGATTGTCGCGCTGGGTGCTGAAACCGCTTCCAAAGTATATAAATTTTTAAAAGAGGATGAGGTGGAACAGCTTACCTTTGAGGTGGCTCGTTTGCCCCAGTTGCAAGGCAAGGAAATGAGTGTGGCCCTAAATGATTTTTACCAGCTTTGTTTAACGCAAAAGGTAATTACCGAAGGCGGCATGGAATATGCCCGCAATGTTTTGGAAAAAGCTTATGGATCCCAAATGGCCACCAGTTTATTGGAAAGGGTAACCAGATCTCTTCGTACTAAGGCTTTTGAGTTTATTCGCAAAGTGGATTATAAAAATTTACTGGCAGTTATTCAAAATGAACATCCACAAACCATTGCCCTTATTTTATCCTACGCGCGGGCGGACCAAGCGGCTACCATTATTGCGGAGCTGCCCAGGGAATATCAAATAGATGTGGTAGAGCGTATTGCTAATATGGACAGGACCTCTCCTGAAATCATCAAGCTGGTAGAGAAAAATTTAGAGCTGAAATTTTCCACGATCATGTCGGTAGATTTTATGGAGTTTGGCGGTGTCAACTATATTGCAGATATCATGAATCATATGGATCGCGCCAACGAAAAACATATTTTCGACGAACTGAACCAAAAGGATGCCAAGCTTTCCGAAGAGATTCGCAAAAAAATGTTTGTTTTCGAGGATATTATTATTTTGGACGATATGTCCATTCAGCGTTTCTTGCGAGATGTGGACTCCAAAGACTTGGTATTTGCAATTAAAGGTGCTAACCAAGAAGTTGCGGATCTTATATTCAGAAATATGTCTACGCGTGCGGCGGAAACCATACAATCGGATTTGGAATATACGCATAATGTAAGGCTTCGTGATGTTGAGGAAGCACAGCAAAGGATTGTTGCTGTTATCCGCAGGTTGGAAAGCGAAGGCGAACTTGTCATCATGAAGGGCGGGAAGGATGAGATAATTGAGTAGGGTGATAAAAAGTTATGAATATAATAATATCACCGTTAATTCGGAGGTAAACGTGGAAACTGATGTAAATGTGGTAAATCCGGTAAATCCGGAAGCTCAAAAGGTTTTGCACGAAGCCTTTGCCAAAGCCAAGCATATAGTGGAGACAGCCAAAAAGTACGGCACGGAGCAGGTCCAGGAAACCCGCAAGCGTATGAATGAGGAATATACGAAAATGAAAAAACAGGGCCATGAAGAGGGTTTTGCCATAGGTTTGGCAGAAGGGCAAAAGTTAGGTACAGATTCCGGCTACCGTGAAGGTTACAGCGATGGTTTAAAGAATGCAGCAGAAGAAAACCGCAGGGTTTTAAATGAGCTTAGCTTGATGCTGGAACAGGTTGAAAAAGAAAAAGAACGGATTTTGCAAAAATATGAGGAAGACATTGAAATTTTAGCTTTGGGTATAGCCAAAAAAATAATTAAACAGGAAATAAGCTCCAATGAACAGGTAATGGCAGGTATTATAAAAAATGCGATAGATACTTACCGCAACCAAACCTGGGTACGCATATATGTTTCTAAATCTCAAAGCGATACTTTTTTGAAAGCGGATAACAACATTATCAAAGCGCTTGCTGAGGTTTCGGATAATGTTAAAATTATTCCCGACCCCGATATGTCTGACTTCGATTGTGTTATAGAAATGCCTAATCAAATAATTGATTTGGGAGTGGATGTTCAGGTAAAAAACATTGAAGAGGCAATAGATATTGGTAAATCCCAAAATGTTTCCTAATAGCAAACGGCAGTTCTTATAAATTTGTTTAAGGTGCGTGAAATGGTTGATGAATTTACAATCTGCTTGTGAAATGCTAGTCAAAATAGACCCGTTATGTTATAAAGGCAAGGTCAAAAATATTGTTGGTATGATGATAGAGGCAACCGGTATGGATGCCAAAGTGGGTGATATCTGCAATATAAAAGATCCGGTAAGCGGCCAGAACATAATATCGGAAGTAGTGGGGTTTAAAAACAACAATTTATTGTTGATGGCATACAGTGATATAAAAGGGATAGGTACAGGCAGTATAGTGGAATCCACAGGGCAGAAGCTGCGCGTTCCCGTGGGTGATTTTTTAGTGGGCAGAGTTATTGATGCTTCAGGTTCTCCCTTGGATGGCCTTGGTGGTTTTGAAAAACCTTGTTATTATAATGTTGAAGCAACTTATACCAACCCGTTGGAACGGCCGAGAATAAGCGAAAGGCTTAGCTATGGCATTAAAGCCATTGATGGTATGCTTACTATCGGCAAGGGGCAAAGGGTTGGTATTTTTGCAGGCAGCGGGGTAGGTAAAAGTACCCTTATGGGTATGATAGCCAGGAATGTAAAATCGGATATCAACGTGATAGCTCTGGTTGGTGAAAGGGGGCGTGAGGTAAACGAATTTATAGAAAAGGATTTAGGTGAAGAAGGTCTGGCACGTTCGGTTTTGGTTATAGCAACTTCCGATCAGCCTGCCATGTTTCGTGTTAAATGTGCCCAGGTAGCTACTACAGTTGCCGAGTATTTTCGGGATCAGGGCAAGGACGTGCTTTTAATGATGGATTCGCTTACCAGGTTTGCTATGGCACACAGGGAAATAGGTTTGGCTGCGGGGGAACCGCCTATAGCCAGGGGCTATACACCCTCCATATATGCTGAATTGCCAAAACTTTTGGAAAGAAGCGGCAATTTTCAAACAGGTTCTATTACAGGTATTTATACGGTGCTGGTGGAAGGCGACGATACAAACGAACCTGTAGCAGATATGGTAAGGGGTATTTTGGATGGACACATTGTTTTATCCCGTAATTTAGCGCATCAAAACCATTATCCTGCCATAGATGTAAATGCCAGTATTTCCCGTTTGATGGCAGATATTTGTAATGAAGAGCATAAGCAAAACGCTGCCAAAATAAGAGATATAATTTCCACTTATAATCAAAACAGTGATTTGATTTCCATAGGGGCTTATAAACAGGGCATGAACCATAAGCTGGATGATGCGGTTAAAAGGATAGATTCGGTAAAACATTTTTTGACCCAAAAAGTAGATGAAAAATTTGCTTTTGAGGAAACCACGGATATTATGAAGAAATTGTAATAAAACATAAGCTAAGGGTGGGGAAATCAATGAAAAAATTTGTATTCTCTTTGGACAAGGTATTGAATTTTAAGGCCCAAACTCTGGATATTAAAAATAATGAAATGCTAAAAATGCAGGTAGAGCTTAAAGAAGTGGAGCAAAAAATCTATAATTTGAACAATGATTTTGCCGAAACCAATCAAAGAATGATCTTGGATCTGCAAAGTGGGTTGGCACCTATGGATATGGCAGCCTATAAGCTTTATTTAAATGAAATAAACAATAAAATAAGGAATTATAACATGCTAAAAGCCAATTTACTTAACCTGATTGATAAGAAAATGGCAATAATTATCGAGCTTAAAACTGATATTTCCGGTTTAGAGCATTTAAAGGAAAAGCAGTTTGGGGAATATTTCAGGTTGAATCAAAAGGAACAAGAAATCAACTTGGAGGAATTTGTGAGCCGCTCGCGTTATTTTGCGGTTTAACCAGAAAACAAAATGGAAACCCATTTTTTATAAATATCTTATAAGGAAAAGAGGTGAAATAATGATACAGCAAATGGATGTATTGCCTATTCAGCAAAAAAACCAAAATTTTGTTTTAGAAAAAAAAGAACTCCCTTCCGCAAAGCAGGGTTTTAAATCCATCATGCAAACACTTGCTCAAAATCTGAAAAATAAAAGCTTCAAAACCAATACTGCAATTAGTGTAAAATTGCAAGATAATATTTGTGATGCCGAAATAGGTGTTTATATACCTGAAATGTTGCTTGAAAACAGAAACGATGTCATAGGGTTTTTTGAACAAGTGCCTGATTTTTGCGATACCACAGTTGATAGTATGGAGCCTTTGAGCCAACAAGAATGTATGCTTTTGCAAAATCAGTTTTTGGGGTGTATGGATCCTGCAGAGAATGGTTTTGGCAATATGTTTATTGAAGAAGCTGTTGCCATGGCGGTAAATCCGAGCGGTTTAGCGGAAATAAAAATTTTGCAGAATGCAAAAATCCTTTATGATCAAGCAGTGTCAAATATATTAGTCAAAACCGGTTTGGCTGAAAATAATACAAATATAAATTTGGCATTTGCAAAAACCGTAATTGCGGAAACTTTAAGCAATGAAGGTGTGCCCCTAAATGCTGTAGCAGCTAATGCTTCCACAACGGTTTTAACAAAAGAAAACATGACACAAGCATTTGGGGAGATGAATTTAATAAACAGCCTTGAAATGCCGATAAAACAGTTGAAGGCAGAAGTTGGACCATTTGCGGAAACATTAGTAAAAACAGGCTCTCAAAACCTTGTTTCAAACTTAGAAAAAGGGGTTCAGCCGTTTTTGTTTTCCCAAAATGCAAATGCCCAAAGCTCCGAAGGCTTTTCTTATACAGAACCGCAAAACCCATTTTTAACGGATACGGATACGGATAAGGATAGCTTATTAAATAATTTACATACGGTTTCATTTAGGGATTTGGCTGTTACAATGATGGAAACCAATCAAGCTGCGGAAAAGGTTTCCGCTACGGAAAAACCTGTAGTAAATCAACTGGTCGATCAGCTTGAAAAGGGCTTGGCCAATGGGAAAAAAGAGTTCCAAATAGAACTTTACCCCGTTAACTTGGGTAAGGTTTCTGTAAAAATGGTATCAGAAAGCGGTATGCTCACAGTAGATATAAAAGCACTTAATCCTGATACACAAACTATGTTGCTTGCCAATGCAGGCGAAATAAAAGCAATTTTACAGGCTGCGGTAAACCATAATGTACGTTTTGCCGAAGCAGGTGCGGAGCAATACACTGAACAACAATATGAGGGCAGTGGCACGGACCATAAAAAAGAAGAACAAGAACAAAAAGAAGCAAAGCATCCTGTAAATTGGGTTGAAGATAATGATGCGGAAATGACTGCCGATGATTTTTTGACCCTTATGCAACAAATAGAAGCAGTTGACGTGGCATATTCTTATGTTCAATAAGGGGGCTTAAAATGACAACAACAAACAGTGTATACGGAGTAAATACTTATGCGGGAAGCAGCAAGCTTAACCAAAGCAGCCATAACACTTCATTGAATATGCAGGATTTTTTACAGCTTTTGGTAGCGCAGCTTACAAACCAAAATGTGTTAGAGCCTATGGATAATACAGATTTTATTGCCCAAATGGCGCAATTTACCATGCTGCAATCTATAGAAACCTTAAGCCAGGTAGGTAATACCCAATATGCGGCTTCACTTATAGGCAAAAATGTTATTGTGGCCGCTTATGACAGCACAGGTAAATATATGCAGGATCAAGGCCTGGTGGAAAGCGTGAATCTTTTTGATGAACAACCTTCCATTATAGTAAACGGCAAGCAGTATAACCTTGCTTCGGTAATGCAGATAGTTAATGAAACAGCCAGCCAGCCTGAAGAGCAGGCAAGTGCCCAATAAATAGTTTAGGCATTTGAAATTTAATGGTTTGTTAAGGCAAGCTTAAGGTTTTTAAGGTTTTGCCGAGTTGCGGCGGTATGGTTCAGCCGACAAGTGGCGGCTTACAGGTAAATAAAATACAAGCTTAGCAAAGGAGAGATTTTATTATGATGAGAGCATTGTATTCCGGTGTTGCGGGTTTGAAATCACATCAAACCCAAATGGATGTTATAGGCAATAATATTGCCAACGTTAATACCTATGGTTTTAAATCTTCCAGGGTAACCTTCAGGGATGTTTATTATCAAACTCTTTCAGGTGCCTCCGGTTCAGGTACAACTTTAGGTGGCACCAACCCTTCACAGATTGGCTATGGTGCGCAAATTTCTTCGGTGGATGTTATCAATTCCCGTTCGGGTATGGCAAGAACAGGCCTTGGCTCTGATTGCTATATCAGCGGTGAAGGTTATTTTGTGGTTGAAGATGGTACGAATTACCTTTATACACGGGTAGGTGCCTTTAATTTTGACAGCGATGGTTACTTGGTAGATGGCAACGGCAGAAAAGTATGTGGTGCCAAAGGTACTAATACCGTAAGTACAACTGCTCCTGAAGCAATTCAAATAGATGCTGCCTTAAATGGCAAGCTTAACAACATAACTTATGGTTCTGATGGTGTGATCACAGGTGAAGATGACAAGGGCACTATTCATACTATAGGTACCATAGGCCTGGCCAATGTACCTAATCCCCAAGGTTTGAATCAGGAAGGGAATTCTTATTTCAAGGCTGTAAGTAATACGGGAACCGTTGCTTACGGTGCTCCCAGTTCAGGTACAGTTGGTTCTTTGGTAACCAGTGCTCTGGAAACTTCCAATGTGGATCTGGCTAATGAATTTGCGCAAATGATTACAACTCAGCGTGGTTTCCAGGCCAATTCCAGGATTATTACCGTAGGTGATGAAATGCTGGAAACTTTGATTAATATGAAAAGATAATTAAAAAATTTATAAGTGCCGCTCTTAAAAAATGCAAGGAGGCATTTTTAGGCGCGGAGAATCTCTTAGGAAACATAAAGGAGTTAAAGTATGATAGAGCTTACATTTATTAACGGCAATGCCTTTGTATTGAATGCAAATTTGATTGAAACGGTAGAAAGCATTCCCGAAACCAAAGTTACTTTGACTAACGGCAAGTTTTTTTTAGTATTGGAATCTAAGACCGAAGTTATAGATAAAGTTATTGATTACAACAAAAGAGTATTTTTTGATAAAGTATCTTTTAAAAAGTAATTTTTTATTTAATCAATTTAGAAACAAGGAAGTGCAGCTATGGATTTCTCCAGCATTATAGGACTGATTGCAGGTTTAGGACTTATTGTTTTTGGTATTATGGATGGTGGTGTGATAAGCGGCTTCATCAGCCCTGCCAGTATGGCAATTACCTTTGGCGGTACTATTGCGGCTACCGTAATAGCTTTTCCTTTTTCCAGCTTTAAGCAAATACCGGGGCAGCTTAAAATTGTATTGCAAAAGAAAAAATATAACCCGCATGATTATATTGCCACTATTGTAAACTTTGCCCAGGAAGCGCGTAAAAAAGGTTTGCTTTCCCTGGAGGAAAGAGCTAGTAAAGAAAAGGATCCTTTTTTGCGTAATAGTATTATGCTGTTGGTGGATGCTATTGACCCAACCAAAGTAAAAGAAATGCTGGAAAATGAGCTGGATTGTTTGGAAGAACGTCATTCTAAGGGCTGGTATTTGTATGATAAAGCTGCTGCTTTTGCGCTGGCTTTTGGTATGATAGGTACATTGATAGGCCTTATCAATATGCTGGCTAATTTAAATATGGATTCTGCGGAAGCTTCGAAATTGCTGGGCCAGGGAATGTCGCTTGCTTTAATAACTACATTTTATGGTTCCGTAGCGGCAAATCTTGTGCTTATACCTTTGGCTAATAGGCTGCGGATGCGGCATAATGAAGAAATGCTTTGCAAGGAAATGGTTGTGGATGGGGTAATAGCTATTCAGGCAGGGGAAAACCCCAGGCATATTGAGGAAAGGCTCAATGCTTTCTTAGCGGAAAAGGATAAAATAGGTAAAAGGGATAAAACTGATAAAACTGAAAAAACTCTTCCCGAGCGCGTAAGAAGAGCCAGAAAACATTAAAAGCTTTATTTAAGATAAATGGTTTATTCCTAAACAGCCGAGGTGAAAAAAGTGCGAAAAAGAAAGAAAAGTGATTATCCAACAGGCTCCAACTGGCTCGATACTTATGCGGATATGGTTACGCTATTATTGACTTTCTTTGTTATGCTTTTTTCCATGTCTAACGTAGATGCCGGAAAATGGAAGGTATTGGTTGAAGCTTTTGCCGCAAACGCTCAAATCACGCAAGAGCTGGATCTTTCTCAATTAGAAGGGCAAGCCAAGCAGGAATTGCCTGATCCGGAAGATCTGGCGGCCGCGGCAGCCAATGCCAATGTTGAAAAAGTTACGGAATTTAACCAGTTATATAATTATTTACAAAAATATATAGAAGAAAATAATTTGCAAGGCAGCGTACAGATTCATAAAGGTGATGGCTATAATTTTCTTACCTTTACCAACAATATTTTTTTTGACGGTAACAGTGCGGTATTAAGGCCTGAGGGCAAGGAAGTTCTTAACTTTTTATGCGGGGCAATCAAAAACATACCCAATCAAATAGAAGAAATAAGGTTTTTTGGGCATACTGCCAAGGACTCTGTAGTAGTAACAGCTGAAACCCAAACCTTCAACAGACAGCTTTCTATGGATAGAGCAGGCAATGTATTACTTTTTGTTCAGCTTAAAGGTGTAATAGACCCTAAAAAACTGGTTGCTGAAGGTTATGGAAGTTATAGGCCGATAGTACCACATGATGATACTGAAGCTACCCGTATTAAAAACCGCAGGGTGGAAATTTATATTTCTGAAGATGGTACTGATACAAAATCATTGGATGTTATCTACGACGATATTAAAGCGCAGACTGCGCCAAAAGAATAGATATTTTAAAAAGATTTAAAAGCATTGTTTAAAAAACCTTTGATGTGGGGAATGGTGGTTTTTATGGCGGAAGTACTTTCCCAGAAACAAATAGATGAGCTTTTGGGTAAGCTGCAAAGCGGTAATGTGGATTTTGAGGAAATAGAAGAGCAGTCTTTGGGTAAAAAAATCAAAGATTATGATTTTACGTCGCCAAAAAAGTTTACCAGGGAGCAGCTTAAATTATTGAATACTATTTTTGACGGATTCTCACGCTTTTTCAGCTTGCATTTATCAAGCATGCTAAGAATAGCTTGTCAAACGGAGGTGGTGCAGGTAGAGGAGGAGGAATACAAGGAATTTAACAATGCCCTCGATGATTCGGTAATGGTAGGCGTAATCGGGATGAACAACAATGAATACAACATTGACGGCAAACAGATTTTGCTAGAGATGTCGCGTCCTATTTCTTTTTATATATTAGATCGTATGCTTGGTGGTAACGGCAGCGGCTATAAGGTGGAAAGGGATTATACAGAAATTGAGATTTCGCTTTTGGAATATTTGTTAAAACAAATAATAGTAATGTTGAACAATGCCTGGAGCAACTACCTTGATGTAGAGCATACGGTGGATGCAATTGAAACAAACTCCCGATTGCTGCAGTTTATCCAACAAGATGAAAGCGTGGCTATTGTGGTAGTGGAAATTAAATTTGAAGAGCTGAAAGGCAATATCAATATTTGTTTGCCTTCTACAGTACTCGAGGATTTCTTCAAAATATTCAATTCCAAATATGCGAAAGTACAAAAGAAAAACGATGCGGAGCAGGAAAAATTACGCAAGGAAGCCATTATTACAAGTTTGAAAAATTCTCCTTTAACAGTTTCTGCTTTATTAGGTAAAACTGAAATAACTTTGGCGGAACTATTGCAGCTGCAAACAGGAGATATTATACCCCTTGATACGCCCGCGGCGGGTAATCCTGTTAAGGTTTATGTGGAAAAAACCTGTTGGGCTAATGCTACCGTTGGTGTAAAGAAGAAAAAATACGCGGTTAAAATTGTGGAAGGTCTTCAATAAATAAGGCAGAGGTGATTCAGTTGGCAGAAAACAAAATACATAATTTCTCGGATATGGAGCTTGATGCTATAGGAGAGATACTTAATATAAGCTTAGGCTCGTCCGCAACCTCGATTTCGGAGCTTTTGGAAAAGCCTGTTACCATAACTACACCAATTGTAAAGGTTATGAAAACGGATGAATTTTCCTTTACTACTTACCAACCGGCTATCGGGGTAGAAATTAATTATGTGCAGGGTTTATCAGGCAAAAATATTATGATCTTAAAAGAATCGGATATTAAAATAATTGTGGGATTGCTTCTGCAAACGGATTACAGCAAAGAAGAATTTGTAATGGATGAAATGAGTATAGGCGCTATTTGCGAGGTAATGAACCAAATGATGGGTGCCGCCTCTACCGCACTTGCCAATTTTTTGAACAGGCAGGTTAACATTTCACCACCGAATTCCTTTGCCATAAATAATACTCAGGAGTTTAAGGCCAAATATTTTGAAGAAGAAGATATTGTGGCGGTATATTTTAATTTAATGATAGGTGATTTAATAAACAGCGAGTTTATTAATGTAATGCCCGTAAATTTAGCTAAGGATCTCATATCCGTATTTAATTTGGATAGTGAGCCGGAGGTGGAAGCTATGCCTCAGGCTTCGGCTCCCCCCCAAGCGGCAATAAACCAGGAAGAAGAAATAAACATAGAAGAAATTATGCACAAAGCGGAAATGGAAACGGAACAGATGAAAGAAGCACCCAGAGCCGCAGCCGCGATGCCTAATCCCAATAAAACCCGTGAGCCAACCAAAACAATGGTACAGCATAATATCTCGCAAAATGTATATTCAAGCTTTGATAATGATACAGCAATTTATGCGCCCGCAGAGGGCAATAACCTTAACCTTATTATGTCGGTACCTTTACAAGTAACTGTGGAAATAGGCCGTACTACCAAAAAAATTAAGGATATTTTGGACCTTTCCACAGGTATGGTGGTGGAACTGGACAAGCAGGCAGGTTCACAGGTGGATGTTTTTGTGAACGGCCAGGTAATTGCTAAAGGTGATGTTGTGGTCGTGGATGATTTGTACGGCGTAAGGATAACGGAAATAACGAACAATGAGGCCATAATGAAAGCTCTTTAATCAAAGCAGTTTAATAAATTTAATAATAAAGGCCTTATAAACAAAAGCATTTTGTTATAAGTTAGGAGGAATAAGATGTCAAAGAAAATAATGTTGGTGGATGATGCAGCTTTTATGAGGATGATGATTAAGGATACTTTATCCAAAAATAATTATACGGATATTGTGGAAGCCGGTAATGGTCAAATAGCTGTGGATACATATACGGCAGAAAAGCCCGATTTGGTTATTATGGATATTACCATGCCTGTTATGGATGGGTTGGAGGCTTTGCGTAAAATCAGGGAAATCGACCAAAACGCCAATGTGGTAATGTGCTCTGCTATGGGTCAGGAGGCTATGGTAGTGGATGCTTTGAAGCAGGGTGCTAAAGATTTTATTGTAAAACCCTTTAAGCCCGATCGTATTATGAAAACAGTGAACAGTATTTTAGGTTAAGAAGCTAGCAGTAAGAGGGGGAAATGATTTGAATTCTGTGGGAAGTGTGCTCACATTGATTTTCTCTTTGCTCGGTACAGCAATAATTCTATACCTTTGCTACGTATTCAGCAAATTTTTAAGTAAAAAAGTTAACGATATTTCCACCTCTGCCAATATGAAGATTAAGGAAAGGGTAGCGTTGGCACAGGATAAAGGCCTGGTCATTGTGGAAATTTGCGGCAAGCTATATTTGGTAGGCTTTGCCAATAACGGTATTGAAATTCTGAAGGAATTGGATGAAGCGGATTTTTGCTCTTCGCAAACGGTTTCTAAACCCAATTTTTTGGAGATCCTTAATTCTACACTAAAGCATGGATGGGATTTGAAAGCAAATGGAAAAGGTATTGAACAAAATGAAGCAAAAGAAAACCTTGAAGAAAATGAAGAGCAAACCAAAAATTAAATTTTTTGCAATTATCTTTAGTTTATTTATCCTTCTTTTTTTACCACAAACGGCTTATGCCGTGGGGATAGATATAAATTTAGAAGGCAGCGGCGTAGATACCATAGAAATTTTAGAAATGCTTACCATACTGGCTTTGGTACCTTTCGTTTTGATAATGACTACCTGTTTTACTAGGATCATCATTGTACTTTCCTTTTTGAGAAATGCTTTGGGTTTGCAGCAAACACCTCCTAATCAGGTTTTAATAGGTATTGCTCTGTTCTTGACGCTTTTTATAATGTCGCCCATTGTTTCGGAAATAAACACTTCCGCTTATCAGCCCTACAAAGCGGAGCAAATAACCCAGGAAGAATTTTTAAAAAGAGCTGTTGTGCCTATGCATAGCTTTATGTTGAAAAACACGCAAAAAGAAGATTTGAATATGTTTGTGGAGCTTGCCAAAATAGAAAAGGTGGATTCCACCAAAAACTTACCCATTACGGTGGTTATACCCTCTTTTATGACCAGTGAATTGAAGCGTGCTTTTACCATAGGTTTTCTTATTTACATACCCTTTTTGATTATTGATATTATAGTTTCCAGCACTCTTATGTCTATGGGTATGGTAATGCTGCCACCGGTAATGATTTCCCTGCCTTTTAAAATACTGCTTTTTGTTTTGGTAAACGGTTGGGGCTTATTGTTCCAAAGCTTAGTATCCAGCTTTAATTTGTGAAGATGCCGAAAAGCATCTATGCAGTTGATAAGGAGGCAGTTTTCAAATGAGCATTTCGGAAATAACGGATGTTATGCAATACGGTATGATAACAGCTATTAAGGTAGTTGGCCCCATACTTATAATAAGTATTTTAATTGGTTTTGTAATAGCATTGTTTCAGGCTGCTACCCAAATTCATGAACAAACCCTTACGTTTGTGCCAAAGCTTTTGGCTATAGCCTTTGTTTTAGTAATTTTGGGGCCATGGATGGCCTCAACTATGCAGGATTTTGTTTTATATATATTTTCTATGATAGAAAAACTTAACTGAGCAGGTGCGGCAATATGCAGTTCGACTATAATTTTATGCTTTTGGCAATGATTTTTATGCGCATGTCCGGCTGCATTCTTTTTAACCCTATTTTAGGCAGAAAAAACATACCTGTTATTTTAAATATAGGCTTATGCCTGCTGCTTTCATTTTTTGTTTACCCATTAGTACCTCAGCAGGAGTTGGTTTTGAGCAGTTTTTTTATTTTTTTTATTACAGCTTTACGGGAATTGCTTATAGGTTTTGTTATAGGTTTTATTGTTAATATGTTTCTTGCTATATTTGTGGTGAACGGTGAAATCATGGACATGCAGATAGGTTTTGCCATGTCTAAGGTATATGATCCGCAAAGCAATGTTTCAATGCCGCTTTCTGCATCCCTTATCAACGCTATGTTCTTTCTGATTTTCTTTGCGGTAAATGGTCATTTAACCCTTATACAAATTTTTACCAAGCTTTGCACAATGCTGCCTTACGGTACTTTTAGCATTAATACATCGGCGCTTTGGGAGTTGGGCAGCCTATTTTCTTTAATACTTGTTTATGCGGTGAAAATGTCTTTGCCTGTTCTTGCGGCAGGTATTATTACCGAAGTAGGGGTTGGCTTGATTATGAAGGCTGTGCCGCAAATAAATGTTTTTGTTATAAATATTCAGCTTAAGCTGATTATGGGTTTGTTGGTTATTTTGCTTATGGTGCCAACTTTGGCCAATTTTTTGGAAAAGATAATTCTATTTATGTTTGATTATATAAGCAAAATTTTTGGTTTGCTTACATAAAAGCTTTAAAGCTTTGATTGTTTTTTGAGGGGGAACAAAATGGCAGTAGACAGTAAAACGGAAAAGGCTACCCCTAAAAAGCGTAAAGATGAGCGAAAAAAAGGGAATCTATTTCAAAGTAAGGATGTAGTAAGCGCAATATCTGTTTTAGTTATTTTTTATACATTAAGTTTTGTTTTACCTTATATTTATCAATTTATGTATCGTCTTATAGAGCGTTATTTCGGTTATACCAACACTGTAAATGTACTTTCTAACAATATTACCTTAGAGGTTTGCAAATATGCCATACTGGCACTTTTAATCATTTTGGCACCTGTTATGTTGGCTTCCGTAACGGTAAATATTTTGGCCAGCGGCACGCAGACCAAATTTAAATTTACTCATAAACAGTTAGCCTTTAAATTTTCCCGTATCAATATAATAGAAGGTTTTAAAAAGCTTTGTTCTTTGCGTTCATTTGTGGAGCTTATTAAAGCCTTTTTGAAAATGCTGATTATTGTTTATGTATTGTATTTGCAATTAAAAAAAATTTCAGCAAGCATTGTGGAGCTTATATATGAAGATATAATGCAGGCTGTAGTTTTTATTTTGAATTCTATAATGCATATAGTATTGCAGTTATCAATTGTTTTTATTGCTATTGCGGTTTTGGATTATATGTACCAAAAGTGGCAGTATGAAAAAAGCATTAGGATGTCCAAGCAGGATTTGAAGGATGAGTACAAGCAATTGGAAGGTAACCCTGAAATCAAGAGCAGGATCAAAGATATCCAGCGTAAGGTTGCCATGCGGCGTATGATGCAGCAAGTGCCTACGGCGGATGTTATAATTAAAAACCCCACGCACTTTGCCATAGCCCTGAAATACGATATTGAAGCAAATGAAGCACCTGTGGTGGTGGCTAAAGGGCAAGATTATGTGGCACTTAAAATAATAGAACTTGCCGAAACCAACCACATACCAATGAAAGAAGATAAACCCCTTGCCAGGGCTTTATATGGTGCGGTTGAAATAAATAGGGAAATACCGCCTGAGTTTTATGCAGCACTGGCTGAAATAATGGCCTGGATTTTTACAAGTAAGAATAATGCCAAGAAAAAATAGACGGAGTGATAGATGTTGAAGTTTTTTGATAATGTGGTTTCAATTTTTGTAATTTTGATCATAGCTCTCATCATCATTCCTTTGCCTGCTTTTATGCTGGATATGATGTTTATTATCAATATAGCGCTTTCTTTGATAATACTTTTAATCACCATGTACATAAAAAGCTCGTTAGAGTTTTTTGTTTTTCCCTCTCTGCTTTTGGTAACAACTTTGCTGCGTTTGGGCTTGAACGTTTCTTCTACCAGGCTTATTCTAAGAGATGAAGGCCAAGCGGGCCATGTTATTTCCGCTTTTGGTAATTTCGTTTTATCCGGTAATATAGTTATTGGTTTTGTTATTTTCATTATTATTGTTTTGGTAAACTTTTTGGTTATTACCAAGGGTGCGGAAAGGGTTTCCGAAGTTGCGGCCAGGTTCAAGCTGGATGCTATGCCCGGTAAACAAATGGCCATAGATGCAGATTTAAGCTCAGGCCTTATTGATGAGCAAACTGCCCGTCAACGCAGGAACGATATTCAAAGAGAAACCGAGTTTTACGGTTCTATGGATGGTGCCACTAAATTTGTTAAAGGTGATGCCATTATGTCTATTATCATCACCTTAATAAATTTTATTGGCGGTACTATTATTGGCATGGTTCAAGGCGGCAACACTTTTGGTGAAGTGCTTTCCATTTATTCAATAGCCACAGTAGGTGATGGTTTGGTTTCACAGGTTCCTGCACTTTTGATTTCCACAGCAACAGGTATGATAGTTACCCGCGCTGCTTCTGATTCCAGCCTTAGTAAGGATGTTACCAAGCAGTTTTCCTCCTACCCCCATATTATGTTTTTTGCGGGTGCTACACTTTTAGGTATGTGCATAATCCCAGGTATGCCTAAACCCCAGCTTATAGTTTTGGCTGCTGGCAGTTTTGCCTTAGGAGCTAAGCTGAAAAATAAAATCAACAGTGTTTGGGATGAGGCACAGCCGCAGGAGGAAATGCCGCAGGAATTTGATGAAACTTCCTATTATAAAAACATCGATAATATTTATAATCTTTTACAGATGGATGCCATTGAAATGGAGTTTGGCTATAGCCTGATACCGCTTGTGGACGAGCAAAGCGGCAGTAGTTTTATTGATAGATTAGTTAACTTCCGCAAGCAATTCGCGCTGGATATGGGCATGGTCATACCTGCGGTACGCTTAAGGGATAACGGTTTTTTGAACCCCAACCAATATATCATCAAAATAAAAGGCGAGGAAGTATCAAAGGGTGAAATTTTGGTGGATTATTGCCTGGCTCTTGATCCGGGCAATTTAACAGGCGTTATAGATGGTATAGATACCATAGAACCGGCTTATGGCATACCCAGTAAATGGATAACGCCCGACAAAAAGGAAATGGCGGAAATTTACGGCTATACCGTAATAGATTCGCTTTCGGTAATGGTTACCCATCTTTCGGAAACCGTTAAAAATCATGCCTATGAGTTGCTTTCCAGACAGGATGTGAACCAATTGCTGGATAATACAAAGAAAACCAATGAAACATTGGTGGACGAAGTTGTGCCCGGCCTTATTTCCTACAGTAATCTGCAAAAGGTGCTTTGTAATTTGTTAAAGGAAAATGTGCCCATTCGGGATATGGAAACTATTTTGGAGGTAATTGCAGACTATGCCCCCTCAGTACATGATGCCGATGTGCTTACCGAATATGTGCGGCAGGCACTTAAACGCACTATTACCAGAAAATGGGCTGAAGGCGGCCAAATTCGAGTCATCACACTGGACAGCGAGGTAGAAAAAATAATTGTAAACGCTATCAGTAAAAATGAAAAAGGCAATTACCTTTCACTGGAC
Organism: Peptococcaceae bacterium UBA4997; assembly: GCA_002398485.1. Taxonomy (GTDB): domain Bacteria; phylum Bacillota; class Dehalobacteriia; order UBA4068; family UBA4997; genus UBA4997. The sequence continues at coordinate 12,422 of DGYV01000011.1, read as the reverse complement.
CCGCAAATAACTCAAAAGATAGTAACCGGCCTTATTGAAAACATTAAAAAAGTTAAGGATGCTATCCAAACCCCTATTATTTTAACATCTCCTTTGGTCAGGATCTATTTCAGTAAAATGTTGGAGCAGTTTTACCCCAAGGCAGTGGTACTTTCTTTTAATGAACTGGATAATAATGTTCAAATTCAGGCGCTTGCTAATGTAACCTTGGAATAAGCTAAGCAAGGTGGCAGGCAGGGAAGGAAAGAATGGTATATGGAAAATTTACAGGAAAAACAAACATATGATTTGTGGCAAAAGTACATAAATACCAGGGATACCGAAATTCGAGATCAATTGATCATGAAATACAGGGATCTTGTAAAAAGCCTTGCTTTAAAAACAGTTGGCCGCTACCAATATTTCAATTATTTGGAAGATATTATAAGTGAAGGCTTGATTGCTCTGATGGATGCCATAGAAAGGTTTGATTTAGGCAAGCAGGTAAAGTTTGAAACCTATGGTTCTATTAAAATAAGGGGTGCAATGATAGATTATATAAGAAAGCAGGATTGTTTCCCCAGAAGGCTTAAAAAAATGGCCAAAGACATTAACGAAGCGGAAGATATTCTGTTGCAAAAGTTGGGGCGTGTACCCAATGATTCGGAAATGGCTGAATTTTTACAAGTAAGTTTAAGAAAATATGAAAAAATGCAGTCTGAAACCTGCGTATTGAATATGGTTTCTTTTGAAACTTTAATTTATGGGCAGGATTCGGAAAGACTTAAAATAGATAATACAGACCATATCGTTGGACCCGAACAGGAAATAGTGGATAAGGAAATGCGCGAAGTTCTGCGAAAGGTACTGGTGGGTAATATTGAAATGCTGAACGAGAAAGAGAAGCTGGTAATAGCCCTTTATTATAAAGAACGGCTTAAAATTAAGGAAATAGCGCAAATTTTAGGTATAAGCGATCCCAGGGTATCCCAAATCCATTCAGGCGCTTTAAGAAAGCTAAAAAAACATCTGGAAGAATATTTGAATCAATAGATTATTATTAAGGGGGCCGTTAAAATGAGCAGAGGTTTTTATACACTTAGTTCGGGGATACTTACCCAAAACAGGGTGCTGGATACTGTAACTAATAATATAGCCAATGTTAATACTCCGGGTTTTAAAAAGAACAAGGTAGTTAGCACATCCTTTGGTGAAATGTACATAAGCAGGATAGATGCGCAAAATACAAAGCTGAACAAGGTAAGCATAATCAATACGGCGGCGGAAAGTTCTACCATACACACGCAAGGTATAATCAAGCATACGGGAAGGCCTTTGGATTTTGCGGTTGAGGGGCAGGGTTTTTTTGCGGTTCAGACCGATAATGGCAATGTATATACTCGTAACGGCAGCTTTAATGTAGATGCGGAAGGCTATTTGGTGTTAAAAGATGTAGGCCGGGTAATGGGCACAAATGGACCCATTTATGCGGGTACGGATGATATAACAGCAGATAGCTTAGGCAATATTTATGTTGAGGGGGAAAGCATAAACAACAGTATAGCGGTATATGACTTTGCGGATTATGGCAGGCTGGAAACAGTGGGAGAAGGTGTATACAGGGCCAATAACCCGGTTTGGCTCACCAATGCGCAGGTGCTTTGGGAAAGTATTGAGGGCTCCAATGTGGATGCGGCTTCGGAAATGGCTGCGAGCATTTCAGCCCAGCGCAGTTTGCAATCCTGCTCACAGGCCTTAAAAATGTATGATCAGATTTTGAATAAGGCAGCAACCGATATTGCTAAATTATAATGTGAAGCCCTAAGTTTTACTAAACAGTAATAAAATGCTTAATGCATAAAAAACAGCCTGTCTTTTTGCAAATACAAGCTGTTAGTTCCGCCGTTATGATCGTTTTAATTAGCAAAAATAAGTAATTGACACTTATTTATTTTTTACCTAATTTAGCTATATATAATATAAAAATAAAGTTTAAAAAAGGATGGTGTGTTTATGATAAGGTCTTTTTATACTGCCTCTGCGGGTACGGTTTGGTCGCAAAAGGGCTTGGATGTTACCGCCAATAATATTGCCAATGTTTCTACCGATGGTTATAAAGCGCAAACTGCCACCTTTGCGGATCTGCTTTATACCAATATGCGCGGTACTGATGAGGCAAATTTGAAAAGCGGTCATGGCACCAAGCTTAGTAAAACAGATATTATTTATGAACAGGGTTCTTTGCGGCAAACCGGCAGAAGTTTGGATTTTGCCTTGAACAAGGAGGGCTTTTTTGCCATACAAATGCCTGACGGTATCAAATATACACGTAACGGTAATTTTAGTTTATCTGAAAAGACTGATGGTAGTTTCGCTTTGGTTGCCGCAAACGGCGGAACGGTGTTGGATGAAAATGGTAAGCCTATAACGGTAAGTGATAAAAATGCCGAATTGAATATAGGTGTTTATGTTTTTCAAAACAAGGGTGCCCTGACCAAAGAACATGGTAATATGTTCGTGGCGGGTGAATTTCCGGGGGAAGCAGTTGTAATGGATGAACCGGGTTTATTGAAGGGTTATTTGGAAGCTTCCTCGGTAGATTTGGCGCAGGAAATGGCGGATATGATAACCGAACAAAAAGCTTTCGGCCTTAACGTAAAAATGATACAAATAAGTGATGAAATAATGCAAACGCTTAACAGCTTAAGATAAGGAGTTAAAGATGGCTATAGAAAATCTGGAACAGCTTAATGAAATGCATTTGGATGTTTTAAGGGAAATAGGCAATATAGGCTCGGGCAATGCTGCTACCTCGCTTTCACAGATGCTCAACAAAAAGGTTAATATGCTGGTGCCAAAGGTGCGTATTTTAAATGTAAATGATGTTATAAACGCACTGGGCGGTCCTGAAAACCCTCAAGTAGCAATACTAATGAAGCTGAATGGTGATATTAACGGCATTATGATGTTTTTGATAGAGCAGGATTTTGTGGCATCGCTTTTAGAAGCATTATTGGGTGGAAAAAAGGTGGAATGTACCAATTTAAGCGAACTGGAGAATTCCGCTATTTCCGAAATAGGTAATATCATGATGTCTGCCTACAGCAATGCCATAGCTACACTTTCGAGCCTTAATATAAGGCCTTCCGTACCTGCTGTTACCATAGATATGGTAGGAGCACTTTTAACTGTGCCTGTAATTGAAATAGGTTTGGTTTCAGATGAAATAATTTTTATAGAAAATGATTTTTTAGGTTTTCAGCAAGAAACTATATCTGCCAATATGCTGTTGGTGCCGGATATAGATTCGCTTAATAAACTGATGAAAAGTTTGGGTATTGGATAATGGAAAATTTGATAAGAATAGGTATTTCGGAAATGCAGGCAGCTATTAATCCTGCTTCTTTTGTTACTTTTGCACTTGGTTCATGTATAGGTATTTGTTTATATGATAAAACAACCAAAACAGGTGCGCTGGGGCATATCATGCTGCCTGAGGCTCCTCCTAACAAGCCCAACCTAAAAATAGACTGCTATGCGGATACTTGTATTCCGCATATGCTGGAAACCATGAAAAAGTTGGGTTCTCGAAAAGATAATATAGTTGCCAAAATAGCAGGAGGCGCCAAAATGTTTGAAGTTGCCGATGACAGTACTTTTGGCGCGGTTGGCGCAAGAAATATAGAAGCCGTGAAGATTGTTTTACGTAGATATCAAATCAAAATAGTCGCAGCGGATGTTGGTGCAAATTATGGCAGAACGGTATATTTTTATACTGAAACAGGTGCAATGTTGGTACAGTCTTTTGCTAAGGGGAATAAAACATTTTAACGAAAATAAAAACGCCTTAATTATTTTATTAAAGCGTTTTTATATATTCTCAGTTTTTATTTGAAATTATCAAAAAGGGTTTTGTTTTTCTTTTTGTGGTTTTTTATAATTATCTCCCGAATTTCATCATGATCCCTGCGCAGTTTGCGTAGGGTATTTTTATCTAAACTTAAAATTTTGCGTAAGTACTTTTTACAATTTATGGCATATTCCAAAAGCCTTTTTTCTTCAGCTGTACTGGCCTTGGCAACTGCCGAAACAGATAAAATCTTTTGCAAATGTTCTTTTTCCCTGCTCTCTGTTTTTTCCAGAATGTAATCAATCAATTTATTACATTTAGCTACACGGTCAATGTAAGCTTTTCTTTCTTCTAATAAATTATCAAAAATGATTTCTGTTTGTTTACAGCGTACTTCTATTTGTTTAGTCAAATTCATGATATGGGTAAGTAAAATGGTTTTTTGTTCCATGCAGATAAGCAGGTTTTCATCAAGCATAAAAAACTCCTTAAGCTTATAAAAAAGCTTGGCATTATATTTTTTGGCAAATTCTGCACAAGCTTTTTTATTTTGTTATTTTTACTACTTTTGCATATGGCTTAATTTATCGGCTTCCGCCCAGGTATCGTGAAGTTCCTGAACCAAGGGCAGGATTTTATCCAGGATCTCGGCATCACGTTTTATATTGGCACGGATAATTTCCTGGTTCAAAAAACGGTAAATTTGATATAGTTCCAAAGATATGCTGTACTTGCGGTCTAAAATCAAACAAAGATGATTAAAAATACGGCTGCTTTTGTTGATATAGATTTCGGCTTTTTCATAATCCTTTTCCTTTAACAATATAGAAGCATATTTTATGTTTTTTAAGGCTACGTCAAAAAGCTTAAGCAAAAGCTCTCCTTTAGACATGGTGCTTACGGCTTGCTTTTGATACTGCAAAACGGAATTATTTTCGGGCATGGATAAGTATCCTCCTTGTTGGATAATGCCAAAAGGTTTCGGCTGCAACGTTAGATTAAGATGAAAGCATGGAGGTAAGGTAGGAGCTTTGCTGTTCCAAAAGGCTTAAGGCTTGCTCCATGGCGGTAAATTTATTCCAATAGCGGTCTTCTTCATCTTCAAGCTTGTTTGTAAGATTTTTAATTTGTTTTTCATAATCTGCTATTTTTTTAGTAAGGTTGCTTTGGTCTACCGTGCTGTTAACTTTGCCTGCTATATTTACTAAAATGCCGTCTGTACCGGTATAATTGTCCATAACATTTTTTATTCTTTGGGAAATACCGTCTTCACCAGTAAACATAGCTGTTACTTGTTCCAAATTATTGGAAAGAGCTTCTTTTAATTTGGTCTTATTTACAGTAAGCTGTCCTTTATCAGTATAGGAGCCAGAAGTGATGCCTATTTGGTATAAGGCGGTGCCGGTGGAGTTAACAAAGGTGGTCATGGCTTCGCGCATTTTGCCGGCTAGATTCTGCAAGGTGGAATCGCCCTGTAAAATACCTTGCTTGGCTTTTTCTTCCCAGGCTTTTATTTCATCTTCAGTCATGTCTGTTTTTTGGGCTTCTGTTAAGGGCTCATAGACAGGATCGCGCAGTGGGGCGGTACTGATCAATTTGTTGATCGAGTCCATGATTTTGTTATATTCATTTACCCAATCTACTATTTTTGTGCAAAGATCATCCACATTACTGTTGGAGGTAAAAGTGATTTCTTCTGCTGGATCGGTGCTTTTGCCGGTAAGCTCGAAGCTTACACCGTCAAGGGTAAAGGTATTTTCCGTACGGGTAATGGTGGTAAAGCTTTGGCCACCGTCAAAGCTTACTTCCAAAACAGCGTCGGTACCGCTTTTAACGGTATAATTTACACCTGCCGTGCCAAATAAGCTGGCTGCTAAGTTGCCGCCTGCATCACTTATGGTGATGCTGCCTTGGGAACCGCTGTCATCTGCGGATACGCTAAAGGTATCGGTAGTGCTGGAATAAGAAACCGTAACTCCCGCATTGGCATCATTGTTTATAGTAGAAATAACACTGCTAAGTTTAGTGGTTTTGGCAAAACTGAATTCCTTGCCGTTTATGTTCATAACATAATTACCGCTTGCATCCGCCGTTAAACCACTGATTTCACTTGCCAGCTGTTCCAAAGTTTTAGCGGTTTCTAAACGGTTGGATTCACCCGCGCCAACCCTTAAAGCACCATTTACATTAGTAATATTGCTATTATCCGAAGATGAAACCGAAAGCACCGAAGTATTATCGGCTGTGGTAAAGGAAAGCGTGTTGTTTGCATCTATGTCAATATTTACCTTGCCTGTGCCATAAAGGTTGTCCAGTTTGCTTTGCAAATAGGTATTTAGCTTGGCCGCGTTATCAAAGCTTGCTTTATCACTTTCGTTTAAAGTGATTTTTTTGGTGATGCCGTTAAGGGTAAAATTAATAGTACTGCCCGATAATTCATCCCCCAAATAGGAGGAAACCAGTTTATCGCGGTTTACAGTACCAGCGGTGGAATAAGTAACATTACCTTCAGCGTCGGCAGATTTAATTCCTAAACCGTTAAGCAGGTTTTCCGAACCACCTGTAACAGTTAAAGTACCGCTGTTTGCGCTAAAACTGATTTGGCCATCAGTTGCAGATACGTTGATTTTACCCGATAATTCAACATTCCTTTGGATTTGCGTAGTGAGTTCTTCAGCTAATTTGGCTGCTACGGCAACATCATCGGCACATTCGCTCAAATCAATATTTTTATCCAATTCCAAAGTATAGGCTGTGCCATCAATGGTGAAATCGATTGAGGAGCCTATTTCTATGTTATTATTGTAAAGTTTATTCACATTTGTATCAGTTGCTTGAATGAAGCCAATAAAGGCTACATCTATGGAAGTATCTGTAAAACCAAGGGAATTTAGAAAACTTTGGCTTTTGAGATCGGTTGAGGATTTTTTGAGTATGAGGTTTTGATTTGGATCTGTTGAGGTAAGCTGAATAGTACCGCTTACGGAATCAATATTTGTAAACTGAACATTGCCTTCTAAGCCTTCAGTATTGTTGATTTGTTTATTCAGCTGGCTGATTACAGTGTCTACCGCATTAGTGGAGGTATCGTGGGAATTCAATTCAAAATCGGAATCCAGCTTAAGGGTATAGTCTTTACCGTTATAATTTATTACAAAAGAGCGGTCGCTTAAATCGGACGCTTTCCAATCGTTATAAATAGTGCCTGTTTTGATAACATTATTGGAAACAGCTTTAGTAGATGTAAAACCGGCCTTTGCAGCTAAGCCTGAAATATTTTTAACCACCATATTTTGTGCCGTGGAAGCGTTGCCGCTTATATTAACTAAGCCAGAAGAGCTGTTTATGCTGGTAACATCAAAGAAGCTTGAGCTTAAAATATTGTTTGAACTGTTGATATATGAAAAATATTTATTGGAAAAATCGGTTATTTGGGTGGTAATGGAACGGTAGGCATCCCTTTTCCACTCAGTTTTTTGTTCCATCTGATGCAACTTGGCAATTTTACTTCTGGTTGAAGAAGTCAATTGTTCCACCAGGGTATCGGTATCCATACCCGAAATCAAACCGCCCATGCGGGTTTTACTGGAAATTAGGTTGGTAAGGGAAGAGCTGCCGGAACCGGAAGTTGAACTGGTAGTTGTACTCACAGGAAAACCCTCCTTAAAGTTTTACAAATAAACGTTTTAAAGCTTATATAATATATCGGCCGTTCATGCTGATATATTGGTTTTAAACAGAAAAATTTACTTGATTTATAAAATTTATCAGTTACTGTTTTTTATGTATTAATTATAAGTAGGGCTGTTTTACATGGCGGCTTTTTCTATTATTTTTTCTTCGGTTTCCTCAGCTTCTTCAGCTTCTGCCTCTGTGGAATCCATTACTTCTTTGAATTCACTTTCGGTAAGGATTTTTTCAATATCCAAAAGCAGGAGAACATTATCCTTTATTTGGCCTATGCCCGTTAAATATTTGTTGGTAGTATCCTTGGCCACCTTGGGGGCTGCGGTTATTTTATCTTCTTTAATATTTGTTACTTCTGCTACGGCATCAACTATAAAACCCATATAGGCATCTTCAATACGAGTTACAATGATGCAGGTGCGTTCATTGTAGGGGATTTCCGGTTTGGCAAACCTAATGCGTATATCAATAACGGGAATGATACTGCCGCGCAGATTAATTATACCTTTGGCATAGCGAGGAAAATCGGGAATAGGTGTAATGCCTTGAATGCCTATTATCTGCACTACATCAGTTATAGGTATACCGAAAAGCTGCTTATCTGTCCAAAAGGTAAGGAATGTGTTATCCAGAGTGTTTTCTGTGTATTCTTCAATATTGTTGTTTACTAATGTAAAATCTTCCACAATATTCACCTCATTATCAATTTTATAAACAAATTATAGGTTTTAGTTACCGCCAAGTTTCATTTTGCGTATTTGCTCACGTTGGAAATCAAAAATAAATTTACAAAGCATATCCGCTTCGGTATTTTTTTGTTCAATAAAAATACAGCCATATTCATTATCACTTTCGGGGTCAAGGTATCTTGCTCGGATAATTTTACTTAAAAAGGAAACATGAACGCCGTAAAGATTCAAGTTTACCATAATGCAGCTACCTTCGGGCAGCCTTTTTTCGCTTTTAAACAATAAACCGCTTAAGCTTAAATTTTTTACAAAAATACTAAAGAACTCAAGGCTGGGTTTTTTCTTGCCATCATCTTGAATCAAATAAGCTTGGGAAGACATATCCACCTTAACACGGAAAAAATTTCTTTTTTCGTAATCAGCAACATTTTGCAGCTCAACCAAGGAAAGAATATCCGGTGTAGAAAGGTAAACTATGCCTATTAAAATTTTGAATTTGAGCTGGCTATTAAAAATATTTATTTTAACAGGAGTATTACAGTGTATAATGGGTAGTTTATCTGCAGGATTAACTATTTCCACGCTGTCTTCAGTTACTTTTTTTAAATAACCGCAGGTCAGCGGAACATTTTCCATGGTTTTGATTTCGCATGGCGAAAGCACATATTGTTCTGTAAGTAAAGACATAAGCTCCATCCTTTAAACATAATAAAAAATTTTAAGCTTGCAGCTTGTATACCTTAATTAGCCTTTCTGAATTCTTTATTGCGTTTGGCGGATAATTGGCAAAGGTTATGCAGGTTTTTTTCCGCATTTGGGTCATCAAGTATTTTTAACAGATCCAGGCACATTATGGTTTTATCTTCAATGCCTATAAGCCCCCAAACATAGTTGCCGTCATCATTATTTTTATTAAAATTTTGTGATTTTTGAATTTGGGTTTTGGCAATATCGCTTACATCATTTACCGTATCTACAATAAGACCTGCATTAAGATCTTCTGTTTCCACAACGATAATATTGGTACGGCTGCCATAGGCTGCGGATTCTTTATCGAATTTACTTCGCATATCCACTATCGGCACGATTTTACCGCGCAGGTTTATTACACCTTTAATAAAAGGTGGTAAATTAGGTATATGCGTAATCGGTTGCATACACATTATTTCAATTACTTCATTGCTGGGAATGGCATATAGTTGTTTATCAATAAAAAAAGTAAGATATTTTTCTGTAGAGATACTTTCATTATTTTCAGCAACGGCTGCAGAGTTCAAAACTTGTTTTTGATTTTTAATTGCCATATTCTCACCTTTTCCGCTCTTTTTACTGGCGCTAAATATTTTGTAATTTTTCAAACCGGCAGGAAATTTATTGCGGCTTTATACAATTTATATCGGCCGTTTTATTGAAAAGTTAAAAAATCAAAATAAAAAAATGCAAATCTTTAGGATTCGCATTTTTATTTGCCGTGGAAACACAGCTCAGCTTTTGGTGGGGAAATTCAAAAAATATACATAAAGATCCACCACTGCTTGGTACAATTCAGGCGGTATCTCGCTGCCTACATTCAACTGGGTAAGCAAAGCGGCCAGGGAATCGTCCTGAAAAACCGGTACCTTATTTTCCTGGGCTAGGGCCACTATTTTTTCGGCAATATGGCCAAGACCGGAGGCAATTACCACAGGAGCCTTTTCGGGGCCTTCCTGCGAATATTTAAGTGCTGCTGCCTGCTGTAATTTTTTATTGTTATTGCTATATGGTAACATCTATGGCATATTTCCTTTCCTGGATTTTATGCAAAAGCCTTTGTTTTACGGGAATGGCAGTTTCTGTGCTTAAAACTATTTTTTCAGTATTAAAGCCGTTTTGGCTGAAAATTTCCGCTATGGTTTTACTTATTTCGTTTTGCTTGGTTTTTAGGGTTTCGGGATAATTCAAATCAATACTGATATCTTTATCTAAAAATTCAATTGAAGCTTCAAAAGAGCCCAAATTCTCAATATTGAACTCAAGTAGGATATGGCGTGGTTTGCCTGCGGGATTTGCAGATGAGCTATCATCATCAAAATCCTGCTTTTCCAGCCAGATTTCGGAAAACATAAAGCGATCACCAAAAATGATAGGTAAAAAAAGGTGTGTATAAGGCATATGTACGCTGTTGTCCAAAAGCAGTGAATTAAGAGTATCTGTTATAATGGCAGATGGTATTTTTGTGCTGTTATTTGGATCTTGGGCAAGGATATTAATCAAAGCCTCAAAAAAATGATTTTGTTCGGCATGAGTTTGTTTGTTTATGGCATCACCAAACATATTTTTTAAGGCAAGTAAGCTTTCGTTGCCAAGGTTCATATTATAGTTGCAGTAATTGAGCAGGCTTTCAAATTTTTCTATCAAGTTTTCCTTGGAGCTTATATCCAAACGGGCAATATGGTGCATAAGAAGGGCTATTTGGTTTCTGGTTTTGCCCATATCATTGGTTTGACCAACATATTTTTTTAAAAAAGGTAAAATTTCTTCCGTTAACAAAGTTATATTCAAATCTACATTGTTAGAAGGCTTGGTAGTTATAAGCTTGTTTTCAAGTTCATGTAAGTTGGTGCTGTACGGTGGGATGATTTGAGAACGTATTTGTGCTAAATCGTACTTTATGGCCTGCATAGTATTGGGCAGGGAAAAGTAACCATCATAAGCTTTTAAAAATTTGGCCAGCCGTAAATTTAAGTTATTGTCTTGTGTTTGATTGGCCAATTCCCGCAGGCTTTGAAACAGCAGGCTGTTGAATTTGGTTTGATTTTTTTGTTGAAAAACCAGATTGTTCAAAATATCATTCTTATTCATATTTATACTTTTATATAAATTTTGGTAAAGCAGTTGTTCGACTTTATTAGCGGTTTTGGGATTTTGGGCAAGCAATTTGGCAATTTGCATAAGCTGTGGCAGGCTTTGGGAAAGCTCGGGCGTGGTTTTTAGTTGTTCCATGAATTTGGCAAATACGGAATCCTTGCTCAGTAAAAAATCAAAAGCATTTTTATTGGCTTCAGCTTCCTGGCCTTGCTTCAGGTTGGGTTTGATTTGTTCAACAGTATTTAAGTTAGGTGTTTGCGTAAGTGGGCGTATCTGTTTTATATTGTTTTCATTCTTTGGAATGGGTGAAGTAACTCTTAAATTATCTGACATAAAAACACTCCCAAAATAATTTGTTTCGAAAAAGTTAATTTTCGCAAAATTTAGCCGAAATAAATATATAGGAAATAGATAACAGATAGGTGGTAAAAGTGATGAATAATAATAATATGGATTCGATGCTGAATGTTTATTTATTTGAAACGAACGGCTTGATAGAGCATTTGGAAGAAATCCTTATCAATTGCGAAAAGCAGAATTGCTTTGACGAGGAAAGTATAAATGAAATTTTTAGGATCATGCATACTATCAAGGGTTCTTCGGCGATGATGCAGTTTGCCGGTCTTACTACTGTTTGCCATAAGGTGGAAGATCTATTTGCTTATGTAAGGGAAAACGGCTTGCGTTCAGAAAATAACGAAGAGCTTTTTGAGCTTATGTTTGAATCCAATGACTTTATCAAAGCGGAAATAGCTCGTGTGGAAAACAATGAAATACTCACTACAGATATCGGCACATTTGAGCAAAAAATTAACGGTTTTTTTGAAAAAATCTCCCAAAAATATAATGAAGATAAAAATGCTGTTTTGACCGAGCAGGCTTCGGTTGAGCCGCAAAAAAATAAAGAAGCTGTTGCCAAAGCAAAGCTGCAAAAGTGTGAACAGGTTTTGGGTGAAGTACCGCAGGCTTTTGCACAAAAGGGTTTTGTTTACGGTGTGAATATTTTTTTTGATGAAGAGTGTCAAATGGAAAATCTGCGTGCGCTGATGCTCGTAAATTCGCTTTTAGACAGCTGCTGCGATATTGCTTATGAACCGCAAAATTTGGAGGATTCCTCCCTTTCCGCAGATTTTATTAAAGAGAATGGTTTTTTTGTATTTTTGAAGAATGATGATGAAATGAAAAAAGCACTAAAAGCCATAGAAAGTTTTGCTTACACTAAAGATTATACCATATTTACACAAAATGAAGCCAAAAAAGCCAAGACCGAGGTTATGGAAAACAAGCAAAAGCAAACAGAAAATAACGGGCAAAAAGCAGCCGCCAAAATCCATCATCCTATTAAGCAAAGCCTGATCAATGTGAACTTG
>DGYV01000031.1:36507-39506 GCA_002398485.1 Peptococcaceae bacterium UBA4997 | reverse complement strand
ATAGCACCACCCATGCCATCCGCAACTATAAAAAGCTTGAGATTTTCATCGGCAAATACACTGTCTTCATTATTGTTTCTGCCTTGTCCAACCTGTGATAAATTACCAAATTTCACTTTTGCACCTCCCGGCTGAAATGGCGGCGTAACTGACCGCAGGCGGCATCAATATCGCTTCCTCTGGATTCCCTTAATGTAACCTCTACTCCTGAGGCGGCCACCGCTTCCGCAAATTTTTGTAAAGTTTCTGGTTTGGCGGGCAAAAATCCTGTTTCTTTTACCAAATTAGCTTTAATCAAATTAACATGTGCCAATTGCCCTTTTAATAATTTAGCCAAGGCTAAAGCCTCTTTCTGGCTATCATTAACACCTTCAAAAAGGGCATATTCATAAGTTACCCTTCTGCCTGTTTTAGCGCTGTAATTTTGCGCCGCACCAATTAATCCCTGTATAGGATATTTTTGGTTAATAGGCATTATTTTATTCCTTAACTCATCATTTGTTGCGTGAAGAGAAACAGCAAGGCCAATGGCCAATTTTTTTTCAGCCATTTCATTTATCTGAGGAACCAAACCGCAGGTAGATACAGTAATGCGTCTTTGTCCTATCTTAAGCCCTTTTTCATGGTTCAAAAGTGAAATCGATTTTAATACTGCGGCCAAGTTAGCCAAAGGTTCACCCATACCCATATAAACCACATTGCTTATGCCTGTATAACCATGTTTTTCACACCATGCATCAGCCGCCAGTACCTGGCTTACTATCTCACCTGCCGTAAGGTTACGCTCCAAACCGTTAAGTCCTGTGGCACAAAAGGCACAGCCCATGCCACAGCCTGCCTGAGTGCTTATACATACAGTTTGCCTATCGCGTGAATTTTTCCTTTCATAAAGCATGATGACTATTTCAACCAGGATGCCATCAGCAAATTCCAACAACAGTTTGGCGCTGTCTTGATTATGATTGATTTGCTCTTTGACGATTTTTGGGCTGCAAACAGTTGCATTTGCCTGTAAAAAAGCAGTAAGCTCCTTACCTAAATTAGACATTTCAGCAAACTCAACAATGCCCTTTTGATGCACCCAACTAAAAAGCTGTTTGCCCCGAAAAGCAGGAAAACCATGCTCTTTAAGGTAAGCACACATTTCATTTTCATCAAGACTGCGTAATTCTATCATATTGTTTTTTTTTTTCCTTTTTCGCTTTAATCAGTCTGCTTACACAAACGAGCCATAAAAAAGCCATCTATGCCATGGATATGCGGCCAAATTTGCCACATTGCGGCACCGTCGGTATGCCAACTTTCAGGCAGGTTAGGTATACTTTCCAACTTCCATTCAGGATGTTTTGCCAAAAAGGCTTCAATAACATCCCCGTTTTCTTCGCTTGCTACGGTACAAGTACAATAAAGCAATGCCCCACCGGGCTTTACGCATTTTGCCGTGTTTTCAAGGATCCTACTGCCCATAGCAGCCATTTCCATAATTACGGCAGGGCTTTTCTGCCAGCGGGAATCCGCTCTTTTCTGCAATACACCTAAACCCGAACAAGGCGCATCTATCAAAGCATAATCCGCCCAGTTTTCCAAAGCTTTATTTGGCCTGGAGGAATCGCTTACTTGGCTTTTTACTATATTAACACCCAAGCGCTTACAATTTTGCTCTATCAATTGTATTTTGTGGGGGAACATATCAAAGGCGCGGATTTCCCCTTGATTATTCATCAATTGTGCCAAATGAGTGCTTTTGCCACCGGGCGCGGCACAAACATCCATCACCTTACTACCGGGCACGGGAGCTAAAGCATGCGCAGCCAGCATAGCACTTTCATGCTGGGGATACACTAGGCCCTTGCTGAAAATCTCCTGCTTTTGCAAAGCCGAGCCTTTGGGCAAATAAAGTGCATCAGGTGCAGCTTCACCGCAGGTTACTTCTATATTATTTTTTTTGAACAACTCTATACATTCTGGTACAGAAATTTTTAGGGTATTTACTCTTACGGAAAAAGGTGCGGGCTGATTATCATATTCGCAAATAGCTATGGTAGCCATGGGGCTTATTTTATCCATCCAACGCTCCACCAGCCAACGTGGGTGAGAATAACAAACACTTATGTAATTTGCTAAATCCTTTTCCTTATCGGGAAAAGTTATTTTATCCCTTTCCCTGTCTATGGTACGCAAAGTTGCATTCACCAAGCCCACCGTACCCTGATGCCCATATTTTTTGGCCAACTCCACCGCTTCATTTATAGCCGCGGAAACAGGTATTTTATCCATATAGTAAAGCTGGTACACTCCCAGCCTTAAAATGAGTAATATCCACATTGGCAGCTTGGCTAATGGTTTTTTGGTAAATTGGTCAATTATATAATCTATGGTTCCTTGCTGGCGTAGTGTACCGTAAACCAGCTCCGTGGCAAGGCCGCTATCCACAAGAGGCATTTTATGCTTTTTCAATTCCTGGTTTAAGGCTATATTACTGTAGGCACCGTCTTTTTCTACCCTGCCCAAAACCAATAAGGCTACTTCTCTTGGGTTTGACTTTTGCATTTTCAAATTAGTCCCTCCGCGCTCCCAACGCCAATAAAATAAACCTGAATAGAGTCAAAATAGACATAAGCAAAGCCGCTACATAAGTAAGAGCTGCCGCATCCAAAACCTTTTTGGCTTTCGGCACTTCATCACGAGTAAGGTAGCCGCCACCTTCCAAAGCCGCTACAGCACGGGAAGAGGCATTATATTCCACAGGCAGGGTAACCAATTGAAAAAGCACTACCGCCAAAAACAGCACTACGCCTATAGCAGCAATATCAAAAGAACCCATAATCAAACCTATCACCAAAATTATCCAGGAAGCATAATTGCCAAAGTTTGCCACAGGCACTATCATAGAACGTATTTTTAAAGGCATATATTCCTGCGCGTCCTGAATTGCGTGCCCTACTTCGTGTGCCGCAACACCTATAGATGCCAAAGATGTGCTGTTATACACGCTGTCT
>DGYV01000031.1:24808-36313 GCA_002398485.1 Peptococcaceae bacterium UBA4997 | reverse complement strand
TTGACTTCTGGGATCATAATGGTCAGTCAAATTGCCTCTGATATGCTCTATCCTTACATCGCCCAAACCATTGGAATCCAAAAGCGCACGTGCTACCTGAAAGGCCGTATAATTGTTACTGGACCATTCTTTGGAATATTTTTTAAAAGTAGACTGTACTTTCGATTGTGCCCAAATAGTAACGATAATGCCCGGTATCAACAAAATCATTGTATAGTCGAACCAATACATCAATGTTCCTCCTTTTATTTATTAACAATCTATTTAACCTAAAAGTATCTTTTATTCAAATAATGCGTTTTCTTTTTTTTGGCCACGCCACCAATCCACAGCCGCCATTACACCTTTGCCTGCTGGTTTTACCTTCAAAAGCTGCAACAAACCTTTGCCGCACACTACATTCACCTTATTGTTAGAAGATTTATAAACCGTGCCCACAGGCAAGGAACTTGATTCATCGCTTAAAGCAGCCAGAACTATTTTCAAGGGCTGACCTTCATACAAAGTATATGCCGCAGGACTCGGAGATAACCCCCTTATCAGGTTGCAAACAGCTGTATTTTCCTTATGCCAAGCAATTTTTTCCAAAGACCTGTCGATTTTGGAAGCATAGCTGGCATGAGCATTTTCCTGCGGTTCCCTGGGTGCCAAGCCATCCGCTATCAAGGCAACCGTATCCACAATCAACTCACTGCCGACCCTGGCAAGTTTATCATGCAAAGTGCCTATAGTATCCATAGGTTCTATGGCAACAGACTGCTGTAATATCATATCCCCCGTATCCAAGCCTTTATCCATATACATTGTGGTAATACCTGTTATATCCTCACCGTTTATGATAGCCCAATGAATAGGCGCAGCCCCCCTGTATTTAGGCAAAAGGGAAGCGTGAATGTTTACCGCTCCCAAAGGAGACAAATTCAATAACGGCTCTTTCAAAATCTGCCCAAAAGCCGTTACTACCAACAAATCGGGCTTTGCAGCCTTTATTTGCGCCAAAAAAGCTTCCTCATTCACATTATTGGGGCTGATAACAGGCAAATTGCGGCTAATTGCAAATGCTTTTACAGGAGTTGGCGTCAAAACAGCCTTCCTGCCCTTGGGACGGTCAGGCTGAGTAACCACTAAAGAAATATTATAACCTGCTTCAAGCAAAGCCTTAAGCGGCAACACTGCAAAATCAGGGCTGCCCATATACACTATATTGAGCTTTTTTAATTTATTTTCTGTTTTAGCTTCTGTCATAAAAACTCCTATTAAAAATTACTTGCTATCTTAAAAAATCTTACTTTTTGATTTTGCCTTTAATTTTAACAGGCTTTGTTTTAATTGCCTTATCAACAAACAAAATGCCATCCAAATGATCTATTTCATGCTGAAAGGCACGCGCTAAAAAACCTTCGCCCTCTTTAACAAATTTATTGCCGTGCCTATCCATGGCTGCAACTTTTACCCAAGCAGCACGCGCAACAGGCCATTGCTCGCCTCTTACACTTAAACAACCCTCTTCATCTATTTCTTCGCCTTTTGCCTCCAAAATAATGGGGTTGACCAATTCTATCAATCCATCGCCCACATCTATAACCACTACCCTTTTGCTGATACCAACCTGGGGAGCCGCTAAACCAACACCTTCTTCCACTTTCATGGTTTCGGCCATATCGTCCAATAAACGCCCCAAATTTTCATTAAAGCGTTTTACTTCAACCGCTTTGGCTCTTAAAATTTCATCGCCTATTTGAACTATGTTAAATACTGTCACTATAATCACCCTTTTAATCAATTTACCCAACCAGTATATTATATCATAAAAATAATTTTTTTTACATCATAGTTATGGGTTCAACATCTATTGCTACCATAACCTTTTTATTTAGCTGCTTCTCAGCAACCAATTGTTCCAGGGCTTTTTTGACATCCTTACGCATTATACCCAAATTACTGCCTTTCAAAACCAGCTGATGCCTGTAACGATCCTTAATTTTTTCCCGTGGACAAGCAGAAGGCCCCAAAATAACATATTTATCTCCTCTTAAAATTTCCAAAGCCGAAGACAGCCTGCGTTCCGCATCTTCAAGTAAAGTTTTGTCGGTACTGCTTAAAACCAAACGGATGAAATCACCATAAGGAGGATAACCGAAAAGACTGCGGCGTTCCAGTTCTTCCTCATAAAAATTCTTGTAATCCTGCCTTACAGCGGCTTTGATCACCGAATGCTCGGGATTATAAGTTTGCACGATCACTCTGCCGGGCTTATGCCTGCCTGAACGCCCGGCTACCTGCGCTATAAGCTGAAAAGTCCTTTCCCCGCTACGATATTCAGGCAAATTCAAACTCGTATCTGCAGCCACTACCCCAACCAAAGTAAGGTTAGGAAAATCCAAGCCTTTGGCCACCATTTGAGTACCTACCAAAATATCTGTTTTGCCGTCCAGCATTGCTTTATAAACCGCCTCATAAGCACCTTTTTCAGTAACGCTGTCTCTATCCATACGAGCAATTTTAGCTTCGGGTAAAAGTTTTTTGGCGGCAGCAGCAATTTTTTGCGTACCTGCTCCAAAATAACGAATGGCAGAAGAACCACAAACAGGACAGGTTTGAGGCGGTGTAAGCATCCTGCCGCAGTAATGACATTTTAATTTGCCTTCTTGAGGATGATAAGCCATAGAAACCGAACAATGCGGACATTCCACCACATAACCACAATGACGACAGGAAACAAAGGTATCAAAACCACGTCTGTTCAAGAATAACAGGCTTTGCTCACTTTGCCGCCAATTCTTTTCAAGCTCTTTTGCCAATAAGGAACTGAATACAGAATTGTTACCTTCTTTAAGCTCCTGTGCCATATCCACTATTTGGATTTGAGCAAGCTCACGCTCATTTACCCTGTGCGGCAATTCCACAAGCTTATATTCACCATTTTGGGCTTTATAATAACTTACAAGGTCAGGCGTAGCACTACCCATTATCAAATGAGCACTTGTTAATGAACAGCGCTTTAAGGCAGCTATACGGGCGTTAAAACGGGGGTTATTTTCCTGCTTGTAGCTCACTTCGTGCTCCTCATCCATGACAACGAGCCCTAAATTCGGCATAGGCGCAAAAATTGCAGAACGTGCCCCAATAACTACAGGGTAACGCCCATCCGCAATAGCCTGCCAAGTTTTGCGTCTTTCCGCAGCAGTAAGGCCTGAATGCAAAACAGCTATTTTAGTTTTTAGCCTTTGCATAAAAACACTAACTGTTTGCGGAGTTAAAGCAATTTCAGGAACCAGTACAATAACATCTTGACCTAGGCCGATAGTACGTTCAGCCATTTGCAGGTAAATTTCCGTTTTACCGCTGCCCGTTACGCCCTGCAGCAAGATAGGGCGTTCAGAAGAGTTAAACTCTGCTTCTATGGCAACTAAAGCACTAATTTGATCCGCATTCAATTGATGCGGTTTTTGAGGTACCACAATGCTTTTTTCTTGCCACCAAACACTTTCTTTAACTTCTATGTATCCTTTATTTTTTAAGTTTTTTATCTGTGCTGAAGTTGCTCTCACTGCTTTTTGTAATTCCAAAGGCGTTATACCGGGATGTTTGACCAAATAATCCAAAATAGCCTGAGATTTGGGTGCCTTACGGCCTTCAATAATATACTTTAGCGCATATAATTGTTTTATGGTTGAACCGGCAGGCAACCTGCCCGTTAAGGCCATACTCGCAGGCAGCATTGCCTGTACTACCGATACAAAAGTAGTTAAATAATAATCCGCCAAATAGCGTGCCAAAAACAGTAAATCATCAGTTAAAACAGGCTTTTCACTCAAAGTACGGATGATATTTTTGATTTTGGCATTATCAAAATCTACTTCATCCACAATATCCACTACCACGCCTTCCAGCTTTTGTGTGCCGAAAGGCACTTCTGCTATCATGCCTCGTTCAATAGACATGGAAGCGGGAATGCCATAATGGAAAACACGGTCAAGCGCCGCGGCCTTGCGGTTTACTACAATAGCTGCGTATTTAACCATTAGGCACTCCCCTTCCTTTTATATTAAAAATACGCCATAATAATAATTATTAATTATAGCATATTTGTAGCCTTATTTCAGCCTTTTGGTCTGCAAAATAAAGCAGCCAAAAAAGAAAATATCAAAGCGGCAGAAATACCCGCACTGGTGATTTCGAAAATACCGGTTATAATACCTATCAAACCAACGCTATCACCTTCCAGTATAGCCCCCTTAACTAAAGAATTGCCAAAACTTATAATAGGTATACTGGCTCCCGTACCCGCAAATTCCACAAATTTATCATAAATACCAAAACCACCCAAAACAGTGCCTATGACCACAAAAAGACACATAGTGTGAGCAGGTGTAAGCTTGGCTTTATCCATTAAAATTTGGCCGGCCACACAAATTAGTCCGCCAACCACAAAAGCAATCAAAACCTGATATACGTTTTCCAACATCATTCAAGCACCTCCAAAGCCACAGCATGAGCAATGCCGGGGATACTTTCATTTTGTTGATAAGTTAAAGGCGACATCAACGCACCCGTAGCTACTAAAAGAGCCTTTTTCAACCTGCCGGCCAGCATTTCATTATAAATATAACCATAAGCTACCGCCGCCATACATCCGCAGCCACTGCCACCCGCAAAAGGCTTTTGCTCCTCGCTGTAAATCAAAACCCCGCCATCGCAGATTTTTTCGCTTTCTACCATTAAACCGGCATTATGCAGCAAATCAACAAGTATTTTGCTGCCTACACGCCCTAAATCACCCGTTAATATCAAATCATAATAATCTGCTGCCACATCCCTTTCCTTAAAATGATTGATAATGGTTTGGGCGGCAGCGGGAGCCATGGCCGCACCCATATTGAAAGGATCCTTTAACCCCATATCCTCGATCGCACCAATGGTTACGGCAGTTATTTTGGGACCATTTCCCACATCTTGCACCACAGCACTGCCTGCCGCTGTAACCGTAAGCTGGCAGGTATCATTCTTCTGTGCTCCATATTCATTGGGGTAGCGGAACTGCTTTTCCGCTGCATTATTATGGCTGGAAGTAGCCGCAAGCACCGTATGGGCACCACCGGCAGATACCAGTAAAGACGCCAAAGCTAAGCTTTCCATCGCTGTGGAACAAGCCCCGAAAAGCCCCAAAAACGGAATTTTTAAGCTGCGTGCAGTAAAGCAAGAGGAACTTAACTGGTTTATCAAATCCCCCGCCAAAAACATATTTACTCCATTAGTATCAAGATTAGCTTTTTTTAAGGCTTCCAAACAGGCTTGCTCAAGCAAGCACTGTTCGGCTTTTTCAAAGCTTTCTTTACCCAGCCAAGGCTCTTTATGAATAATATCAAAACATCTGCCCAAGGGCCCTTCGCTTTCCATATGCCCAACCGCCGTACCTGTAGCCGTAACAACCGGCGGTACCGGGAAAACCCAGGTTTGCCTGCCTTGCAGAATCATCAAACATTACCTCCGATCAAGCTATAAAAGCTAAAATAATATAACGGATAATAGCAACCACAAAAGCTGCAACCACACCAAAAACTATCACAGGCCCCGCTACCTTAAACATATTGCCACCCACACCCAGCACAAAACCTTCACTGCGGTACTCAAGAGCGGCCGAGGCCATGCCATTAGCAAAACCCGTAATAGGAACAGCTGAACCTGCACCCGCCCACTGGGATATTTTATCATAAACTCCCATACAGGTAAGGATTATGGCTAAAATTATCATCACAGCTCCTGTGGGGTTTGCGGCATTGGTTTTACTAAAATCAAAAAAATAAATAAAACAAAACTGTACTACCTGCGCAAAAGCACAAATAAGGCCGCCTACCAAAAAAGCTTTGCAGCAATTCAAAAAAACTGGTGGCTTTGGCACCTGTGCCTGTACCAAGCGATTATATTCCAAAGCTTTTTTACTGAGTTGATTTTTTTTCATATCGATCCCTCACTTTGCTGAATAAGGTTATTTTGTGAAATTTTTTTACTAATATGCCACCAAATTTTAACAAAACAAACGTATTTCCAATTAATGCATATAAATTTTTTAGTTTGTTAAAATAAAAAGGGAGGGATAACAATGCTTTTATTAGTTATACGCACCATTATTTTATATATCATCACCATGATTGCAATGAAGGCAATGGGCAAAAGACAACTCGGACAATTACAGCCTTTTGAGCTGGTAGTTATATTGGTCATTTCGGATTTGGCCACTCTTTCCATGCAAAACAGCGGTGTACCGATAGTAAACAGTATTATACCCATAGCTACTATAACCGTTTTGCAAATAAGTATAGCTATTATCAATTTAAAAAGTGAAAAAGCGCGTCGTTTTGTTTGCGGTACACCTTCTGTTATTTTAAAAAACGGGGAAATTTTGGAAGGAGAAATGCGTAAACTGCGCATGAATGTGAACGACCTTTTAGAACAAATGCGTGCCAAAGGCTTCTTTGATATTTCGGAAATAGAATATGCGGTAATGGAAACCAACGGCCAATTAAGCATTATGCCACGCGCTGAAAAACGTCCTTTACAGCCTGATGACCTTAACTTAGACCTTGATTATGAAAGACCAGCAATAACCCTTATATTGGATGGCAAGGTAAACGAAAAACACCTTCAGGAGGCAGGCCTTGATTTGAATTGGTTGAAAAAGGCTTTGGCTAAGCATAATATAAAAAATACTGATAAGGTTTTTTTTGCAAGCATAGACGCAAAGGGGCATCTTTTTTGCCAGCTAAAAGCTAAAGACCCCGAAAAAGGCAGCCCCAAACCAATAAGAGAAGATTAGATTGCAAAAAAAGGAAGTTGATAAAATGCCGCGTAAAATCCCCAAAAATAAACAGCATAATGGCCAGCTTGTACCTGTTTATATAGGTCTTTTTATAACTGTGATAATAATTCTGTTTTTAGGTATTGGTAATTTACTTTTTTTGAGTTTTAGCAGCTCACAAATAGCAGAACACTTTGAAGCATTGGAAATGGCCTTAAAAGATGAAAATTGGCAAGAAGCCAATACTGTATTCAAGGAAACAAATAATCATTGGGACAATCAAAAAGCCTGGTGGCAAATGACCATAGACCACAAGGATGTGGAAAAGATAGATAACAGCTTTACCGCACTTTATGCAAATATTTTAACCTATAATAGCAAAGCTGCCATCAAAGAACTTTATATACTGCAATATAATCTTTTGCATATTCCCGAAGTTGAAGCTATCAGCATTACCAATATCCTATAATAAAAAATACCGATCAAAGATCGGTATTTGCATATTTGGGTTATAAACTGATAAAAGCAAAGATCTACAAAAGGCATAACAAATCTTTTTTATAGCCAAAAATAAATTCAAATTAAACATGGCTGATTTTAACCTAGGTTTTTATAAATGATTCGGGAAATCCCCTCAACTATTTCATGCAATTCCTCTTCATTCGGCCCTTCCGCCATCACCCTTAACAAAGGCTCCGTGCCTGAAGGACGTACAAGTATCCTGCCTTCTTCACCAAGCTTGTCTGCACCTGCGTGAATGGCTTCCATAATTTGAGCATTGCTATCCCAATCTACTTTGGTTTTTACACGCACATTTTTCATTACCTGGGGCAGGTGCTGCATTTGTGCAGCCAAATCCGAAAGCACTACTCCTTCCTTTTGCAAAACTGTTAAAAGATACAATGCCGTTACCAAACCATCACCTGTGGTGTTGATATTGCTGAAAATGATATGCCCGGATTGTTCGCCGCCAAGCACAGCACCTGTTTCCAGCATTTTTTCCAGTACATAGCGGTCGCCCACTTTTGTGCTTAACACCTGTATGCCCGCTTTTTCCATGGCTATTTTAAGCCCCATATTGCTCATTATGGTAACTACAAGCTTATTTTCAAACAACTCACCGTTTTTCTTAAGATGGTTTGCACAAATGACCATGGTTTTATCGCCATCAAGCAAAACACCTTTTTCGTCAACTGCCATCAAACGGTCGGCATCACCGTCGAAAGCCAAACCGATATCCGCCTTATGATAAACCACGGCACGAGATAAGCTTTCAGTATGAGTACTGCCACAATCGGCATTTATATTCAAGCCGTTAGGCGCGCAGTTTATACTGATAACATCCGCACCCAGTTTTTTAAATATCCCAGGCGCTATTAAGCTGGCAGCACCATTAGCACCATCCACAACTATTTTCAAACCGCTTAAATCAGAACCTATTTGCTCTACCAGATACTCAGCATAAATTTCGGCAGCATTGGGCATCCTGCTTACAATACCCACATTCCTACCCGTTACCCTGTTGATTTCACCCTGCTTCAAAATCAATTCCTCTATTTCATCTTCCACAGCGTCGGGCAGTTTATAACCGTTACTGCCAAAAAATTTAATACCATTATCCTCCGCAGGATTATGAGATGCGGAAATAACTATGCCGGCAACGGCATCTTCTTTTTTGGTAAGGTAAGCCACCCCCGGTGTGGGAATAACACCCAAAAGCACGGTTTCCAAGCCTGCGGCGCAAATACCTGCGGCAATAGCCGATTCTAACATAGTACCCGAAATACGGGTATCCCTTCCCACCAAAATTTTATTACCGCCCTGGTTTTTTTTATTGAGCACATAAGCTCCCTTAAAACCAAGCTGAAAAGCCAATTCAGGAGTAAGTTCTATATTAGCTACTCCTCTTACACCATCTGTACCAAATAAATTACCCATATTTCTCCCTCCGGCATTTGCCGCATTATTATTTATTATTTATCTGCAAATTCACAGTTTGCGGCTCAATTTTCATAGAGCTTATACCTGAAGGCATATCACCGTTAAGATATATATTATAGCTGCCCGGTTTTAAACCATCAACATCCGCCTCTATATTTATTTGATTGGCCTGCAATTCATCAACAATTGATTCAGGTCCCTTAACCTTTACCTTTGCTACATTTTGTTCTAATTTATAATTATAATCATCATTTTGATTTTCAACGGAAATAAGGATATTCTCCAGCGTACGTTCCGTGATTTTTTCTATTTTCACCAAAACGTTGATTTTCTGGTTGAGCGATAATTCAACACCTTCCGTATTGACCAGATCTACTTTAACGCTTATATCCCCTTTGGCTTTGGCAATATTTATAGGCGCTGTATAAACATAGGATATTTCGTCGAGTTTGGCTTGGTCACCGTAAACACCTACAAGATCAGGGCTTATTATAACCCTTGTAACCATATAGCCATCTGAAGGTTCACCTGAAATAGAGGCACTTATAGGCGCAAGCTTATAAGCAGATTCTGTAACAATGGGAATAAGCACCTCCACTGTAGACGGTTCCACGGTAAGCCAGCTGTTAAGGTTGTTACCGCTTGCATCACGCACATAAACAGGTAAATTTTCCGCATAATTGCTGGTCAATCCCGCAATCGCCGCATTTATATAAACACTATCTATAGCTTCTACCTTGCTTTTGGGGCCAGAGATAATAACCTGGCTTGGATTAAGTACCGCATCCAAATACTGGTAACCCTCAGCAGGTTTTTCCGTACTGTAAAAAACATCAACCGATTTTTGTACTTCTATAAGCTGTTCCAATTCAACCGCAACCTCCACGGGATAAACTGAAACTATCGTTACTTTATTTGGCTTTTCTGTTTGTACCTTAGCCATGTTTTGGCCTATAGAAGCATTTTGTAAATCCACATAAACATTTATATCCCTGGTCAACAAATCATTCACAACATCACGTTCACCCTGAACCCTTACTCTTATAATAGAAGGTTTTTCACTTACCGCTGTATTGTCAGGTATATTGTGAAAACCAAGCGGTACGTCCAAAACTCTTTCTATATTGGTATTTTGGGCCGCATTAACATAAAACCACATAACCAAAGCCAAAATCAAGGCAAAAATTCGTAAAGTCCATTTGTTTTTTAAAAAATCCTTATTTATAAAAAGCTTTTTATTCATCTCCATTCCTCCTTTGCCAAAAACGAGGATTGGAAGCTACCATATTTAAAAAGTTATCTTCCAAAACTTTCTTCAAACCTTTTTCATCCAAAGAACGGATAAGCTTTCCATCCTTGGATACAGAAATACTGCCTGTTTCCTCTGAAACAACTACAATAATAGCATCCGAAACCTCTGAAAGGCCTATAGCTGCACGGTGTCTGGTACCCAAAGCCATGCTTATATAGGGGTTATCGGTAAGCGGTAAAAAGCAGGCTGCGGCCACAACTCTGTTCCCCCGTATAATAGCCGCTCCATCATGCAAGGGTGTTTTATTAACAAAGATATTCACTAAAAATTCCTCAGAAACCAAGGCATCCAATTGAATACCTGTTTCAATATAATTGTTCAAGCCGGTTTCATTTTCAATGACCATCAGCATACCTGTACGGGTTCTGGCACCTGATGTAGAAGCTTTAACCACTGCATCTATGGTACGCCCCATATCCACCTCGGGCGCTACGAATAAAGACCGCGAAAAAAAGCCGCCCCTGCCTATTTGCTCCAAGGCACGGCGCAATTCAGGCTGGAATATTACAGCTAAAGCCACAAAAATCACCGCCCATAATTGGCTAAGTATCCATTGAATTGTTTTGAAACCCAAAAAATCAGCTATGGTAGCGGCAATAAACAGTATTATAATACCTTTGATAAGCTGTACCGCGCGGGTACCTCTTATAATAAGCAAAAGACGGTATATAACATAAGCTACTATAACTATATCCAATACATTTATCAATATAGACCAAACACCCGAATATTGAAAAAACTGGCTGAACAAACAGGCACCCCCTTAAAATGCTTTAACAAACACCCCTTTGGAAAATTTAATTAAATATAAAACTATAAAACCTTTTTTAAATTAAGGATTTTTTTTATATTTCGACGGCATGAAACACAATTCCTGTTTTGATATTCCTTTATTTAACTATTTTTCAGAAATAAAACTGCTGGAAAAAGAACCTGTAATATAGTATAATATATTAATGCACATAAACAGTTTGTCCTTAAAATTATTATTATAAACAAACTTTTTTAATGCAATAATTTATAGTTTTCATCTGTATTTATGTAGAGGTGCATAAAATGGCAAAAAATTCCAGGATTATTAAAGTTTATATATCTATTTCCGTTATTTGCCTTATTCTGGGGGCTTTGCTTACTATGTCCATTCACGCAAACAACAGCAGTGAGACAACTGCAAATACAGAACAGCAAAAAAATGCCACTTTGATAGAGCTTATAGATAATTTGGAACAAGAAAGCGCGGATTTGGAAACAAAAGTTGAAGAGATCCGTGCCTATATAGCTACTGCCAGTGAAGAACACGGTACAAACCCGGAAATGGTGGCAAGGCTACAAAAAGAACTGGAAATCCTAAAATTTTTGGCTGACCAAACAGAAGTTACAGGTGAAGGCATAGCCATAACCCTTGATGACAATGTAGCAGGTGCTGAAGCTGCCAAAGGTACGCTTTCCAAAG
>DGYV01000031.1:23810-24565 GCA_002398485.1 Peptococcaceae bacterium UBA4997 | reverse complement strand
GGCAATTTCTATCAATAATCAGCGCCTGGTAAATACCAGTGATATTCGCTGTGTAGGTACTGTTATCATGGTAAACTCCACCCGTCTTGCTCCTCCTTATGAAATAAAACTAATTGGACCTTCCAATTTACTGGAAGCAGCCCTTTTAGCTTCCGACCAATACATTTACCTAAAAAACAAGGACATGCCACTTAAAATAAGTAAAAGTGAAAACCTTGTTTTACCCGCTTATACCAGCACTATTTCAACTACTGTATTAAAGTCTGCAGAAACCCATATCCCAAAAACAGAGAATCTGCAAACAACGGCTGACCATAAAAATACAGGCACTGCTTCTGATCAGTAAGCACAAGGAGTGAGCATAATGAAACTTAAATTAATTTGGATGCCTTTGGTATGCCTTATATTGGGAGCTCTTATAGGCTCTATACTCACCTTTAGCGTACCTGTTCTTTACGCCAAATATTTATCTATTGCGGTACTGGCAGCCCTTGACTCTTTGCTTGGCGGTATCCGCGCTATTTTAGAACATTCTTTTGATGGAACTATCATGCTTTCAGGCTTTTTTACCAATGCCTTGCTGGCCGCTGCTTTAGCCTTCCTGGGGGATCAAATAGGTGTGGATCTATATCTTGCGGCAGTTTTTGCCTTTGGTTTACGCTTATTCAACAACCTTGGTTATATACGCCGCTATATAGTAAACAATATCCGCAAAAACAGAATTGCCAAAAAACAACTTAAAAAGCAGGGTTTAA
>DGYV01000031.1:22811-23649 GCA_002398485.1 Peptococcaceae bacterium UBA4997 | reverse complement strand
ACTTAAAAAGCAGGGTTTAAACGATGAAATCCAATAGCAAATTACCATGGCAGGTGCCTTTGGCAATTGCTCTTCTGATTTTCGGCTTTTTGGTAACTATTCAATATAATACACAAGTTCAATTAAATAATTCCTTGGAAAACCAAAAAACCGAAGACTTAGTAGCGATAGTCAAAAGCCTTAATGAAAACAGAAATAAACTGGAAAATGAGTTGGCAGAGCTTACAAGCACTTACCAATCACTGGACTTGAAAGACAGCTTGGAAAAGCAAATAGAACAGCTTTCCAATTTTATAGGCACTGTACCTGTTATAGGGCCGGGCATTACTATTACCATTACAGCCGATTCTCCGTTAATGAATGTTGACCTTGTGGATATAATAAACGAATTAAGAGTTACAGGAGCTGAAGCCATAGCGGTAAACGATGTGCGCATAACCTCATACACATCTATAGGTGAAGGAGTAGACGCAAACAACAATGCCATAATCACTATAAACGGCTCCCGCCTTCTTACTCCTGTAGTCATAAAAGCTATAGGCAAACCCGCAACTTTACAGGAAGGCCTTACCTTCCCGGGCGGCATCATCGATAACCTGAATACACTTTATAATATATACCCAACCATCAAGCAAAGTGAAAAGCTTACTATCCCTGCTGCCAATGTAAATACAGACCCGATTTATAAAAAGAAATATGAAGCACCGGTTATCGATAATACTGCTACTCCTTCTCCTGGCACTAACGTTATCGGACAACATCCTGCAATTTAATAAAGTATCCATAAAAGTTATAATTGTTTTTGGCTTAACAATAAAAAGCATCAGATATATATCTG
>DGYV01000031.1:12023-22631 GCA_002398485.1 Peptococcaceae bacterium UBA4997 | reverse complement strand
GCATCAGATATATATCTGATGCTTTTTTGATTATCTCTTATAAAAACTATTTATCACCTTTGAATAAAATCATTTCATCAATAGAACGTCCGCATAAAACCACCGGATAAACCATTTCCTCGCAGCTTACTTTACATTCTATCAAGGTTGCTTTATTATTATCCATGGCTTCTGCCAAAATTTCCTGGATCTGCCCCGTATGCTCCATGGTATAAGTTTCCATGCCATAAGCTTGGGCAAGCTTAATAAAATCGGGGTTGCCGGGCATATCTACAGAATAATAATTTTCTTTCATATAGAATTTTTGCAGCTGCCTTACCATACCCAAATTATTGTTATTGAAAAGCAATACCTTAATGGGCAAATTCTCCGCAGAGGCAGTAGCAAGTTCATTAAAAGTCATTTGGAAACTGCCATCACCTGTTACGCAAAAAACTATGGATTCAGGGCTTGCCAACTGCGCTCCTACAGCAGCAGGCAAACCATAGCCCATGGTTCCCAAACCACCCGAGCTGATAAAGCCTTTGGCCCTGCGGGCTTTATAGAACTGCGCAGCTACCATTTGGTGCTGGCCTACGTCTGTTGTAACTATAACATTGTCCCTAGTCATTTCCGAAAGCTGATGCAAAACCTTGCGCATAGTTAAAGCCTCGTCATCCTTGCCTTCATAATATACACCCTGCTCAGTAGGACGCCACGCTTCCACCTGCGCCAGCCATTCGGGATGTGAAGCTTGGTTCAAGCACTTAAGCATATCCTTGATAATAGAAGCCGCATCTCCCACAATAGGTACTTTGGGAATGATGTTCTTACCTATTTCCGCAGGATCTACATCTATATGGATGATTTGCGCATTAGATGCAAAATCAGGCATATTGCTGGTTACCCTATCATCAAAACGTGCGCCAATTGCCAAAAGCACATCACAATTACAAACAGCTATATTAGCCGCAGGGCAGCCATGTATACCTACCATACCCATATAAAGATTGTTTTTGTAGGGAAAAGCTCCTTTGCCCATCAAGGTAACAGCTACAGGAGCATCCAAACGCTCCGACAGTTCCAATAACAAGGCTTCCGCACCTGAATGAACTATACCACCACCCACATAAATAACGGGTTTTTTAGACTGATTCAAAATTTTGCAGGCCAGCTTTATTTGCGAGGGGTGCCCCTTAATAGTTGGTTTATAACCAGGCAAATCGATTTGTCCGGGGATTTTGGCAGTACACTCACTATCTGCAACATCCTTGGGTAAGTCTATAAGTACAGGCCCCGGACGACCCGTACTTGCTATATGAAATGCCTCCCGTACTATTTGCGGGATCTGGTTTGCTTCCGTTACCAAATAATTATGTTTGGTGATAGGCTTGGTTATACCTGTTATATCCACTTCCTGGAAAGCATCCGTACCCACAATACTTTTCGGTACCTGGCCTGTGATCGCAACCATAGGTATGGAGTCCATAAAAGCCGTGGCAATACCTGTAACCAAATTGGTTGCCCCCGGGCCGGAGGTAGCAATACATACCCCGGGCATACCCGCTATACGGGCATAACCGCTGGCAGCATGAGCCGCTCCCTGTTCTGTACGAGTTAAAACATTATGAATGGATGAATGGCGCAGAGCTTCATATAAACCCAATACAGTACCGCCGGGGTAACCGAAAACGGTTTTTACTCCTTCATATTCCAAACATTTTATCAATGCTTCCGAACCTTTCATCGTCAAAACCTCCTTATTTCAAACCGCGCACCATAGCCAATTCGCCTGTTCTTACTATTTCTTTTATGCCATAAGTTCTTAAGGCCTCTTGAATAGCATCCAGCTTCTTTTGTTCGCCTGTAGCTTCAATAATAAGGCTATTTGGGCTTATATCCACTATCCTGGCACGGAAAACATCTACTATTTGCATAACTTCACTACGTTTGGCGGCATCCACCTGTACTTTGATGAGTACAAGCTCCCGCTCTATATATTCTTCTTCGGTGATATTGCTTATTTTCAATACCTCTATAACTTTGTGAAGCTGTTTCATAACTTGTTCTATTTCCCGCTCATCAGCATCCACTACTATAGTCATACGGGAAATATCAGGCCTTTCCGTAGTACCCACGGCAAGGCTTTCAATATTATAAGCGCGGCGCCCGAACAAACCCGCTATTTTAGCTAAAACGCCTGCTTTGTTTTCAACCAGTACGGATAATGTGTGTCTCACTTTATTACCCCCCTTTTTACTATTTTACAGTAACAGCTCCTGTGGAAGCTGAAGTTACCCTGCCCGCATATTTTGCTAAATAACCCTTAGTGATTTTAGGCTCTGGGCAAACCCATTTGGCTTTACGCTCAGCTAGAATTTTTTCATCCACCAAAAGCTCTAATTTACCGTTTTCAATATCAACGTTGATAATGTCGCCTTCCTCTACCAAACCTATAAGACCACCTTCGGCAGCTTCGGGAGAAACATGGCCTATAGAAGCACCGCGAGTGGCACCTGAAAAACGTCCATCTGTGATTAAGGCCACGCTGGAACCTAGACCCATGCCTTGTACGGCAGAAGTTGGGGTGAGCATTTCCCTCATACCGGGGCCGCCTTTGGGCCCTTCATAGCGAATTACTATAACATCACCCTCTTTGATACCGCCTGCCATAATAACTTCCACGGCTTCCTCCTCACCGTTGAACACACGGGCAGGGCCTTGGTGCTGCATCATTTCAGGCACTACACCCGCTTTTTTCACTACAGCACCATCGGGAGCCAAATTCCCCCTTAAAATAGCCAGGCCGCCTTTTTGGCTGTAAGCTGTTTCCTTGCTGCGGATCACATCATGATCCAAAATTTGCGCGCCTTTAATGTTAGCTTTTATGGTTTTACCTGTTACCGTCATTATAGAAGTATCAATAAGAGCATTCCTATCCAGCTCTGCCATTAAGGCACTTAAACCACCTGCTGCGTGCAAGTCCTGAATATGGTAAGTACCTGAAGGAGCAAGCTTGCAAAGATGGGGTGTTACAGCTCCTATTTCGTTTATCATATCTAAATTTATTTTTACACCTGCCTCATGAGCAATGGCAGGAAGATGTAATATAGTATTGGTTGAACAACCCAAAGCCATATCGGCAATTACTGCATTCCTGAAAGAAGCCGCAGTCATGATCTGGGAAGGCCTTACATCATCTTCCAAAAGTTCTATCACTTTCATGCCCGCCTCTTTAGCTAAACGGATACGAGCGGCTTCAATAGCAGGTATAGTACCGTTACCTGGTAAACCCATGCCTAAAACTTCTGTCATACAGTTCATGGAATTAGCTGTAAACATACCCGAACAGGAACCACAGCCAGGGCAGCAATTTTCTTCTATTTTTTGTAATTCTTCAGCATCTATTTTATTAACGCTATAAGCACCTACCGCCTCAAAAGTAGAGTTAAGATCCAGTACCTTGCCTTTATAACTGCCTGTGAGCATAGGGCCGCCACTTACAAAAATACTGGGCAGATCCAAACGGGCAGCTGCCATCAACATACCCGGTACTACTTTATCGCAATTTGGGATAAACACAAGCGCGTCAAAAGCGTGGGCAAGTGCCATAACTTCAATGGAATCAGCAATAAGTTCACGGCTGGCCAAAGAATACTTCATCCCCTCATGGCCCATGGCAATACCATCACAAACCGCTATAGCCGGAAATTCCAAGGGTGTACCTCCTGCCATACGCACGCCTGCTTTAACAGCCTCAGCCAACTGGTGTAAATGAATATGACCCGGCACTACCTCATTAAAAGAATTTACTATACCCACTAAAGGAAGCTCAATTTCTTCTTTGGTAAGGCCCAAAGCATAAAGCAGGGAACGCTGAGGCGCCCTCATAAAACCATCTTTCATTATATCACTTTTCATTTTTGGTTTGCCGCAATCACAACTCATTTTCAAAACCTCCCGTATAATTATAAAATCATAAAAGCTGGGCTAATATAAAAAACCCCTCATCCCCCAATCAGGGACGAAAGGTTATTCCGTGGTACCACCCCACTTGCCATGCAAAAAACACAGCCTCTTAACAAGGATAACGCCCTTTAACGGCTTTTCCTACTGGATTTCAGAAAAGCAACTCCAGAGGGACACCAAAACCCTGCTGATATGGGCTCACACCGTACCCCACTCGCTGTAAAAGCAAATAGCTTCAGCCTGTCTCTATCATCGTTATTAGCTATAAAATAATAACTTTTTATTAGTATAACACGAATATGCAATATGTCAAGTAAAATAAAATGAAGACTTGGGCCGCAAACAGCCTTTAAGGCTATAGCTGCCAAAAAATAAAACCAAGCAGTAAAATAAGGACTTACTGCTTGGTTTCCTTTTTATAATTAATGGATTTAAACCAAACTTTTACTTAGCCAAAGCTATAGCTTCTGCCTCAATAAGCACATCCTTGGGTAAACGGGCAACCTCAACACAAGAACGTGTGGGAGGATTATCACCGAAAAATTCAGCATAAACTTCATTTATAGCACCAAAAGCAGCCATATCTTTAATAAACAGGGTAACTTTTACTGCCTGCCGCAAGGAGGAACCTGCTTCTTCTAAAATAGCAGCTAAATTACTAAGCACCTGCCTGGTTTGTGCTTCAACACCGCCCACAACTATTTCACCGTTTGTGGGATTAATGGGTATTTGGCCTGAAGTAAAAACAAAATCCCCAACCTTTAAACCCTGAACATAAGGGCCTATAGCAGCCGGAGCTTTAGCAGTGGCAATAATTTTTTTTGACACTTCAAAACACCTCCAAATATTTTGCATATATTATAGCATAGCCGTAAATGGCTATTGCTGGCTTTTACCTTACGGTAAAACCTTAACTATAAAATTGCGGTAATCCCCCAAATATACCATCTGGGGTTTATGATTATTATAACATATAAAAAAAAATGCCACAATAACTATATATTATGTAAAGGCAGGTTACCCTGCCTAAAAATTATTGACCTTGGCTTAATTGCTGAGCTTTATTTTGTGCCTGTAAAAGAGATTGTTGAGTTGCCATAGCTGTTGGATACCAGCCATTTTTTTGCATGATATTAAAAATATCATGGTTGGCGCGTACATGGTCTTGGCCTATTTTAATAGTATCCTGTAATAAGGCTTCACAAGCAACTTCGGTTGCAAATCCCGTGTAAATTTCCGATAAATGTTTTGCGTCTTTCAGTGAATCCCAAGCTATCATTTTATCATCCATTTTATTCCCTCCCAATTGATTTTTTTATTGATTTTATTTACTAGCCAGAATAGGATGCGCTATCAACATGGCTTTTTAAAATACCAAAATGGCTTTGGTGCATTTGAGCTATACTTTTAAGAGTAGAACTTAATGCGGGGTCAGTTACTTGGTTAGCGTAATCGTTGAGCTTTTTCATTTCATTCTGTTCTTTTTCCATGCAATCGTTTATATACATTAATTCTTTTTGAGTCAATTGTGCCATTTTTATATCCTCCTTTTGTTTTTTCCTTGAAAAGACGATAAATAAAATGCTCTTAAAGCACTTTTGTTTGCCATTTCTTTACTGTTACTTGTCGCTTCTTTTGGATGAAAAAGTTTTGCAAAAAGTATTGTCAGGGTGGCTTACATTTCCTGCATTAGAGGAACATACCTGAATTTCATTAGCTTCACAATCATTATTACAGTTATAAACGCATTCCTCCACAAGACAATTTATTTTAT
Source organism: Peptococcaceae bacterium UBA4997 (assembly GCA_002398485.1). Classification (GTDB taxonomy): domain Bacteria; phylum Bacillota; class Dehalobacteriia; order UBA4068; family UBA4997; genus UBA4997. The sequence goes on along the minus strand of DGYV01000031.1, from coordinate 16,909 downwards.
TCATTATTACACCTCCTTTAAAAATGTTCTTCAAGTATTTTGCCCTTAACCTTTAGATAATATCTAAAAAAGCTACCAAAATATTTTGGTAGCTTTTGCCAATTCTATTAAAATTTTTTTGAATTTTTATTTTTTGTTTTTCATAACTATTTCATCATAATTAACTACTGTATCGGGCTTCATAAGAATGCACCTGCTTTGAGTTTTGTTTTCTATTTGTTTTTTGAAGTTTTCACCATCCTGCTCAATTAAAGAATAGGTGTCATAATGTACAGGTACAACATATTTGCAGTCAAGCCAGCCCGTAGCAATAAGAGCATCGGTTGGACCCATGGTAAAATTCCCGCCTATAGGTAAAAAGGCCACATCAATATCGTGCTTACCTATAATACGCCCAATATCACTGAACAAACCCGTATCACCAGCATGATAAAAACAAACACCGTCTAACCAGAATAAATAGCCGCAGGCTATACCGCAGGCAGTGCCGTTAGGCAAAGAAGAACTGTGCCAAGCCTGAGTTTGTTTTACCTTGAATAAATCAGGGAACACAAAAGCACCGCCCGTACCCATGCCATGCACATTAGGCACCCCTTGTTTAATTAGCCATTCCGAAAGTTCATAGCTTGCAATTACGGTAGCGCCTGTACGCTTGGCTATTTCAACAGTATCGCCCAAATGATCACCATGAGCGTGCGTTACTAATATATAATCGGCGACAATATCACGCGGATCTGTTTTTGCAACAGGATTGCCTTTTAAGTAAGGGTCTATCAAAATGATTTTGCTTCCCATCACACTTACACAAGAATGTCCGTAAAAAGCTATTCTCATAAAAACACCTCCGAATATAAAGCTATAATTTAAAAAATCTGTTTCTTTATCATAGCACAAATCCGCAGGCTTTACAATATTATTGGAATTACCAAGCTATCATACCCAAAACCAACATAAACAGTACCAAAACCAACCAAAAATTAGGGCATACCATAATGTACAAAAACAAAGCACAGGTAGCACCTAAAAACAAGTACCAAACAATGCTGTGCAAGGTACAGCGGATATTTCTTTTAGGGCGACAGCCTTTGCCGCCGAAACCGCCAAAACCGCCGAAACAATTTTTTAACCCTGTCATAGCAAAACCCCCTTTAGCCTATATTATGCCAAAAAGGGCTTAAAGTGCCTGTATAGATATTAAAATTATTTAAGTTTGACCACATGGTTTGAACCAAGAAAATAAAGCATTGCTTCCTTTACAGGTTCTTTGCATATTTCAGTAAAAGCTTTTGCGTATAAGGAAAGCTGTTTACCATATGCATCCAATAATTCAGCATCAGTTTTACCAACACTGCGGCCTGACTTATAATCCACAATTACCCAGCCTTCAGCTTCCTTAAATACTAAGTCTATTGTACCCTGCAGGAGTATTTTATCATCACTTGCCAACAAGGTTTCCAATTCTTTAGCAGGCAGGGCATAAATAAACTGAAGTTCCCTAAATACTTTTTCGGCTTTTTTCAGCCTTGCCCCGGTTGCGGAAGCAAAAAAGTTCCTTATTGACTGCTTATCACCGGCTAAAAGCTGAGTTTCCGCATCCGTTATATGTTCAAGAAGGCTTTCTATCTGCAAATCCACATCCCCATTATAATCTATATTCTCCAATAAGAAGTGCAGGATGATACCTCTGCGGGCATAGTTTAGCCCAGCGGCTTCTGCCAGCACAGAACGCTGTTCTTCCTGAACAAAATCTACTTTGGCTTGCTCCATAACATCCTTATTTTTTTGGTTCAGCTCAGTTACTGTCCACTTAGAAGGAATTTTGGTTGCTACAGCATATGGATAGCGCCATGACAGCTCATAAGCAAGTTTATCATCAAGTACTTCATCGACTATTGCTTCATCTTCAAAAATCTTTTTTAATTCATAAGAATTCATGGCTTCAGCCTTAACAGATTCAGTTCCTGTAATATTATTTACAATATTTATTAGAAAACGGCTTTTATCCTCTAAGAAGTCTTGCTGCCACTCCTCATGTGCCAAGCCTGCCCAATCAGTCAATGCGGCACCTGCTGGGTGGCGTATCAAAGCCAAAATCAATAAATCCAAATAACTGCTGCACTGCTTGATCACACCGGGAGAAAACTGCCATGATGCCAAATCCATAAAACTGGCGCCGCGCATAACCGCTTTAACCAAATTACGGGAACTGGCCGTTAAAATAAGGTGTTCTTTAGCCCTTGTCATGGCTACATATAAAATTCTCAATTCCTCGGCAAGGCTCTCCGCCTTGATTTTATGCGCCAAAACACGGTGCGAAACCGTATTGAATTTTATGTTTTTTTCTAAATCCACACAACGCAAGCCCAAGCCCATATCACGGTGCAAAAGCACATCCCTTTTTATATCCGTTAAATTAAAAGGCCGGCCCAAACCTGCCACAAAAACAATAGGGAATTCCAAGCCTTTGCTGCGGTGTATGCTCATAATGGTTACAGCATCGGCACCACTTTTAAAGCCTGCGGGTACCTGGCCCTGCTCCAAGTTACGTTCCAAATAATCAATAAAGCCGCCCAGCCCTTTATAAGAATATTTTTCGTAATCCAAAGCCTGTGCTTTTAAGCTGCGTAGATTATGCTGTCTGATATTGCCATCACTTAAGGCTCCCGCAAAACTGTAAAAACCCGTTTCCCTATAGATTTGGCTTAAAAATTCGCTGATACTACCCTGTTTGACCCTTTGCCGCCATGTTTGTAAATTTTGCCAAAAAAATAAGGCTTTTGAATTTTGAGCAGCTTTCAAGGCATCATAAAAATCCCCTTCACTGTTTTCCGCTTTTATTTCCGCCAATTCCTCCAAGCTAAAACCACCTATGGCCGAGTGCATTAAAGCCGCAAGCTCTATGTCCTGCCTTGGATTATCTAATACTTTCAAAAAGCTAAATATAGTTTGAAATTCAGCGTTTTCATAGTAATTATCCACAGCGTCCGTTAATACCGGTATCCCCATGCCTGCAAGCTCTTTGGCCATAATAACTGAACGGGTACGCGCAGCCCTAAGCAAAATCACTATATCCTTGTATTTTGCGCCTTCCGCTATAAGCTGTTTGATACGCTTGCCTATAACCCTAGCCTCTTTTTGAGCTCCATCAAGGTTTTCCAAAAACTCTTCATTTTCCTCATCCGCCATTTCTTCCTTACCCACGGCTATGATGTTAAGCTCAACAGGCACTGTATTTTCTTCATCTTTTCCTGAAATTAAGGCAGCTTTGGCATCATAATCTATTTCTGTACTCTCACCTACCATAAGCTGGCGAAAAATAAAGTTTACTGCATTGATGATGCCGGCCTCACTTCTGAAATTATGCTGCAGATCTATACGTTTGCCGCCGTTATAGGAACCATAAGCATGGAATTTGCCCATAAAAAGTCCCGGCTCCGCCAAGCGAAAACGATAAATGCTTTGCTTAATATCCCCCACCATAAAGCTGTTGTTGCCACGGGCAAGGGCATTTAAAATAGCTTCTTGTACCTGGTTTATATCTTGATACTCATCAACAAAAATTTCTGTAAAACAGCTTTGTAGGTCTGCCGTTACGCCGTTTTTTTCATCTGTTAAAAGCTGCAAACAATAATGTTCCAAGTCATTGAATTCCAGCAGTTTTTTGCTTTTTTTGGTTTGCTGCCAAGCTTTACAATAAGCTTCCGTTAAATCTACCAAAGCCGTGGCCATAGGAGCAAGCCTGCTTATCTGCACAGACATGGCTTCTTCAGTATATGCCGTATAATGGGTTTTAATTGCTTTTATGCCGTCTTTAACGCTATTCCTTAAGTTTTGCACCCTTTTTTTGATATCTTCATCTGCGCCCGCTTTGGCTGTAATAACAGGCAGCCTGGCAAATTCAAGCTTATTTACCGCTTCGGCAAAGTTGTTCCAGCCGGCAAAGTCTGAATCTGCCAGCCTGTTCAAGCTTTTTGCTTCCTCGCCTATTACGGGCAAATATTTTTGCAGGCCGTTTTGTTCTTCCCTACAATAGGCCACCGCTTTATTGATAAGCAAGCTTAAACCCTTGATATCCTCTGCTGCCGCTTCCACAAGATATTTCAGCCATGTTTCCGCGCTGCCTTCTTCATAAGGTGTTTTTAAGCTTTTTATCCAGTTCAAGGGGTTTGGCATACTATAGCTGAAATCTGCTGTTTGCAAAACCAAACTGCGCAAATTTTCATCACCTACACCCCTGTTATAATGGCTAAGTAAAAGCTTGAGCGGTGAAGGCTCCATTAGGTAATATTCTTCAAACAAATCATCCAACACCTTGGTTTGCAAAGCTGAAAGCTCCGCCTGGCTGCCAATGCGAATTTTAGAATCTAAATCCAATAAATAAAAGTATTTTGTGATAATATCCAAACAAAAAGCATGCAGTGTTGTTACATGAGCCCTTTGTAAAAGTGAAAGCTGGCGCCTTAAATGATCGTCCGCAGGGTTTTTAAGCAAACCTTCGTTGATAGCCTTGCCCAAGCGGTGGCGCATTTCCGCGGCAGCGGCATTGGTATAAGTTACTACCAGAAGATTATCCACATCCACAGGGTTTTTACTATCCATTATCCTTGTGATGATTCTTTCGATTAAAACAGAGGTCTTGCCCGAACCTGCTCCCGCGGCCACCAAAAGGTTTTCACCCCTGTTTTCGATAGCCTCTTTTTGGCTTACTGTCCAGCTTCTACTCATCAACCTCACCCCCTGCCGCTTCAGCCATGGCTGCTATAGCTTCCTCATTGCTTAATTCGGGCTTGTCTGCCATAGGCAAATCAGCCGTCTTCTCAGTAGCACACAAGGCATTATAATCACAATTATCACAGGCCAGCATATCCCCGTAAAATAAAGGTTTG
>DGYV01000031.1:4027-11855 GCA_002398485.1 Peptococcaceae bacterium UBA4997 | reverse complement strand
CCCCGTAAAATAAAGGTTTGGGGGCTGCAACACCCGCCATTACGGCATTAAGGGTGTTTTGAATCTGCTTATACAGGAATTTTTGGATGATTTGATAATCCTGCTCACTGATACCACTGTTTTTACCGAAGCTGCCATCTTTTTTAATATAAACGGGCATTACCTTGCCGTTCCCACTTTCAATGGCTTCTGCCAAGGCAATACTTTCGGGGGTAAGCAAGGCAAGACCTTTTAATTTAAGGTTTTGATAAGGCTTTGTATAATAATCCGGTTCATTAACAAGCTGGATATTTTCCCGTACAGAACTATAAAACATACCAGCAGGCTTAGCCTCCTTGGCATATTTTTTAGCTGCATCGTTCAAGACGGCCTGCAAATAAACAGGCATTTGCCAGTTGATACCGTTATAAATATCCACAGGGTTCAAGTCCCTCTGAGCCATTTTGTAATCGATTATCCTATAGTAAGCTGTATCACCAATTTCAGCTTTATCTATGCGGTCGATAAAACCATGCAGGCCAATGCTTTTTTCATTGTTCAGCGCCACAGACAAACCTTCAATAGGCGCACCCTCACCAAAATAAGCTTCCCACGCTACAGGCACAAATTTGCCCAAAGCAAGCTGTGTAGTTATATCCATTAAGGCATTTACAGCTACATTGATCATTTTGATTTTGATATATCTGTTTTTACCGTCCGCCGCTAATATACCGCCCAATTTAGGATCGGATAAATTTTCTACAGCCTGCTCCACAAGTGTTTTTAGCATTGCTTTATTCACAAGCGACCACTCTGTTTCCGCATGAGTTAGCTCTGCCAATACCGTAGCCAAAATTTCATGGTATATGGTACCTATATCAGGTACTTTTACTTTATATTCCTGCCTGGGTTTAAGCTTTAAGCCATAATTTGCAAAATAGCGGCAAGGACAATAATTAAAGCTTTCCAAACGTGAAATACTGCTGGTTTGCATATTCCCATAAAGAGCTTGTACTTTTGCTTTGCTTAATGGATTTTGATTGGGCTTATAGTAAATGCCCTGCACTATTTTTCCCAGCTCATAGGCGTATTCGGGAAGCTCTTTAAAATAATTGTAAATTTGCCGTAATTCAACAGACTCAGTTTTACCTTCTTTAAAGTTAAGTAAGGCTTCACGCAGATAATTCAAACCTGCCTTGCCGCCTGTTATAACTTGTTTGCCGCCTTCTTCAACGGTAAGGTTGGGAAAAAGCGCCAAAAGATTGTTCACAAACAAGGAAGGTTCAAGGCTTTGGCCGTCATCATCATTGGCAACATAACTTACATAAAGTTTTTCACTGCTGCGGCTCAATGCCAAATAAATTAAATAATTTTCCTCCAACTGCTGCTTGCGTTGGCTTGGTGCAAGCTTTATGCCATAGTTAGGCAGCATATCACGCTCTGAACTGTTGAGTAGGCTATCTTCCACAACTCTTGCAGGAAAAACACCATCATTGGCACCCATTACAAATACCGCTTTAGCATCGGGGGTACGGCTTTTGGCAATATCGGAAACAAATATTTCATCCAAAACAGGCGGTATGAGCCTGGTTTCCAGTTTGCTAAAGCCACTTGCCAAAATTTCTGCTAAATTTTCAAAAGAAAGCTTGTCCTCACCCAAAAAATAGCTTATTTCCCCAATCATATTCACTATGCCTTTAAGTATGTAGTCATTCTCTTCAGCTTTAATCATTTCACCTGCCAAACGCAGGGTTTCCGCCTGTTTTTTTAAGGTAGTTTCTACATCTAAATCAGTTAAAAGCTCAAGCAGGCTTTGGCAAATCAAAGTAACAGTTGGTTCGTTTTTTAATTTATCAGCAAATTTCTTCAATGCCCTTACTGCCTTGAACCTGATTTGATTCACCGTTTCCAGATTTTGTGCTGTATCCTCATTTTTATTTTTACTGTAGTATTTGCTCCAAGGCTCAGCTTTTTTCCAAGAACTGCTCCTTATACCGCAGGCAAGGCAGTAATTTTCCAAAATATCTACTTCTTCATCCTCTACAGGTATAAGACCGCATTTAAGATAACGGAAAACTGCTTCATGCTGCCAATCCTCCGACATTACCTGCAAAGCCGCCCCAATAAGCTCCGCTACAGGGTGATATATCAACGGGCGTGGTATATCCATAAAACAGCTTAAGCTATATTCCTGAAAAATTTCGGGCAGCAGGCTTTCATAATCTGCGCTGTTACGCAAAACCAAAGCTATATCCTTTTGCCTGTAGCCGCAGTTACGGCACAAATTAACTATTTTACCCGCAATACACCTTATTTCAGCTTCTTTATCATTGTTTTTTATAATATGTATATTTTTTGCTTCAGCGCAGGCAGTGTAGTCAGCAAAAGCAAAGGCCTTTTCCACCAAAGCCAAATCAGAGCTTTGGCTGTAACGCTTGCCTGCTTGTAAATTTATGTATTCAACGGGTATACCGTTTTTTTCAGCCAAATGGAGCAATATCTTATGGCTTTGCCAGGTGTTGGCAAAAATATTACCTTCTTTAAGTTCAGTTTGTTTAATAAGCTTGGGCTCTAAACAAAAACCTATATAGACCTCCGCGCAATTCTTTAAGAGGCTTTCTATAACTTTCATTTGGGCCGGGTTGAAATCCGTAAAACCTTCTAACCATACTTTTGCATTCTTGAGCCAATTTTTATTGGGGATAGCCTGAGCGGCCAGGCTTAGGGAGGTGCTTTCATCCAAATAATCTTTGCCTATTATATGCATAAGCTCTTCGTAAATAAGGGCTATATCATTCAGCTTATCTGACGTTAAACTTCTTTTATCTTCTTTTTTAAGCAAAAAAGCCGCCTCAAAAACAGCCTTGGGCTCTATTTGATAGCGTTCCATTTCTTTGATTATATTCAATAAGTTAGCCACAAACCCACTATGGCGGGCAGCCTTTTTAAAAACCGAAAGTTTTCCCAAGTGCTTTTTTAAACTTTGGCTAATGAGCATTGCTTTGCCCATATCGTCCAGCCAGGGCAAATTTGCCCAAGGCTCGTCCTTTTTGATTTTATGAACAAGCCTGCCAAAGCTCAATATTTCGCCACGAATACTACCGCCAAGCCCCGGATAAGCCGCCAATGTCATTTCATTTATCAAGCTAGCCTGATCGGGCACAACCATTATTAAAGGATCACCCAATGGACTTTTTTTTAAGTCCTCGGCAATTTGGTTAATACAATAAGCGGTTTTACCGCTGCCGGCCCTACCCAAAATAAAATGCAGTGCCATAAGCTTTACCTCTTCTATCCAAATTATAAGGCTATTTTTTTCTTCTTATATTTTATTAATCATAATTTATCAAATTTGAAATATTAGCAAATAAACTATAAAACTATTTTTTCTTCCTTACCACCTACAAAAAGGCTCATTTCCTTAAAGCCTGCTTCCTTTACAAGCTGATAAGCCTCTTTTAAGTCTTCACCTACAGAATAGGTACGGTGGGCATCGGAACCGCAGGTTATAATGGTGCCGCCCATATCATGGTAACGTTTGATTATCTTAAAAGAAGGATGTGGACCATTAAGGCCATAGCGCCAACCTGAACTGTTCACCTCGATACCGCGCCCTGTTGAAATAAGCTCCCACAATATATCCTGCACCAAAAGCTTGCATTCGGAAGCTTCAAAACTGCGGCAGGGATAATCTGCAACCCTTAAAATCATATCTAAATGCCCCAGAACATGAAAATAAGTATGAGCTTTAATATTTGTTAAAATTTCTTCCAAATAGGCTGTATAGGCCTGCAATTGATTCTTTCCCGCTGTAAAACTGCCGTCATAAATATCACACCTTTGACAGGAATGAACCGAACCAATAATGAAATCAGGTTTCATTTTTTCTACAAAAGCCCAGTTTCTGTCCGCAAGGTGTGGTTGCATACCTATTTCCACACCGCCTAAAATTTCTAGCTTGCCTGCAAATTTCTCTTGAACACGTTTTAGGTTTTTATAATATTCTTCAATATCAAATACTTTATCACCTAAGCCAGGATAATCAAAATCCACATGGTCGGTATAGGTGATACCGCTGAAATCCAAATCATAAGCTATTTCCGCTATCCTATTCATAGTTAAGTGTGAATCAAAAGACATTTGGCTGTGCAAATGACAATCATAATAACCTGTTCTCACATGAACCGCCCCTTCTTAATATTTTAGTTTACCAAATACTCCGCTTTCAAAAGCCTTTGATAAAGCTGTTCATCTACTTTTGCTTCCACATAAATGCCTTCATTGCGATATTCCTCCAAGCTGATAGCGGCATCATTATGAAGTGCCGCAAGCATTGAAGCCTTGCTATAAGGCAACAGCACTTTTACAAAATGAGCGGCTCCCGGCAGCATTTCCGTGATTTCAGCCAAAAGCTCAGCTAAGCCGATCACCTTTTTAGCGGAAATAGCTACAGAATGCTCATAATGACCCAATAATCTTTTTAAGTAGCCCTCGCTTGTAATAGTATCCACTTTATTTATGGCAATAACAGTAGGCTTGTGTTCAGCTTTAAGATAAGACAAAACCTCTGTTACGGCCTTTACCTGCTCTTCCACTTCACTACCCGAACCATCCAAAACGTGCACCAACAAATCGGCTTCCACAACCTCTTCCAAAGTGGCTCGGAAAGCCGCTACCAAATGATGCGGCAGCTTACGGATAAAACCCACTGTATCCGTAAGCAGTGCCTGACGGTTATCGGGCAGGGTAATTTTTCTGGTAGTAGTATCTAGTGTGGCAAAAAGTTTGTCCTCCGCCATTACATCAGAACCCGTTAAGGCATTCAGCAATGTGCTTTTGCCTGCATTTGTATAACCTACCAAAGCAATTACAGGTATGCTTTGGCCGGTTCTTTGTTCACGATGCAATTTACGGGTTTTAACTACTTGCTCCAAACGGCTTTCCAGCTCCGTTATCCTTTTGCGGATATTCCTGCGGTCAGCCTCCAGCTTGGTTTCGCCGGGACCCCTTGTACCTATGCCACCTCCCAAACGGGAAAGCACCTCGCCCTGCCCTACCAAGCGTGGCATCATATAGCGTAGCTGTGCTAATTCAACCTGGAGCTTGCCTTCATTGCTTTTGGCTCTGCCTGCAAAAATATCCAAAATAAGCATGGAACGGTCTATAATAGCTTTACCTGTTGTCTCCTCCAAGTTTCTGATCTGTACAGGAGAAAGTTCATCATCAAAAATAATGCTGTCTATACCTAAAATTTGGCATTTAAAGCGCAGTTCTTCCAGTTTGCCTTTGCCTATATAGGTTGCAGCATCAGGTACGGAACGTTTTTGCAGCATATTATCTACCACTACCAACCCTGCCGTATCAGCAAGCTGTTTCAGTTCCGCCAAACTGTATGAAGACATGGCCTCAGTGTCCCTGCCGCTTATAGCTACCAAAAGCGCCTTGGGAGCATCTTTGATTTCCTCATGAAATTCCAGTTTTTTTTCGGCTTCCTTTTCGATAAGCGAAACCTGTGCCTGCATATCTAAATTTAAGATACTTCCCAGATTAGGGTAAAGCAAAGGTTGTGGCAAATTTTTACCTAAAATCCCCCAAGCCAAACCCACATTAGTGGTTTTGCCTTCCGCATCCACACCTATTGCAACTATGCAATCAAAGCGTAAAAGCGGTAAAGCCGTTAAATCCACCATACTTAAAGTACCATCACCGCCCGGATGTGTATGAATACAGCGAAACCCCGAAAGACGGCTTTTAGCTTCTCTGCCTTTTAAGGCTTCCAAAGAAACAGAATGATTATCCCCTACTTCAACATGGTTGATATGGCCTTTACGATCCACATAAAGCAAGATTTCCTTATTGATATTCGCTGTAATAACAGCAAGCTCATCCGCCAGTTCTTTAGAAACTATTTGGTTGCCCTGTAAAGTAAACTCTGTGAGCTTTTCAATTTTAGACAACCAAAACTTGCTTATACCACTAACATTTCCCTTGATTTCCATAAAACCTCCCCAAAACCATAAATCATATTCTAAATTGAACAAAAAATTTATTCCCAGGCAAATATGCCTTCATAATTTCCCGTTAATGTTATTTCATTAAGATTGCCAACTCCGAAACCATATTGATGAGCCAAAACCAAATATTCCGCATCCCTAGTATCTGCTCCTGCATAAAGGGCAGACAAGCTATCCAAAGCAACGGCATCTGTAGAAGCAATTATAAAAGAAGGCTCATTACAGGTATTGGCCTCCACTATCAAATTATCCACGATATTGAATTGAGGTGTTAAGGTTTGGTATAGATCCACCAGTGCCCTTGCCGAATGGGTGGCCGTAAATTTATCCTTAGCTGCATTACTTAAAAGCGCTGTTAAATTATATATAGAAAGCGCAAAAGCGTTGCGATTCAAGCCAGCCATTGAGGCAACATTAAAAATAACATCCGCCTTGGCGGCTTTTTCGTATACTTCTATTTCCTCCACCACCAAGGGTTCAGGTACTTTTACTTTTGTAAAAGTGTTGTTAGTTAAATTTGTACTTAAAGTAATATTTTCAATACCTTTTTCCGCTAAAGCTTCCTTAAGCGATTCTGCTAAAAACACAGCAGTGGCAGAGTGAAGATTTATTAAAACCACAGCATCGGGAAACAAAAAATTATTTATGCCGCCAAAAGGGGTAAAGATGTTTTGCAAAGCCTGTGTGATACTTTTTTTATCATCTTTATAAGCCTGCTCTACCGCAACTAAAGACATTTGGCAACTCCTTAAGGTTATTTTTTAATACTGATTATAAATAACTTTTTTATACAAATACACTTTTGATTTCATCTTTAATTATATAACATAGGCAGCTTAATTCCTAGTGCTTATTCAAAAATATGGTTGCAGAGGTGCTTTTAGAACAATAATAAGGCCACTCTTTTAGAGAAGAGTGGCCTTAAAAACATGGTTTTAACCGCCCAATACCACAGGTTGAATAACTATATGATCGCCATCCTTGAGCAGTTGAGTTTTTTCTACCATGGTTCCATCTATACTAACAAGTTTTATTAGGTGGGCAGGAATATTAAAGTGGGTAAAAACTGCTTCTACTTGAGTATCCTGCTGCAGTTCAAGGCTTAAAGGCTCACGATGCCCCGTATATTGTTTTAAATAACCCTTGAATTCAACTGTAACGGAAATCATGTTTTATCACCTATTTATTGCGGGGGCCATGGGCAATGGCAGCCTGAGCAGCAGCCAAACGGGCTACGGGCACACGGAAAGGAGAACAGCTTACATAATCCAAGCCCATGAGATAGCAGAATTCAATAGAAGAAGGATCGCCGCCATGTTCGCCGCAAATACCCAATTTTATATCAGGACGGGTAGCACGGCCTTTAACAACTGCCATTTCCACCAACTGGCCAACACCTTTTCTGTCCAAACGAGCAAAGGGATCGGATTCATAGATTTTATTTTTATAATAATCATCCAAGAATTTACCTGCATCATCACGGGAGAAGCCAAAAGTCATCTGGCTCAAATCATTGGTGCCGAAGGAGAAAAATTCGGCTTCGGTAGCAATTTCATCTGCCGTTAAAGCAGCACGGGGGATTTCTATCATAGTACCTACCATATATTTCATTTCAATACCGGATGCAGCAATTACTTCATCAGCAGTTGCTTTAACAACATCTTTAACAAATTTAAGCTCTTTGATTTCGCCTACTAAGGGGATCATGATTTCAGGTACAATATTAAAACCTTTTTCCTTTTTCACTTGAACCGCAGCCTCTATAATGGCACGGGTCTGCATTTCGGCAATTTCAGGATAAGTAACAGCCAAACGGCAGCCACGGTGACCCATCA
>DGYV01000031.1:3553-3748 GCA_002398485.1 Peptococcaceae bacterium UBA4997 | reverse complement strand
ATTCATGAAGCGGGGGATCCAAAAGACGTACGGTAACGGGGCGTTCACCCATTACTTCATAAATACCAACAAAGTCTGCTTTTTGGAAGGGCAATAATTCCGTCAAAGCGGCTTTTCTTGCTTCCACAGTTTCGGATAAAATCATTTTCCTCATTTTGGGAATACGTTCTTCATCAAAGAACATATGCTCGGTAC
>DGYV01000031.1:0-3346 GCA_002398485.1 Peptococcaceae bacterium UBA4997 | reverse complement strand
ATCAAAGAACATATGCTCGGTACGGGTCAAACCAATACCTTCGGCACCAAAATCAACAGCGTTTTGGGCATCCCTTGGGGTATCCGCATTAGTACGCACCTTCATGCAGCGATATTCATCCGTCCATTTCATAAAACGCGCAAAATCGCCTGAAATGGAAGGCTCATTGGTTTTAACATCGCCTAAATAAACATTGCCTGTGGAACCATCTAAGGAGATATAATCGCCTTCTTTTACGGTTACACCGTTTATGGTAAAGTATTTTTCTTCTTCATGCATTTTAATATCGCCGCAACCTGCTACACAGCAGGTACCCATACCACGGGCAACTACCGCTGCGTGGGAGGTCATGCCACCGCGAACCGTTAAAATACCCTGAGAAACCATCATGCCCTCAATATCTTCAGGAGAAGTTTCCAAACGAGCAAGCACTACCCTATTGCCTGCTTCCTTAGCCGCTTTGGCTTCTTCAGCAGTGAAATATACTTTACCTGCCGCAGCGCCGGGGGATGCGGGCAAACCGGTAGTCAAAACCTTAGAGGCTTTCAAGGATCCCGCATCAAATACAGGGTGCAATAAAGCATCTAGTTGTTTTGGCTCTACACGGGCAACAGCTTCTTTTTCGGTGATCATTTTCTCATCTACCATATCTACGGCAATTTTCAAAGCTGCCGCAGCGGTACGTTTGCCGTTACGGGTTTGCAGGAAGAACAATTTTTTATCCTCAATGGTAAATTCCATATCCTGCATATCCCTGTAGTGTTTTTCCAAGGTTTGAGCAATATCCATAAACTGCTTGTAAGCTTCGGGCATATCTTTTTCCAAAGTAGCAATGGGGCTTGGCGTGCGAATACCGGCAACTACGTCTTCACCTTGAGCATTGATAAGATACTCACCAAAAATAAGTTTTTCGCCTGTAGCAGGGTTACGGGTAAAAGCAACACCTGTGCCGGAAGTATCACCCATATTGCCAAATACCATCATTTGTACGTTTACTGCAGTACCCCAATCACCGGGAATATCGTTCATGCGACGGTAAACAATGGCACGGGGATTATCCCAAGAACGAAATACTGCTTTTACAGATTCCAATAGTTGGGTTTTGGGTTCCTGAGGGAATTCTGTTCCCATTTCTTTTTTATAAAAGTCTTTATATTTAACAACTATGTCTTTCCAATCTTCAGCCGTCATATCCGTATCCAGGTGAATATTTTTTGCTTCTTTTATTTCATCAAGCACTCTTTCAAAAGAGGCTTTGGGAAGACCCATAACAACATCTGAAAACATTTGGATGAAACGACGATAAGAATCATAAGCAAAGCGGGGATTATTAGTTCTTCTTGCCAAGCTTTCTACCGCTACATCGTTTAAACCCAAATTCAAAATCGTATCCATCATACCGGGCATGGAAGCACGTGCACCGGAACGAACTGAAACTAAAAGAGGATTCTCTATATCACCGAATTTTTTTTGGGAAATTTTTTCCAATTCAGCCATAGCAACATCAATTTGCCCTATGATCCCATCACTAATTTTGCCGCCTTGAGCATAATAATCATTGCAGGCTTCTGTAGTAACCGTAAAACCTTGAGGAATAGGCATGCCCAAATTGGTCATTTCCGCCAGGTTAGCGCCTTTACCACCTAATAAGGGTTTCATGGAAGCATTGCCTTCTTTAAACATGTAAACAAATTTCTGCATTTTTATTCACTCCCCCTTTAAATTTAGCCCCTTGTTTGGTTTCAAAATTAAAAAACTTTGAAATATCATACTAATTTTACAGGATTCCTAATAATATGTCCAGCTACCAAATCAAGTATATTTAATGCAATACTTAATAGCCAGCTATATCAATGTTTCACTAAATAACTACATAACTATTTTAGCCAAATCACCTATTTTATCTGTAACACCAACAACCTTTGCCAAAAGTGCTAAACGGTTGTTGCGAACAGCCTCATCTTCAGCCATTACCATTACCTGATTAAAGAAATCATCTATTAATGGTCTTAAAGTGCCTATAGTTTGCAAAGCTGCCAAATAATCATGCTCAGCAAGTAACACAGCAGTTTTAGCTTCCACTGCCACAACACCTTCGTAAAGTGCTTTTTCGGAACTTTCGTTAAGCAAGGCCTCTTTTACCATACCATCGGTATTAGCGTTTTTAAGCAGGTTAGCGGCTCTGGTAAAACCAGCTATAAGTTCGGCAAACCCTGCTTCACTGCGAAAGACCTGTAAAGCCATAGCCTTTTGATGGCTTTCCACCGGTTTATCAAAGGGCTTGCTCAAAACGGAGTTTACAACGTCATATTCTGCCCCCTCTTCTGTCATTATATTATCTATTCTTTGTTTGAAGAAATTTACTAGATTAGTTACTGTATCCGCTTTATTTGATACCATTTTTACAAGCTTGAGATCATATAAATCATAAGCTGCGGCAAAAAGTTCGCTTATGGAGAGATCCAGTTGTTTTTTAATTATTATTTGGGCAACCCCCATAGCCTGACGCCTCATAGCATAGGGATCCTGTGAGCCTGTGGGAAACATTTCCTGGCCAAAAAAGCCTACCAAGCTATCTATACGGTCCGCCATGGCCAAAGCTTGTCCTGCTTTGGTTTCGGGCAATACATCCCCTGCAAAACGAGGCTGATAATGTTCTTCGATAGCCAAAGCTACCTGTTCTTCTTCATTGTATACCTGGGCATAATATTTACCCATAGTACCCTGTAATTCCGTAAATTCATAAACAGCATGAGAAACCAAGTCGCACTTCATCAATTGGGCAGCACGAACAGTTGCTTTTTGATCAGCTTTGCTGTAAGCCAGTTTGGCCGCTATTATAGCGGCTAATTTAGCTACACGTTGTACTTTTGCTGCCAATGTACCCAACTTTTCATGGAAAACTATATTTTCCAAACGGGGCAAATTTTCCTCAAGCGGTTTTTGGCAATCCTCTTGCCAGAAGAAAGCGGCATCCGCCAAACGGGCCTGCAATACTTTTTCGTTGCCTGCCTGAACTGTTGCCAAATGGTCGCTGTTGCCGTTGCGTACAGCTATAAAATGGTTCAAAAGCTTGCCTGCTTTATCAAAAACAGGAAAATAACGCTGGTGTTCCCTCATAGGAGTTACAATAAGCTCTTCCGGCATATCCAAGTAATTTTCACTGAAATTGCCCATTAAGGCTGTGGGATATTCCAAAAGGTAAGTAACTTCATCCAAAAGTTCTTTATCCTCTTTTACTGTCATACCTGCTTTAGCCGCCACTTCCTGAATTGATTGCCAGGCCAAAACTTTACGCTTGTTTTGATCCACTATTACATATTCTTTGGCCAAAGAATATGTAATA
>DGYV01000041.1:59350-59770 GCA_002398485.1 Peptococcaceae bacterium UBA4997 | reverse complement strand
GTTTTTACTTCCACAGGCAAGGCAGGCGGCTGCCCTTCACAGTCAGAGGCCATGGCGCGTTTGGTTTCCATTTCTTTGCGTTCAGGTATAAGCCTTGCTGAAATCTTAGAGCAGTTACGGGGTATCCGTTGTCCTTCTACCATTCGCCAGGGTGGGCGTACATGTACCTCCTGCCCCGATGCGGTAGCCAGGGTTGTAAAAAGGGTGGCGGATATGATAGCAAGCGGCGATAATTCTGCTTTAGCTATGCCCATGGTTGAAAGCGTTGCTAAAACAGGGTATCCCGATGAAGGCAGGCTTGCCAAATTTTGCCCCGATTGTGGTGCTAAGCTGGAGCACGAAGGTGGCTGTGTTGCCTGCCGTAATTGCGGTTATTCTAAGTGTAATTAAATAAAAGCAGTGATTTAGGTTATAGAGATG